>JAKQEI010000006.1 GCA_029573495.1 Bacteroidota bacterium | reverse complement strand
TCGGACGAGCTCTGGGCGATCCCGGATGCGACAAAGGCACCTTGCATCGCCAGGGCGATGAAGGGGCGCAGGGTTGCCTGATGCTTATTTGTCATGAGGTGTACCGGTCTGTTCGGGATCCGTCACGTAGGCATAAGCCCTTGGATGGGCGTTGATCCACTGGGCTTTGGCGGCGGCGTATCGGGCATGATCACCGGTCTCGTCACCGGTATTCACATGCACGGGCATGGGCGGCACACCTTCCCCGAAAGTGCTATCGTCCATGTTGTTCACGCAGGTGTATCCGAAGACCGTATAGCCCACAGCCGATGCCCGATCCTCCAGTTCGCTGAGGATGACGCGTTCGTCGGTATCGAACCAGATGGAGCATCCGTCCTCCTCCATCCCGATGGATGTCGTGCCATAGCCATCGGAAAGGCTGGTGAGCCAAGGCTTGGGCATGGCGCTGTTCTCCACCTTGCCGAACCAGATGCGGCAGGAATAGGTCTCGCTGGTCTGCGCGCTCAGGTCAGAAGCTCCAAAGAAGGGGATGATCAGCAGCGCGGTTATGAAAGGCAGCGTGCTTTCGAATGACTTCCGCAACCGGACCAAGTGGGGGGGGGATGTTGAGATGGCCATGGAAGTGGAGTTAGATGGATCGTCATTATTGCACGACGAGTGTAAAAAATATGGCGACCGGATCTGGTTTGTCAAATTTTTACGTTGTCCGGGCCCTGCCAGTTCCTTCCTTTTCGCGGAAGGTGGTCGGGGTGACCGGCTATCTGTGCTCGTAATGTGTTGATATCGAGTTGGTCATATGCTTGGGTGCGCATGGCCTATTCCACCACGAAACGCCCTGTGCGGTAGGTCTCGCCGTTCGCGTCGGAAACATGCAACAGGTAGACGCCAGGGTTCAGACCGGCCACATCGGTGCGGAACGTGGCAGCTCCAGCGGCGAACTGACGCCGTTCCTGATGGATGGTCCGTCCACTCGCATCGAGGATCGCGAACACCAGCTCCTTCTCCAAGACAAGCTCAAGGTCCAGCTTGACCTGGTCATGTGTTGGGTTTGGATAAGGTGCACCTGCGTCCACGAGCTGATCGAACCGGATCGGAACGATGTCCGATAGCTCCGTCGTGCCATCGATATCCACCTGCTTCAAGCGGTAGTAGTTGATCCCCCGCTGCGGTGAAGGGTCGAGGAAGGCATATTCGACGAGGGAGCTGGAGTTGCCCGCTGCATCCACTTCGCCGATCCCATTGAACTGATAGCCGTTGGTGCTTCGCTCGACCACGAAATGGGAACTGTTGGATTCGGAGGCGGTGATCCATTCGAGGATCACCGAGCGATCCTGCGCTTCACCGGTGAAGCTGAGCAGTTCCACCGGTAGGATGGCGCAATCCAGGCTGGCCCCGTTGGTGAGCGACCAGGACAGATCGAACGAAAGGCCGGATCTGCTATAGTTCGAAACGTAGAGCACGTAGTATTCCCCGAGTGTCACATCGATCGGAGCCACCCATTTGTCGCCCAGGTGGTTCTCGGTGGGATCCGAGGCTCCATTCCCCATGCCCGTATTCCCGGTGTCTCCACTATAGGAGCACCGGTAAGGGGCGGCCATTGGCGGGCAGGTCTTTGATGTCGAGGGTCCCCACACCGCGAAGTCGTAGTCATCATCGGTGTCGGATGGCGCGATGGTCATTCCGATGGTGCCGGAGGCGCTCGGGATGATATAGTACCAATTGCCCTGGCGTTCGTTGGAGGATAGGCATCCCCGCGTGTGCAGGTTGAGGTCCGAAACGGCGCCGGTGTTGCTGGGGTTGCCGGAAAAGGCGGTTCCTCCGCACAGGCGTTCACCCCCGCTGCAGTCGCTCGTAGGCGCTGCGATGGGTGAACACGACAGGGTGGAGGCATGCACCAGGCCGGTTGTCGGCGTGGGTCCGTCCGCGAACAGGATCCCCGCACCGATCTGGATCATGTAGGATATCTGGCTCTGGCCGCCGGAACCGCCGGTGGCATAGGATACCTGGACGAGCTGTCCATCGGTGAAGGGGAGATAGACGACATCCTCCGCCTGGTCGGGCAGCCAGTAGTTCACCGCGGCAGCTGCACCGACCTGGATGGTAAGCCTGGAGCTGCCCCAGCCGTTGTCGTTCGTGTCGAACATGCGCACGGCCATGAAACAGCTCGCGCTTGGTGTTTCCGCGCAGAGGTTGAAGGTCCCGGCTCCACCGCTGGCGCTCCAAACGCGCACATAATAGGTGGCGCCGGGTGTGACACCACCGGGGGAAAGGGTGATGATGGATCCGAGACCGGAGGCATCGTCGTCATCGCAGTCGAGCAGGTTGAAGGTGCCGTCACACCCGGTGGCGCTGTACACGGCCATCGCGGGATCGGTCATCGTACCCGGAGTGGCGCGAAGGGTGAGGAATCCGTTGGCCGGTACCACCACGGAGTACCATACATCGTTCGAGGGTGTACCGCCACAGCCCGGATCCGGTTGTGCGGTGGAGGCGGAGGCTCCCACGTTCGTGGCGGCGAGCACGGTGCAGGAACTGGTCGGTGTGAGCGCAATGGCACCACAGGGTTCATCATTGGCCGGAGGCGGTACGGTCAGGCAGATCCCGAAGGTGCCCGTGCCTCCCCCGTTGCCCCAGACACGGATGTAGTAAGTGTTCCCGGGTGTCAGGCCTGTGCGCGTGATCTCGCCCATGTCCCCAGGTCCGTCGTCGTCATCACACTCCAGCAGGGTGTAGGTGCCTGCGCAGGCCGTCGCGCTGTACACGGCCAGACCCCCATTGGTGAGCGTTCCGGCATTGGTCCGGATGGTTGCTTCGCCTGAGGCGGGTGCGACGAAGGAGAACCAGACATCAGCGTTGGAATAGCTGGCGCATCCGGGGGCCGGGATGCCAGCGGTGGCCGTGCCGCTCTGGTTGCTGCCACTGGTGTAGCTGCAGTTGCTGTTCAGGGTGAGCGTCACTGCGCTGCACGGATCATCATTGGCAGGTGCCGGTGGTATGGAGACACAGATATCGAAGGAACCGGTGGCGCCGTTGTAGCCCCATACGCGGACGTAGTAGGTCACACCGGCGGTCAATCCGGACCTGATGATCTCGGGCATGTACCCGGGCCCATCGTCGTCATCACATTCGATGAGGGTGTAGGTACCGGCACAAGCGGTAGCGCTATACAAGGCGAGCGCACCGTCGGTCAGAGAACCTGCCGTGGTACTGATGGTGACGGGCTCCGGCGTGGCGGGCGCCACGAAGGAGAACCACACATCGCTGCCAGAGTAGTTGGCGCAACCGGGTGCGGGGATGCCGGCGGTCGCTGTAGCGCTCGAGTTGGTGCCGGCGGTGTTCACGCAACTGCTGTTCACCGGCAGGGACACGGCCTGGCAGGGGTCGTCATTCGCTGGTGGAGCGACGATGCAGAGCCTGCCGTTCATCGCGTTGTTCGTGTTGTCACGCTGGACGCGGATGAAGTAAGTGGACCCCGGTGTGGTGGCGATGGCCACTGTTTCGTTGCCGCCGTTCCCCGCTGCATCGGCGCAACCTTCCTGCGAGAGCGATCCGCATGCTCCGGAGAACACGTGCAGGATCGGGTCGTGGTTGTCATCCGGGTCGAAGGTGACCGTCGCCGTGGTCCCGGTCGCCGTGAACCATCCCCAGGCGTCGTCGTTGTTGTCCGAGTTGCAGGTAGCCGGGTTGTAGGTGGCGGTGAAGGAACCGGGTTTGTCGAAGTCGTTGTACGAACAGGTCGTACCCACGGGATATTCATTCGCCAGTGCAGTCCCGCATGCGTTGGATGGGGCTTGAGCATGCACCAGGAACATGGTCAGGCCGAAGGCCAGGGTCGTCAGTGCTCGGAGAGAGGAGCGGGACTTGATCGTCGGTGTTATTGGAAATTCCCTCTTCATGGTTCAATCGTCGATCGTTTCTCCGGTGGAGGCCGAAGTGTTCATCGCCACGTTCGAGCGCAGGACCATGCCAAGTGCGGCGCCCGCCTCAAGCAGTTCCGCGAGGTCCAATCGGACACGTGTTCGCGCCACGATGTCCTTCCGATCCTCATCCACGAGCAAGGTCGCGTGCGGGTCCATGGCGAGGAGCCAGGCCGTGAGCTGCTTTTCCTGCGGGAAGCTGATGGGAGCCTCGGCGGCCAGACTGAGCAACTGGTCCGTAGGGCTTGATTGAGCGAACACACTGGACGGACCGGCGATGGCCACCAGCGCGATGATCACTGTTCTGAAGGACGCTTGCTTCATGGTACGATCGTCGTGACAACGAGGTCACGGCGACCGTTCTACGTTGGTCGACAAGCGGAGGTTTCCGAAAGAGGAAGGGCCTTTTCCCTTCGACGAGGGACGATCGACCCGGATCGGCCCGCGGCTATCCTGGGAAGGCGGGCAGTGCGGCGCGGAGGATGGCCACCGCGCGTTCCAGCAGGTCCTTCTCGAGGACGTAGGCGAGGCGCACCTGTTTCCTTCCGGTGGAAGGTTCCGCATAGAATCCGGTTGCCGGGGCCATCATGACCGTGTGCCCATCCAGGCTGAACGATTCAAGCAGCCACTGGCAGAAGTGGTCGCTGTCGTGGATGGGTAGTTCGGCGATGCAATAGAAGGCGCCGTTCGGCATTGGACAGATCACGCCCGGGATCCCGTTCAACCCGTTCACGAGCAGGTCGCGCCGTTGCTTGTATTCATCGATCACGTCGGTGAAATAGGACGCGGGTGTGGCCAGCGCCGCCTCCGAGGCGATCTGTCCGAGCGTGGGAGGGCTCAGGCGGGCCTGTGCGAACCTGAGGACAGCATCATAGAGTTCCGCGTTCCGCGTGAGCAGGGCCCCTACGCGGGCGCCGCACATGCTGTAGCGCTTGCTCACACTGTCGATCAGCACCACCTGCTGGTCGATCCCGTCCAACGACATCGCGCTGATGTGCTCGGCACCGTCGTAGCAGAACTCCCGGTAAACCTCATCGGCGAAGAGGAAGAGGTCGTGTTCCTTCACGATGTCCCGCAGGCGTTCCAGTTCCTCGCGGCCATAGATCCGGCCGGTGGGGTTGCCCGGGTTGCAGATGAGGATGCCCTTGGTGCGCGGAGTGATGAGCGCCTCGAAGGCGCTGATCGGAGGCAGGGAGAAGCCATCCTCGATGACGGTGCGCAGGGGAATGACGGTGATCCCCGCCGCCAGCGCGAAGCTGTTGTAGTTCGCATAGAACGGTTCAGGGATGATGATCTCATCGCCCGGTTCGAAGCAGGCCATCATACCGAAGAGCAGGGCCTCGCTGCCACCGTTGGTCACGAGGATCCGTTCATGGGTGATGTCAATGCCAACTCCCTTGTAGTACTGGGCGAGTCCTTTGCGGTAGCTCTCGTACCCTGCGCTGTGGCTGTACTCGATCACCTTGCGGTCGAGGTGGCGGATGGCATCGAGCGCCACGGCGGGCGAGGCGATGTCCGGCTGCCCGATGTTGAGGTGGATCACCTTGGTGCCGCGTGCCTTGGCGGCTTCGGCGTAGGGAACGAGTTTCCGTATCGGGGAAGGAGGCATCAACCGCCCCTTGGTGGATATCGCTGGCATGTGCTGGGGTACGATCGCGTTGTGGCGCGCGGGGCGAAGATCGGTGTTCCGGCGCGACTGCTGGAACGCGAAAGCCCCCTTCCACGGAAGGGGGCTTTCCAAAGATCGGCTGTTCGTTCTATCCTTTCTCCACCGGTGCCATCGGGCTGGCCTCCTTCACGGGCGAGGTGGGTGTTTCGGGAGCGCCTTCCACCGTGCCTTTGATGCGGACCACCTTCTCCGGGGTGTTGGTGGCATTGCTGGTGATGGTCACGCTCTTGTTGATGGCGCCCACACGCTTGGTGTCGTACTTCACGGTGATCGTGGTCTTGGCACCCGGCATGATCGGGGCCGTATCACACTTCGGTACGGTGCAACCGCAGCTACCCTTGCAGTTGGTGATGATGAGCGGCTGGTCACCGGTGTTGGTCACGGTGAACTCGCAGGTGCCGTTATCGCCCTGTTTGATGGTGCCGTAATCGTGCACTTCCTTGTCGATGGAAAGTTGCGGGCCCTGGGCCTGTGCGTTGAACACGAGTCCGGCGAAGGCCAGCGAGAAAAGGAGCTGTTTCATGAGCTTGGGTTGGTTGTAGGTCTGTGGGATGTGAGAGGTTCAGTGGGCCTTACTTGGCCGGCTCAGCGGCAGCGGCGGAGGCTTCCACCGTGCCTTTGATGGTGACCACCTTGCTGGGCGCGTTGGTCGCGTTGCTGGTGATGGTCACGCTCTTGTTGATCGGTCCGACACGGTTGCTGTCGTACTTCACCTTGATGGTGCTCGTCTGCCCCGGCTTGATCGGGGTGGTATCGCACTGTGGTACCGTGCAGCCGCAGCTACCCTGGCACTGGGAGATGATGAGGGGTTGATCCCCGGTGTTGGTCACGGTGAACTCGCACTCGCCATTGCCGCCCTGTTTGATGGTGCCGTAGTCATGCACCTCCTTGTCCAGGCTGATCATGGGGCCCGTACCGCCTACCGGTTTCATGTCCGGTTGGGCCATGACGCCGAGGGTGAAGAGGCTCAGGCCGAGGGTGAGAAGCAGTTGTTTCATGGGTTGATCGGGTGTCGTTTCGTGCTTTTGTACGCCGAAGGTAGCGGGGTGGGTAGGGGGGCTTGGAGACCTTAACAGGAGTTTAACAGCACAGGTCTCGGGGCCCTGATCGGCCCCGACGCCGACAACATCCGTGCCGTTGCATCGGATGTCCATGAGGATCCAGGTCGCCGTTACGGCGGCTGATGGCATGCATTCAGCCTTCATGCGGACCCGAGCGACGTATCTCATGGTTCTCCTCCTTGCGATGCAGGTGACGGGGTACCATGCACAGCCACCGGAGGCCGAGATCGCCACAACGGAGGAAGCTGCTCAGGTGATCCCGATGCGATTGGCTGCACAGATGGACAGTCTGGGGATCGCGGCGAAGGACATCCAATTCGTGGTGGACAAGTCGGAGCGGCGTTTCGATGTGATCGCCGGTGATCGGGTGCTGAGGACGTATCCGTGCGTGCTCGGCGAGGTGCCCGAAGGCGATAAGATGATGCAGGGGGACCGCAAGACCCCGGAGGGTGTGTTCGGGATCCGGAGCAAGCGCCTGCACGCGAAGTGGCATGCCTTCGTGTGGGTGGACTATCCGAACGCTGAAAGCCGTCGCCGGTTCGCCGAGCGGAAACGGAACGGCACCATTCCCGCAACGGCCGACATCGGCGGCGAGATCGGGATCCATGGTGTGCCGGAGGGAATGGACCACTGGATCGATATGGGGGCGGACTGGACCTGGGGCTGTATCGCGCTGAAGAACCCGGACCTCGACGAGATCTTTCCGTACATCCAGGCTGGAGGGACGACGATCACCATCGTGCCTTAGCACCCTTCCAGGAGGCATCTCCGTACCTTCGCGATCCGAAAAAAGGCTGCAACGGTCCTAAGGAGCGCACATGGAGATCCCGAAACGATTCGAGCCGCAGGAAGCGGAAGGCAAGTGGTACCAGCATTGGATGGAGAAGGGCTACTTCCGAAGTGTACCGGATGAGCGCGAGCCGTACACGGTGGTGATCCCCCCTCCGAACGTGACGGGCGTGTTGCACATGGGGCACATGCTGAACAACACCATCCAGGATGTGCTGGTGCGCCGCGCGCGGATGCAAGGCAAGAACGCTTGCTGGGTGCCTGGAACGGACCATGCGAGCATCGCTACCGAAGCCAAGGTGGTGCGGCTTTTGGGTGAGCAGGGCATCAAGAAGAGCGCGATCGGCCGTGAGGAGTTCCTGAAGCATGCCTTCGCGTGGAAGGAGAAGTACGGCGGCGTGATCCTGGAGCAGTTGAAGAAGCTCGGCGCCAGCTGCGATTGGGACCGTACACGCTTCACCATGGAGCCCGACCTGAGTGAGGCGGTGATCGACGTCTTCATCGACCTGCACAAGAAGGGACTGGTGTACCGTGGACTTCGTATGGTGAACTGGGACCCTGTGGCGCTTACCGCCGTGAGCGATGAGGAGGTGATCCACAAGGAGGTGAACTCGAAGCTGTACTACATTCGGTACAGAGTGGAGAGCCTCGCCCCCAACCCCCTCTCCGAGGGAGAGGGGGCTGCCGCCAACGAAGAGTGGGTGACGATCGCTACCACGCGTCCGGAAACGATCCTCGGCGATACGGCGGTGGCGGTGCATCCGGAGGATGAGCGTTATGCACACTTGAAGGGCAAGCGCGTGCTGGTCCCGCTGATCGGTCGCAGCATCCCGGTGATCTTCGATGCCTATGTGGAGCGTGAGTTCGGAACTGGGGCGCTGAAGGTGACGCCCGCGCACGACGTGAACGACCACGAGCTGGGCAAGAGGCATGGTCTGGAGACCATCGATATCCTGGAGCCGAACGGCACGCTGAGTGCAGCCGCGCAGTTATACATAGGGGAGGACCGCTTCGTGGTGCGCAAGAAGATCGCGGAGGAGCTGGAGGCGCAGGGCCACCTCGTGAAGACCGAGGATATCGTGAACAAGGTGGGCACCAGCGAGCGCACCGACGCGGTGATCGAGCCGCGCCTCAGCCTGCAGTGGTTCCTGAAGATGGATGCACTGGCCAAGCCCGCGCTGGAAGTGGTCAAGGATGGCCGCGTGAAACTGCATCCGCAGAAGTTCGTGAACACCTACACGTACTGGATGGAGAACGTGCGCGACTGGTGCATCAGCCGCCAGTTGTGGTGGGGGCAGCGGATACCGGCCTGGTACAACGATGCTGGTGATGCGGTCGTGTGCCGCACCGAGGCCGAGGCCATTGACCAATTCACCAAGGCAGGGCAGAGCACCAGCGGCATCAAGCAGGACGAGGACGTGGTGGACACCTGGTTCAGCAGCTGGTTATGGCCGATCAGCGTGTTCGACGGCTTCAAGGACCCGGACAACGCGGACATCAAGTACTACTACCCCACGAACGACCTGGTGACCGCGCCGGAGATCCTGTTCTTCTGGGTGGCGCGCATGATCATGGCCGGGCTGGAATACCGGGACGAGGTGCCGTTCAAGAACGTGTACCTCACGGGCATCGTGCGCGACAAGATCGGCCGGAAGATGAGCAAGAGCCTGGGCAACAGCCCGGATCCGCTCGACCTCATCGCCAAGTACGGAGCCGATGGTGTGCGCGTGGGCATGCTGCTCACCTCACCCGCCGGCAACGACCTGCCTTACGACGATTCGTTGTGCGAGCAGGGCCGCAACTTCGGCAACAAGATCTGGAACGCGTTCCGTCTGGTGAAGGGCTGGGAGGTGAAGGACATCCCGCAGCCGGACGCTTCCGCCGCGGCCGTGGCCTGGATGCGTTCAAGGATCGCGCGGGGCACCGCTGAGATCGATGCCTTATTCGCACAGTTCCGGATCAGCGAGGCGTTGATGGCCACCTACAAGTTGATCTGGGATGATCTGTGCAGCTGGTACCTGGAGAGCATCAAGCCCGCGTTCGTCAATGGTGTGGGCGAGCCGATCGACCGCACGACCTATGAGGCCACGCTCGGCCTTTTCGAGGATGTGCTGAAGCTGTTGCATCCCTTCATGCCCTTCCTGAGCGAAGAGGTCTGGCACTTGCTACGCGAAAGGAAGGATGATCTGATCGTGGCCAGCTGGCCGGAGGGCGGTGCTGGTGATGCGACCCTCGAAGCGGAGATGCAGCATGCCTTCGACCTGGTGAGCGCAGTGCGCGGGGTGCGCAATGAACGGGGCCTGTCGCCTAAGGATGCGCTACAGGTGGGCCCCACTGTTAGTACGCCTTTGTCATTTGCCTCAGGCTCCTTGGTAGACAAACTAGCTAATACAGGTTCCCTAGCACCACCATATGGATCAATACCTGCAGGTGCAACAGCTGTATTCTCTGGAGCCACAGAGTATGTTGTCGTGCTGCCGCAAATGGACGCCGCCGCCGAAGCGAAGAAGGCCGAAGAGGAACTCACCTATCTGCGGGGCTTCCTGGCCAGCGTGGAGAAGAAGCTGGGCAACGAGCGGTTCGTGAGCGGCGCCCCGGCGCAGGTGTTGGAGAACGAGCGCAAGAAGAAGACCGACGCTGAGGCGAAGATCCGTGCGTTGGAGGAGCGGTTGGCGGTGCTGAAGTGAAGGTGCTACGGCATCTGCTCTGCTCTCACTGCAGTGGGTACCGTTCCCCCGATCGTTTGCAGGATGATGTCCCGATCGTTCGTTTCCCCGGTGTATTTGATCTGGCCGTTCAGGTCGATATCGCGCGGATCGTAGATCGCGGATACCACATTCGTGGGGACCATACCGCCGATGGCCACGAGGACCCGGTCACGGTCGTTGGCCGAACCGGCATACTTCACCACACCATCCGCGTTGCCATCGCCGGGCCAGAGCATCATGGTCCCATTCACATTCATTTGGCCATTGGTTCCGTACGTGGTGGATCCGGGGTTCGTGAAGTCCATACTGGAAAGAGTGGATGAAAGCGTGATCGATCCGGCGCTCATGGTCCCCAAGTGGTTGCGGTGCCGAACGGCGATGTGGTAATCGCCCGGGGGCGCATCGAACGCAAGGGGTGAGGTCCCATCCACATCCACTACATCGCCATCGCGTTGCAACAGCGCACTCCGCGTGGCCAGTACAACGCTCGGATCCGCGGTGGAGCGAAGTTCCAAGAACAGCCAGTCCACGATGGCGTTCGGGCCGCTCACATCAAGCACTGCTGGCAGGATCATTTCGCCACCGCCGTTCACATGGGCAAAGCCCAGCGAAGAATAGGGTTCGAAAAGCGGGATCAGGCCGGCGGTGCGCAAACCATCGCTCATGGTCTGTCCTGCCTCAACATACGGTCCTCCGAGCAGAACGCTTGCAGCAAGCACGATCCCTGGGTTCGCCGTGTAGTTCGTTGGTATGTACTCCCACAGATCATTCACCCGTTCACCGGAAGTCGCGAATGAACTGACCGGATTCAGATACCCACAGGTGAGGAAACCACGTCCAGCAACTCCGGCCGCTGCTCCATCTCTACGCCATCCACCGCCAGCGGTGGCTTCCACGGTCCAGGCATCGGTGGCCAGGTCGTAGCTGTGGAATGCATTCAGGAGGTTGGAGGAGATATAGCCGCCAGCCCTGTAAGCTTGGTCGCCGATGGCGAAGGCCATGTGCGCCTGGATCTGGTTGGGTACCATGAAACTCGCAAGGCCAGACCAGCTATCGGTGGAAGGGTCGTAACACCGAACGGCACTGGAGGCGGTGCTGGATCCGTTCAAGTTACCGGCACTTATACAGCCTTTGTTATCGATCACGAAGGCCGCAGCGGAGTGGACGCCGGTACCTGCCATACTGGTTCGTTGCTCCCAACTGTTGGTGACCGGGTCGTAGCCCCATAGGTCGGACTGGCGTACGGTGTTGATCGCACCAGTGCCGACGTATATGCGACCATTCAGCCCGAAGGCCACTGGTCGGTCGCGCGCACCACCGGGCATGTCGGCGCGTTGTGTCCATGCGTTCGCCACCGGGTCATAGGCCCAGAAATTGTTCGCATCCGCACCTAGGAGCACATAGCCCTTACCATCTATCGCGGCGCCGGCTTGTGCACCTGCCACCGGCATCGGGGCGCGTGCGGTCCAGCTGCGTGCCTCCGGATCGTAGGCCCACAGTTCGGCCAGGTAATTACTGAAACCCGTGTTACCGCCGGCCACATACATGTTATCGTCGATCACGAAGGTCACGGGCCGTTCGCGTGGGGCGCCAGGAATGTATGGTCGTTGTACCCATGTGCCTGGCACCAGTGGCGCAGGTGGACCTAGTTCCCAGATCTCGGCCGCGGGTGCCGAGCCGTTCAACAACGCATTGCCACCGATCACGTACGCCTTGTCGCCATGGGATACGGCTATGGCATGCTGGCGCCCATAGGCATCCCACAGGTCAGGCGCGGAAGACCACGAATCGGTTGCGGGATCGTACGAATGGAAGTCCCGTGTTCGACCGATCCCGGTCCGATAGCCCGAGCCCACGTATCCTTTGCCATCCTTGGTGAAGGCCACCGCTCCATCGCGCGCGCCAGCTGGATAGGGGGCTTTGGTGGTCCATGCGTTGGTGGTCGGGTCATAACACCAGAGTTGTGTACCGGTACTGCTGATCACATAGCCTTTTCCATCCAGCGCGAAGGCCGTACCCGATCCGATGGTCGCAGGCATGTTCGCTCGTTGCACCCAACCGCTTGCTTCGGAATATTCCCAGAGGTCGCGGAACGTGTTCAATGCATACGCGTCGACCCCACCACCGATGTACGCTTTGTCGCCGATCACGAAGCAGATGGCTTGATTGCGTTCTCCGCCTGGGAACACGATCGGATCCAAGGCCCAGAAATGATCAGCGGCGAGCGTGTACCGGAAGATCGAGTCATTGGCATCGAACACGCCAGTGCCACCAAGCCCCGCATATCCTACATCACCGATCGAAAAGCCGATGCCACCTCCACCTGCGTTGAAGTAGGACAAGCCGGATTCCGGGAGTCCGCCGGTGAAATCCGTGAAGGTGTTGGTTGCGGGATGATATTTACGGAACATGGCGGAAGCCTCATAATTCTCGCGGTATCCCATGCCGAACAGGATGTAGTCGCCCAAGCTGAAGGCAACGCCGTCATACAAAGCCCAGTAGTCAACGGCATTGGTCCCCCATGGCTTCATTTTGATGGACCATTCCTCTTGGGCGTGCAGGCCGAATGAGAAGAGGAGGATGAAGGGGGTAAGCAGATGCTTCATGGTGGGTGAAGTGGGAGAGTGGTTCGATTCAATGCACAGTCACACGCGATCCGATAGAGAGGTCCTGTGGTGAAATTATGTGGATGGTATAGGGACCAGAGGCAAGCGCAGAAAGGTCAAGGTCGATCTTGTTCGAGGTCACGCGTTCTTCGAAGACCAACCGACCATCCATTGCAAGTACACGGAGCCATCCGCCGGCAAAGGAGTCGTCGCGCAAACACACGGTCAGCATACCGTCCGTGGGGTTCGGCAGCAGGACCATATCCGGTACACCGATCAGCTCCGCCACCCCCGTACTGAACTCCGCCACGAGCACGCTGGGCTCTGTGATCACCGGCGGATTGAAGTCGAAGTAGATGTTGGCGGTGTTCTCGATGGTGATACCGGGCAGCACTGGGTTGCGTGGCCGGATGCGGAAGTTCACGAAACCATGGCTCGCGGCCTCATTCGCGTTGCTGTCCGGCAGGAGGATGTTGGTGAAAAGGAACTTGAGGGTTCCGTTCGAGGCCATGGAGCGGGTACAGCTATGCGAGGTCGGACCCCATTGCACGGTCGCTGGATCAAGCGTGGTTGGCAGCGTATCGGTGATCAGCACATTGAAGGCGGTGTCCGTGCCGGTGTTCTGGAAGCGGATGGTGTAATCGATCCATTCGTCCTGGCCGATCACGTACGTCGTGCTCGAACCACTGGAGCTACGTGCAAGCTTGTCATTCGGGTCGAAGCTCCCGGTCACGAGCTGCTGGCTGATCGCGGTGTTGTTGGAAAGATCCGCATCGGTGTTGGCGGTGGTCAGCGTGGCGGTGGTGGTCAGGGTCGATCCGATGAGTCCCACATCCGGGGGTACGTGCATGCGGAGCCGGACCTCTCGGTGCTGGAACGCGCTGGTCATCGTCAGGTTCCACGTATAAGTGTTTCCTGCGGCGGCACCACCGTTCGTCATGCTCAAGAAGGTGAGCGCGGGATCGACCTGCACGGTCAATGTGGTCGCGCCGGTGGTCGCCGTGGTGAGGTTGTCGACATCGATCGAATACAGGATCTCGAATCCAGGACGGGCGGCGCCGTTGGCCATGAGCACGCGAGCATCCAAAGGCATCCCACCGGCACAGGGGATGTTGCGGTTGGTGAGGGAGGCCTCAGCCACGGTCACGTTGAGCGGGCAGCTCTGTTGTACCACCGGGTGCTGCTCCTCGAACTGATAGGTTCCATAGGGCAGGTTCACGGCATAGGTGCCGGAGGAGCCGGTGGTTGTGTAGTACGGCCCGGGAGTGATCTCGATGACCGTGCCAGGTACGTTGTTCTCGCCGCTGTTGAACGCGCAGTCGGCGTTGTTGTCGATATGTACCCGGCCACTGACCAGACCACAGGTGGTGCCGAGGTCGGGAACAACGAAGGAGATGGAATCGGAGCACGGAGCCTGAATGTCCTCGCGAAGGCCGTACACGTCGATATCGCTCACGACCCAATACGTCCCGGGAGCCAGCCCGGCGAAAACGTGCGAGGCGGTGGTCTCATACTCGTAGGTCAGGAAGTCACAAACGCCTGGGTGTGGCTGGTGCGCGCTGTTCTTCAAACGGATCCTGAAGGGCGCCGGCCCCGGAGCGTTGATGCTCAGGGTGGCCGTGCCGAAGGCGCCATTAGAGCATGATCCGGTCACATCCACGATCTGCAGGGTGGGCAGGATGATCGGTTGAGGGACCTGAAAGAGGAACGATCCGGGACAACCGGACCCATCCTCGTAGTTCACGGTCACGCTCGACCCAGCCGGTGCATCCACACCGACCATGTAATAGGAATACCACGAGCACGCCTGTGGCCATTCGCCATAGCTCGTTGAATAACCCGTGGCTTGGAAGGAATATGGACCGGGCCCGTGCTGTGTTCCGGTCATCGGATCCGGAGGCATGCCGTTCTCGGTCCCGGCCCAGAAGACCACGAAGGGTTGCATGCCATTGCAATGACTCTGTTCGTCGACGGTGGCGGACGGATAGGCGTTGAGGGCCAGCACCTCGGCCTGACCCGTTGCCGTGGTGCCGACGGCATCGGTCACCACGACCGAGTAGATCCCCGCCGCGAGACCGAACAGCGATTGCTCCGTGCTACCATTGTTCCACAGGTACGAATAAGGAGGAACACCGCCACCGACGGTCGCCGAGACTCCGCCCAGCAAATTCTGGCAGATCTGGTTACCGAAGGCAGAAACAGAGACCGTGAGGGCCATGGTGCTGCCGGTGGACAGAAGGCTGAACAGCAAGGCTGTAAGAAGGTTTCGCGCCATGTGAGAAAGGTAGCTTATCAGCCGATCACCGCTCAGGACGAATGCGTGGTCTCAAACGAAGGACGGTTCGGATCGGAACGGTTGCTTTGTGCCCGCTCTGGTGGCGCAGGTAAGCTCCGGGGCCTGTGCTGATGGAGCTTGAGAGGTGCGGCCGGCTCCCGTGATCCATGATCGTTCATCCGATCCCGGTGCGCCTTACCTTCACCGCATCGCCAGCGCACGCACATATGCTGCCATCGACATCGGCTCGAATGCCGTGCGCTTGTTGGTCGGTGAGGTGATCGAGCGTGATGATCATCCGGTCATCAAGAAGCAGACGCTGGTACGTGTGCCTGTACGCCTTGGTGAGGACGTGTTCAGTACGGGTTCGATCGGTAATGCGAAACGCGACTACCTGATCAAGAGTCTGAAGGCCTTTCGGCTGCTCACCGAAGTGTACAACGTGCCGTACGTCCGGTGTTGCGCCACAAGTGCCATGCGCGAAGCGGCCAACAACGCGGAGATCGTTGCAAGGGTCGAGATGGAGAGCGGCGTTCACGTCGAGGTGATCAGTGGTCGGTCCGAGGCTGATCTGATCGTGAGCACATTCTGGACCCAGGACCTGCTGAAGGACCGGAGCTACCTCTATATCGATGTGGGTGGTGGCAGCACCGAGCTCACCTGGTTGGAGCGCGGTCGGCGGGTGAAGAGCGCGAGCTTCAAGATCGGGACGGTCCGAACGCTGCAAGGGACAGTGGCACCGGAGAGCTGGTCGGAGATGCGGGCCTTTCTGGAGGAACTGCGGGCACAACATGGTTCCCTTCTCGCCATCGGGACGGGTGGGAACATCAACCGGATCTTCAAGGAGAACGGCAACAGCTTCGGTGAACCGTTGTCACGATCGGACATCGGTCGCCAACGGGACCGCATCGCCGCGCATTCGTTCGAGGACCGGGTGAAGGTGCTGCGGCTGCGCCCGGACCGCGCGGACGTGATCATACCTGCGGCGGATATCTTCCTATGGGTGATGGAGCACGCTGGGATCGAGGAGATGTTCGTGCCCAAGGTCGGTCTGGCGGACGGGATCATATTCGACCTCTATATGAAGCAGCACGGACACGCTCGCTATCCAGCAGTGGATCCGGTCGAGGTCTGATCGGTCGTGGACCCTTGTCGTTGGGCGGTCGGTAGCGGTCCTGTCGGGCTCGGCGGATATGCACGCCGTATGCACGATCATCCGCATGCTCAAGTCATGCCATACGACCGGGCCACACCATTCGTGATCCCAATAATTAGACGGGTCTAAAATATGGATTAGATTTACACCATGTTTCGGATGATGGTCGGCCTAGTGTGCGGCCTGTTGGTCGTATTGGCACACGGGCAGTCCGGTGTCGTTTCGGGACGTGTGGTGGGGCCTTTAGGTCCTGTACCCTTCGGGAGCACCCTGATCAAGGGCACGACGATCGGGATGGCCACGGATGGGAATGGACATTTCACGTTGAAGGGAGTGCCCACCGGCCGGCAGGTCCTGTTGATATCGGTCGTCGGATATGGTCCTGTTGAGCGTATGGTACATGTTCGGTCGGGAGAGGAGGTAGGTATGGGTGATATCCGTGTGGAGCGATCCACAGCCGACCTGGAGGAGGTGGTGATCACGGGTACGTTGCGCGAGGTGAGCAGGAGCGAGAGCCCGGTCCCGATCGAGGTCGTTTCCACGAAGCTCTTCCGCAAGAACCCGAGTCCCGTACTGTTCGACGCGGTGAGCATGATCAATGGGGTGCGCTCCCAGTTGAACTGCAGCGTGTGCAATACCGGCGACATCCACATCAACGGAATGGAGGGACCCTACACCATGGTGCTGATCGATGGCATGCCCATCGTTAGCGCGCTGAGCACGGTCTACGGACTCAGTGGGATACCCATCAGCATGATCGATCGTGTGGAGGTGATGAAGGGTCCCGGTTCTTCCTTGTACGGCAGTGAGGCCATGGGGGGCATCATCAACGTGATCACGAAGGATCCGGCGTTCGCGCCTCGCGCTTCGGTGGACATGATGGCAACGAACTGGCAGGAACTGAACCTCGACATGGGAGCAAGGATCGGTAAGGGGCGGGTCAATGACCTGATCGGAGTGAACCTGTTCCGCTATGGTGATCCGCGCGATGAGAACGGGGACGGCTTCACGGATCTCACGCTCCAGGAGCGCATCTCCGTGTTCAACAAGATCGCGCTCGCACGGCCGGAAAAGAAGCTGGCGAGCCTGGCTGGAAGACTGGTCTCCGAGGACCGTTGGGGAGGGCAGATGGCGTGGAGCCCGGCTTACGCCGGCACGGACAGCGTATATGGGGAGGCCATCAAGACCCGCCGGTGGGAGCTGATCGGGCAGTACCAACTGCCGGTGCGGGAGCGGATCGTTCTTCAAGTGAGCGCCAATGGGCATCGTCAGCGATCGTGGTATGGCACCACTCCCTACGACGCGGATCAGCATGTGCTCTTCGGGCAGCTCGTGTGGAGCAAACGCATCGAAGCACGACATGACCTGCTCGCGGGGTTCGCCTACCGACGGACGACGTACAACGACAACACGCCAGCGACCAGCCTCTTCAACGCCGATGGCGCCTTCGTTCGCGATCGGCCCGAGCGGCGTCCGTTGCCCGGACTATTCGTGCAGGACGAATGGAGCATCAACGAGCATCACAAGCTCCTGTTGGGGATGCGTTTGGATCGGGACATGGATCATGGTCTCGTGCATTCGCCGCGGCTGGCCTACAAATGGTCTCCTGGTCCGCGGTGGACGGTGCGCGGCAACTTCGGCACCGGGTTCCGGGTGGTGAACCTGTTCGCCGAGGACCATGCGGCCCTGACCGGTGCACGCAATGTGGTGATCACCGAGGCGTTGCGACCGGAACGATCGCTCAACGGAGCGATCAATATCGTGAAGAAGTGGCCTGGCGAGAAGCGGGCGTTCGGCCTGGACGGGACCCTGTTCTACACCTATTTCAGCGATCGCATCCTTCCAGACTACCACTCCGATCCCGATCTGATCATTTATGCGAACCTCGATGGACACGCGGTATCCAGAGGTGTCAGCCTGGCGGCGGATGCACGACTTGCTGCTCCGTTGCGGATATCGGCCGGGGCCACCTTTATGGAGGTGTTCACCACGCAGCAGGCGCAGCGCTCCGATGTCTACTTCGCGCCGCGTTGGTCGGGGACCTTCGCCGTCAGCTACGACCTGTCGCTCCGATGGTCCGCCGATCTGACGGGTCAGGTCTACGGGCCGATGCGGCTACCGGTATTGCCGAACGACTTCCGGCCGGAATACGGACCCACGCACGCCTTGCTGAACATGCAGTTGAAGTACAGGGCCGGCAACGCGCTCGAGCTTTACGGTGGCGTGAAGAACCTGCTGGACTTCGTTCCGAAGGATCCGATCATGCGGCCCTTCGACCCCTTCGATCTGACCGTGAACGATCCGATCAGCAACCCGAACGGCTACACCTTCGACCCGACATACATCTACGCGCCATTGCAAGGGATCCGCGGTTTCATCGGGCTGCGATGGACCTTGTCGTGATCGCCGTTCATCGCTTGGTCCTGTGTTCGACAGGCCGGTGGAACATCACAGACGCCCCGCCTTGATCTCTTCGACCACGGCCGGATCGAGCAGGGTGGTCGTGTCGCCGAGGCTGTTCAGCTCGTTCTCTGCCACCTTCCGCAGGATGCGCCGCATGATCTTGCCACTGCGTGTCTTGGGCAGGCCGCTCACGAACTGGATCTTGTCCGGCTTCGCGATGGGGCCGATCATCTTCGTGACGGTCGCGAGGATCTCGGACCGGGCCTTTTCC
>JAKQEI010000293.1 GCA_029573495.1 Bacteroidota bacterium | reverse complement strand
GGGAGGAGTACTGGCGGTTCGAGGGTCTGGAATCCCATCACCTCATCTACACCATCCAGGTGGCGGGCGATACCAGCATCCAGGGTCTCAGTTATCAGCAGCTACGACAGACGGGTACCAATTCCATCACACCGCTCATCGGCGATCCTCCGCCCCCGACGACCATCGTACCGATCGACGCCTACGTCGGTGCCGTGCGGGTGGACAGCGCGGCCAGCCGTTGGTGGGTGGTGCTCCCCGGCGCGGTGGAGGAGGTCTTGCTCTATCGCTTTGACCTGGAGGTGGGGGAGACCGTTGAAGGTACCTATGGCGCCTGCGGGGGCGCACCGATCGTCACCGGTATCGATGCGGTCTGGTTCCATGGTCGGGCGCATAGCCGCTTCATCCTCGACGGTGGTTTCCGTTACCTCATCGAAGGCGTCGGTGCCAGTTCCGGTCTTCTTGGTCACGTCTGTCAGTTCTTCGAGGAATACGGCTGCCTGCAGGCTTACGCCCAGGGCGATGAGCAATGGCACGTGCGCGGCTGTGAGGCCATCGCCACCGAGGTGCCGGAAGCCGTGCGACCATCGGGGTCATTCTCCATTTTCCCCAACCCGTCCGACGGCGACCGGGTCACATTGAGCTTTCCTGCGGGTATGCCGGATGGAACACCGCTCCAGGTGCGGGTTCTTGATCTCGCTGGTCGTACAGTGATGCGTCAACGACTGGTCGTGCAGGATCGAATGGCAGCACTGTACCTGGCATCCGGTCTTCCGAACGGCGTGCTCACGAACGGGACCTACCTGGTCTGCGTGAGCCAGCAAGGACATCCGGACCCACCGCTGTGGACTGGGAAGCTGTCGGTCGTCCGATGATCACAGGGGCACGAGAAGCCAACTCCACATGATCCTTCGGGCTACGCCTGCGTCTCCTTCGGCCATCCCGCGTTGCTCGATCCTTACAGAGCATCCGGCTATGCGCGGGGTCGCGTCGGTCCTTTGTCCGATTCACCAGAGTCCTATTCTTCCGTTCCAACGCCTTCCGGCCCTGTCGCTGATGGTCCACAGATAGATGCCCGGGGGCGTGCTGAACGACGTGCGTTCGCCGGTCAGCGCTTCAGCCCTGATCACTCGTCCACGAGGATCGGACAATACGAACCGTTCACCGCCGCGGATACCCCGGATCTCAAGGCAGGATCCACCGCACGGGTGAACATCATAAGGCACGATCCCGCCCTCTTCGCTGACGTCCGTGATGATCACCTCGAAGGGTGGGCTGGTCAGCGTATCCACGTTCCCGCAGGGATCCGAGTAGATGTGCGTGATCGTGTACCAACCGCTCTCGAGGAATACGAAGGTGGGCTGTGCGGAGGTCGACGTATCCCCGTTCGATACCATCCAATAGCTGGAACCTTGTCCTTGTTGGGCCAGGGTGAGGGTGTTCGGCGTGAAAGCCACCAGGTCCCAGAAGGCGCTGGTCCCGTTGGGCACATCCAGGTTCCATTGATCGGCGCTGTCAAGTACCGTCGTGCTGGCGATCTGGCGGAGGATCGAAGCCGTGTCCGGCGGTAGGGTGGAGGCGAAGGAGGCACCGTCGCAAGGCTGCTGGAACAGCGTGCAGTAGAACACACAGGCGGCCAGGTAGGTGCCCGCGACCGTCGGATGGCTGCCATCAGCCTGGTAGAGGTCGATGAACGGATGCGCATCCCGCACCGCTTTCCAGGCCATCCCCACGGGTGCCACGTAGCCATCGTTGTACGTCGCCAGCTGGAGGTAGCCTTCCCGGAGGTTTGATTGCATACCCTCGTAGGTGCATACACTGGGGAAGTTGCCGCAGTTCAAGGCATCCCCGTTCTCGTGCCCCCAGGTCATGTAGAACACCGGGTAGGTGCACTCGTAGTTCGCCTCAATGGTCTGGCAGAGCTGAACCGCCGCGGAGGCCGTGGTGGTGGCCTGCTCCACCACCAACGCGCCCCATTGGCTCTGCTCCTGCAGCACCACGTGGTCCCATGGCCGGGAGCCGATCGCATCATTGGTGGGCCCGTAGCCAACGTGCTCGGCAAGGGTGAAACCGCCCGGTGCCGAGATGCCCACATGCACCGTGTCGCCAAGGGACAGGGCGAGTTCGCGGAAGGTAGCCGGGAGGTCGTTCGTGCTGGTGTAGCTGTTGCCGATGAAGAGGACCGAGGTCTGCTGGGCGTGTGCGCCTGAACCCAGCAGCAACAAGGGGAACAGCAGCCGTTGCATGCACCAATTTCCGATGGTCCAAGGCATGATCCGCACCCCGCCTGTTGGAAGGTTCAGTGGGTGACCGGTTGTTGCATCGCGGGTTCGCGACCCACGCATCACTAGTCCTTCTGTGGAACGGGAAGGGACTGGAACAGCCTTGAGGTCCGGCGCGGCCAGCTCATGGCCGCTGCGCCATCGGTGGTCGTATCAGCACGGGATCCTACTGGACGGGCAGCGAAGACCTCGCGACCGGTCAGTGGCGCAACGGCACGTCACGGCCATGGGTGGGGTAGCCATGCCAACGCAACATCTTGTGCCGCAACCCATCCGACCATGATCATCCGCCGCACTTTCCTGCAACGCACCTTGCTCGCCACCGTCGGCCTCGCCACCGCACCGTGGGTAAGGGGTGGGCGGTCCGCGCAGGACCAGGACCGGCCGCCAGCGCTCGCACCCGAACTGGTGCGCGAATTCGTGAACGTGGGACACGGGCAACTCGTGCCGGTGCAGCAGATGTTGGCCGAACATCCCACCCTGTTGAACGCGACCTGGGATTGGGGTGGGGGCGACTTCGAGATGGCCATCGAAGGCGCCGGCCACATCGGCAGCGTGGAGGTGGCCGAATACCTGCTGGCCCAAGGCGC
>JAKQEI010000280.1 GCA_029573495.1 Bacteroidota bacterium | reverse complement strand
CCGGAGCTTCTGGACGTGCTCGCGAAGCAGGGCTTCCGTGTTGCGTTCCGGGTATT
Source organism: Bacteroidota bacterium (assembly GCA_029573495.1). Classification (GTDB taxonomy): domain Bacteria; phylum Bacteroidota; class Bacteroidia; order Flavobacteriales_F; family PHOS-HE28; genus PHOS-HE28. The sequence continues at coordinate 4,860 of JAKQEI010000280.1, read as the reverse complement.
CCACGATCTGCTGGAATTCGTCGAGCGCGATCACCACCGGTTTCTTCTGGCGCTCCAGGTAGCGGAACAGTTCGTCCAGCGCCATGGCCTGCTTCGCCCCTGGTCGCGCTGAAACACCCAGCTCGGGCAGGCCGGTGAGGGCATCGAAGTTGAGGCTGAACTCCAACGAGCGCATGGCCTGTGCCACTTCCTTGAGCAAGGCACTCGTCGGCTTCCCGACCTGCTTCAGTGCCTCTTGCACGATCCGAAGCACCATGCCCCCCTGGTCGGTGGTGCGGTAGAGGTCCACGAACACGGGGATGAACTTCCGCTGCGCCGCGAAGAAGTGGCGGATCAGAGCCGTCTTGCCCAAACGCCGCAACGAGATGATGGTGACATTGCGCTGGTTCGCCATGGCCTCCCTCAGGAAGGCGAGCTCATCCACGCGGTCGCAGAACGTATCCGCTCCGGCATAGCCCTGAAGCAGGAATGGATTGAGCTCCTCGGCCATGATCCAAAGGTACATAATATGTGACACATATTTTATGTATCATGTTTTGTGATGATATAACTCGAGGGGCAGGAGCAGGTGCAAGAACACCGTCCGCTCCTTCCACTTGCGCCTGCCCATTCCCCATGTTGATATCTGAGCCTACACCACCACACCACCGCCGCTAACTTCGCCGCTCGCATGGATCATTTGAAAGGGCTGAACCCCGCGCAACGCGCAGCGGTGGAGCACACCGATGGACCTACCATGGTGATCGCCGGGGCGGGCAGCGGCAAGACCAAGGTGCTCACCGTCCGCATCGCCCACCTCATGACCAAGGGGGTGGATCCCTTCCGCATCCTCGCGCTCACCTTCACCAACAAGGCGGCGAAGGAGATGAAGGAGCGTATCGCGCGCCTCCTGGCCGATATCCCCGGCCTGAGCACCGAAGCGCGCAACCTCTGGATGGGCACCTTCCACAGCGTGTTCGCCCGCATCCTACGCGCCGAAGCCGACAAGCTCGGTTACCCGAAGGACTTCACCATCTACGACACCGACGACAGCCGCAGTGTGATCAAGGGGATCGTGAAGGAGTGGAAGCTGGACGACAAGCTGTACAAGCCGAACCAGGTGCACGGCCGCATCAGCATCGCGAAGAACAACCTGGTGGGTCCGCTGGAATACCTCGCCAACGCCGAGCTGATGGCCGGCGATGCGAGCGTGGGCCGTGAGAAGATGGGCGAATTGTACAAAGCCTACGCTGAACGCTGCTTCCGCGCCGGGGCCATGGACTTCGACGACCTGCTCTTCAACACCAACATCCTCTTCCGCGACCACCCGGACGTGATGGTGAAGTACCAGAGCCGCTTCCAATACCTGCTGGTGGACGAGTACCAGGACACCAACCTGGCGCAGTACAACATCGTGAAGACCCTGGCCGCGCGCCACGAGAACCTCACCGTGGTGGGTGACGACAGCCAGAGCATCTACGCCTTCCGCGGGGCCAACATCCAGAACATCCTCAACTTCCGGACGGACTACCCGGACCACAAGCTCTTCAAGCTGGAGCAGAACTACCGCAGCACGAAGACGATCGTGGGTGCGGCGAACTCCTTGATCGAGAAGAACAAGGACCAGATCAAGAAGGAGATCTGGACGGACAACGGCGATGGTGAGAAGATCAAGGTGCACCGCTCGCTCACGGACAACGACGAAGGGCACTTCGTGGCCAACAGCATCTTCGAGACCAAGATGCAGCAGCAGGTGCCGAACAAGGGCTTCGCGATCCTCTACCGCACCAATGCCCAGAGCCGCAGCATGGAGGAGGCCCTGCGCAAGCAGAACATCCCCTATCGCATCTACGGCGGTCTCAGCTTCTACCAACGCAAGGAGATCAAGGACCTGATCGGCTACTTCCGACTGGTGTGCAACCCCAACGACGAGGAAGCGCTGAAACGGGTGATCAACTACCCCACCCGTGGCATCGGGCAGACGACCATCGACAAATTGATCGTGACCGCGGCAAGGCTGCAGGCGAGCATCTGGGACGTGATCCAGAAGCACCCGGAGGAAGTGGACGTGCACGGCGGTACCCGCAAGGCGCTCGGCGACTTCGTGACCATGATCGAGAGCTTCCGCACCATGCGCGAGACCCACACGGCCCATGCACTCGGCGAGTACATCGCCCAGAAGACCGGCCTGCTGCGCGAGCTCTTCGTGGACAAGACACCCGAGGGGGTGAGCCGCTACGAGAACATCCAGGAACTGCTCGCCGGCATGAAGGAGTTCAGCGAAGCGGACACCGAAGGCACCGACCTCCCCCGCACCCTCAGCGACTTCCTGATCGATGTGGCGCTGCTGACCGATGCGGACAACTACGACCCGAACGACAACGACCGGGTGAGCCTGATGACCATCCACAGCGCGAAGGGCCTGGAGTTCCCCTACGTGCACATCGTGGGCATGGAGGAGGACCTCTTCCCGAACCTGATGAGCGTGCAGACCCGCGCCGACCTGGAGGAGGAACGTCGCCTGTTCTACGTGGCGCTGACCCGTGCCGAGAAACGTGCGACGCTCAGCTACGCCATCAGCCGCTACAAGTGGGGCAACCTCACGGCCAGCGAACCCAGCCGCTTCATTGAAGAGATCGATGAGAAGTTCCTGGAGATGCCGGCGATGAACGAACGTGGCGCGTTCAGCAGCGGGCAGTATGTCCGGCCCGGCACACCACCATGGGCGCGCAAGGCACCCGGAACCGATGAAGACGAAAGCTCCAAACCCGTGTATGGTCGGGAGAAGAGCGCACCGGGGATCCGCCGAACCACAGCACCCGCACCGAAGCTGGCCGCACCCGCCCAACGCACCGGGAACCTGAAGCGCATATCCACCAGTGGTGCACCCCTGGAAGCGACCGGGACCCTTGGCGGTGGCACCAGCGGTGACATCGAGGAAGGGATGACCGTGGCCCACGATCGCTTCGGCAAGGGCAAGGTGCTGAAGGTGGAAGGCAAGGCACCGGACCTCAAGGCCACGGTCTTCTTCCCCAACGTGGGCCTGAAGCAGCTGCTGCTGCGCTTCGCTAAGCTGACGGTGGTGGAGGGATAACCCGGGAGCGACAAGACCCGTTCAACCGGGCCGATGCGTTGGCTTCATCACATCGCATGTACTTCCGCCGTGCTCCTGTCCGCGCCGCAAGCCGCGTTCACCCAGGCCCGCTACGAGTTCGGCTTCAGCCTGAACCCGACCGCGCAAGGTGAACTGGCGGCATTGTTCATCTACACCGTGGAGGATGGCGTGGTGTTGGGCACGATCCCGATGCGCCCCGATTTCTTCATCCTCCAGGCCAGCGGCCTCATGGAGAGCAAGGCCAACCTGGAGAGCGTGGACCTCTTCGACCAGTATGGCATCGTCAATTGCGGCGCATGGACAGAGGATGGCGTCATCCGCACCAACTTCGCCTGCACCACCCTCCAGGACCTCTGGAAACTGCGCTATCGCAACGGCATGGGCGCCCAGCCTGGCGAGGGTTGGTCCGGCGAGGAGTTCCGCCCATCCGATCGCCAGCAGGTCATCCTGCAGCATTACCGCGACCCGCAATACCCTGACTGGCACGGTCCCTATGTGGGGAAGGACGCCTTCCGCCTGCTCCGAGACATGCAGGATCCCGCCTGGGTGAACAGCTACGCCTACGGCGGATAGCACGGGACACGACTCCCTTGCCTACATTTGACCACCTCCGCGCACCGGAGCAGGGCTCACGGCCCGGCCTTCGCGACCAAAGGCCTCCACGCTTCCATCCCATGAGCACGACCCCTTTCGATTACAATACCCGCCGTCCACGCTTGATCATTCCGGAATACGGCCGGCACGTGCAACGCATGGTGGAGCATGTGATGGAGATCGAGGACCGCGAACAGCGCACGCGCACGGCGAAAGCGATCGTGCAAGTGATCGGACGCCTGAACCCGCAACTGCGCAACAGCGAACACTTCGAGCGGACACTGTGGGACCACCTGTACATCATGAGCGAATTCAAGCTCGATGTGGACGGTCCCTTCCCGAAGCCGACCCCCGAAGAACTGGAGAGCAAGCCGGCCCCCATCTCCTACCCACAGACGAAGATCAAGTACGGCCACTATGGCAAGATGGTGCAGCGCATGATCGACCAATGCGCTGCGATGGAACCGGGCGAAACACGTGACGCCTACACCACGGTGATCGCCAACCAGATGAAGAAACAATTCCTCGTTTGGAACCGCGATACCGTGCCCGACCCGCTGATCATCAAGGACCTCGGGGAACTGAGCAAAGGAAAGTTGCGCCTGCAGGAGGATGTACAGCTCGCGCACACCGCTGACCTCCTGCGCACGCAGCAAAGCGGTCCGCGCAACGAGGTGGATACACGCAAACGCCCCGGTGGCGGCGGTGGAAAGAAGCGTAAGCGGAACAGGAACAAGGGACGTTATTGAATTCAAGGCGCAGGGGCAGGAGCAGGGGCAAGTACCTAACATTGCTCCTGCGCCTGCGCCTGCCCCTTTCCACTCGGTGACAACCGCCTGTTGATACCCAGCAACGCTTCTGCGGCGAGCGGCCCTTCGAAGAGGCTTGCTTCGCAACATGGGAAGTTTCAAGATCGAAGGCGGCCATCGGCTGAAGGGTGAGGTCATACCTCAAGGGGCCAAGAACGAAGCGCTGCAGATCCTCTGTGCGGTGCTCCTCACCAGCGAGCCGGTCACCATCCACAACGTGCCGGACATCGTGGACGTGAACAAGCTCATCGACCTGCTGAAGGCGATGGGTGTGGAGGTGGAGAACTTGGATAAGGGGACCTACCGCTTCCAGGCCAAGAGCGTGAACCTGGAGTTCTTCCTCGACCCGGAGTACAAACGCAT
>JAKQEI010000278.1 GCA_029573495.1 Bacteroidota bacterium | reverse complement strand
CCATCCCTTCCTTCCCCGCCATGCTCAAGGTGGTATGCGGCACCAGGCGCAGCCGCTCTTTCGGGATCAATTGGCCGGTGGCGCGGCAGATTCCGTAGGTGCCCGCGCGGATGCGGGCCAGCGCGTGCTGCAGCTCCAGGATGAACTTCTCTTCCCGCGCGATGATGCGCATGAGCTCCTCCCGTTCCATGGAGCCCGTGCCGTCCTCCAGCGCATGCGGCGCGAAGTCGGTGTCCGCCGTGTCGTTGCCCGCGCCCAGCACGAGGCTTTCACGCGCGGCGTGCAGATCCTCCTGGGCACGGCTAAGCTTGGTGGTGATGAGCGCGCTGAACTCGGCAAGGTCCTCGGCGCTGTAGCGGGGGCTGGCAGTGGTGGTCATGGGTTGCTCGTTGGTTCCGGTGATAGCTTAACGCGTGCCAACCCACTTCTCGCATGTGCGGTGCCTTCCCGGCGTCCGTTCCGGGGAGATCGTTGCCCGAGGGGTGGGGAGCGGTGATCCACCGCCGCCACGATCGGCTGCCCTCAGCCCGCTATTCCAGCTGGTAGCAGCGCCCGTCCATCACCTCCAAGTGGGTAGCGCATGGTAGCGTATCCAGCCGCTCTCCATCTGCGGGAAGGGCAGGCCGCCACCGGTGGCGGGTGGTCGACAGAGGCGGCTCCACAGAACGACAGACGAGCCGGGGGCACCGGACTACGAGAACCTTAGCGCATGACCATCATGGTCACCGACCGCATCATCCGCCCTTGCATGTCCTGCACGGTGAGTTGATAAGCGCCTTCAACGAGGTCCGCCACGTTCAAGCTGGCCCGGTCTCCTTTCCATGTCCCATGCCGCACCAAGCGTCCGGTCGCATCGTGCAGGCGGTAGCGCATGCCGTCACCTACCCCGCCCACCACCATATGATCCGATGCGGGATTCGGGAAGACCACCGGAGTAAGCGTGGACGGCTCATCCATGCCCACGGCGCTGCAAACAGGTGCGGTGGTGGCCGATACCAGCGTACTGGTCACCGCCAGGTTGCTCCAGGTGGAGGTGATGGGGGTGTAGACATCCGTGAACCAGGGGGTCACGTTGATGGGCAGGTCGTTCACGGTGAAAGGCACTTCCTCAAAACACGATCCCGCATCGAGGTCAGGTCCGGTCACCAGCAAACTGACCGTGGTGGAAGCATCGCTTGCGGCGTAACTCATGGCCATGCCGGCACCCGCGGTCGTGGCGATGGTTCTGGGCTCGTGTTGCATGTCGGTCTTCCGTCCAACGATAGGGGCGTGGAGGCTGTCCGTGGTGAACAGGTAGGTGGCATCCTCCCCGGAGACATCGGCGAAGATCACATAGCGGTCCCCTTGCTTGACCATATCGGTGTGAAGGATGCTCGGATCGGTCTGCAACAAGGCATCCGCTCCTTCAATGTCCTTCAACCATTGCACCGTGCCATCATGGGTCATGAAGCCGTACCCGGGCCGGCCGTCATCGAACGCGAAGTAGACCCCCTCGGGCATGGGATGGATACTCTCCATGCCGACGAAGCCCACACCTTGCCCGATGTACCCCGAGTGCCAGAGCGGTGTTCCGGTCGAACTGAACTTCGTGATCCCGAAGGGGTTCATCAAGTAGGACTCATCGCCGTGCGCGCGCAAGGCGTGGATACTCGAGAAGATCGGTTCTTCCACACCACCCACGCCGTAGAGCAGGGAACCATCACTGCCGAAACGGAACTGCGTGCTTTCGGCTCCTTCCAAGTCCTGGGATTGGATGAAATAGGACCATTCGCCGCTGGGATGCAGTGCCATCATCCCGAGGTTCGAGGTGTGCGGTGGGTTCGCCCAAAGCTTCGCTTCGATGGGAGTTCCGGAGGCATTCGTTCGCATCCAGCCCACATCATTGGTAAGGGGAGGCGATACCATGCCGATGGCGACGATCAGTTCGCTGTTCCCGTTCTCGAACACCTGATCGATGAGAACGGTCTCCGAGCCTGCATCATAGTTCCTGGCCCACACAAGCGCGCCAGAACTGTTCGTCCGTGCCATGGTCCATCCATCATAGAGCAACAAACCACCATCGCTCAGCGGCAGGATATCAGGATCGGTCAAGCCCCATTCCCCCGTGTTGTTCAAATGGTACAAGGTGGATTGGGCCATGCTGGTCATGGCGAATGGTGGCCACATGGCAAGGAGCAGCGGACCGATGGCGGAGAGGCGAGGCATGGTTGGCGGAATGGGTGGTGAGGGGGTGGGCAACAGGACGCTCACTCGCCAAGATAGGATGCATCCTTGGTCCAATTGAAGGTGGGTCAAAGGACCGTTCGTGGTGCATGCACCGACCATGGTTCAGCCTGCACTGTTCAGATGGTCACGGTCAGCATCCCTGGTCCTGCGCAAAAGCGCGCCTCCAATGCCGAACTTGGTCCCATGCTCACCTGGCGTACGGTCCTCTTCCTCTCCCTGCTGCAGGCGGCGCACCTGGCGGCCCAGTTCACGTGGACGCCCCTGGCCCCGCTGCCGCTGCCCACCGCCAATGCCGCCGTGTGCGCGGCGCAGGTGAACGGCCAGCAGCAGGTGTACGTGTTCGGCGGCATCACCACCGGGCTGGGCGCCGCACACATCCACCAGCAGGCCTTCCGCTATGCCGTGGATGCGGACACCTGGTGGCTCCTGCCGGACCTCCCGGACACGCTGGGCAAGATCGCAGCGGCCGCGAGCGTGGTGGGGGACACGGCCTACGTGATCGGTGGCTACCACGTGTTCAACGGCCCGCCCTATGAGCGCAGCAGCGACCGGGTGCACCGGCTGGACCTGACCAGCAACACCTGGCTGCCCGATGGCGCCGCCGTTCCCGTGCCCATCGATGATCAGGTGCAGGCCGTATGGCGCGATAGTTTGATCTACGTGATCACCGGCTGGAGCAACACGGCCAATGTGCCGAACGTGCAGGTGTATGATCCCGCCCATGATCAGTGGAGCGCCGCCACGCCCGTGCCGAACACCAACCAGTACAAGGCCTTCGGCGCCAGCGGCACCATCATCGGCGATACCATCTACTACTTCGGCGGCGCCTCCATGGGCGGCAGTTTCCCGGCACAGGACCGCCTGCGCATCGGGCACATCGATCCGCTCGCGCCCACGAGCATCACCTGGCTGCCCGCTGTCACGGGTGGTCTGGGCCCGCGCTACCGCGCGGCCTGCGTGGCCTACAACGATGCGCCGCTGTGGCTGGGCGGTTCGGCGGTGAGCTACAACTACGATGCGGTGGCCTACAACGGCAGCGGGGTGGTGGCGCCGACCACCACCATGCAACGCTGGAACGGGACCACCATGGAGGCGGCGGGCACCACCGTGCCGGCCGTGATGGACCTGCGCGGTGCGGGTGAACTGGACAACGGCAGCTTCGTGATCGCCGGTGGCATCGGCACCGCGCAGCGCGTGCTGGACAACGTCTGGCTCCTGAGCCCGGGTGATGTGGGCATGGTAGAACGCAGCGTTACGCGGCTGGCACTATGGCCCAACCCTGCCACCAACGCATGCACGGTCCTTGTCCCGCATGGACGTGGTGGCCACTACATCCTCCGCGATGCGCTGGGTCGTTCGCTCCTCAGCGGCACCTTCCAAGGGGAGCTGCTGCACCTGGATCTGCGTTCCGTGCCACGAGGCGCGCATGGGATCGAAGTGTTCGCAGCACCCGGTGAAGGCCCCTTGCGGACAAGAGTGGTCAGGGAGTGATGGCGTGGACCTTCGCTCCGTGGGAATTGGGCATACAGCTTCCAACTAATTTTGGAACAATGGCATCGGCCATCCATCTCCACGACTCCGCCGTGCGCCAACACATCAGGCTGCGCGCCCTGCGCTACCTGGTCACCTTCATGGCACCCTTCTGGGGCGTGGTGGGGCTGCTGAGCTACGGCGTATGGACCTGGGCGCTGCCCCTGCATGCCTTCGTGCTGGTGCCCTTGCTGGAGGTGCTGCTGCCACATCCGGCGGACAACCTGAGCGAGGAGGAGGAGCAGGCCGCGCTGGACGATCCACTCTTCGATGCGCTGCTCTACGTGCTGGTGCCGCTGCAATGGAGCATCCTCATCCTCTTCCTGTTCCAGGTGAACGAGCCGGGCCTCAGCGGCTACGAGGTGGCCGGGCGCATCGCCAGCATGGGCATCCTCTGCGGCATCTACGGCATCAACGTGGCGCACGAGCTGGGCCACCGCCCCAAGCGCTGGGAACGCGACCTCGCGCGGGCGCTGCTGCTCACCAGCCTCTACATGCACTTCATCATCGAGCACAACCGCGGCCACCACCGCCGCGTGGCCACCCCCGAGGATCCGGCCAGCGCGCGCTACGGCGAATGGGTCTACGCATTCTGGCTGCGCAGCATCGTCTTCAGCTTCCTCAGCGCCTGGCACATCGAAGCGGAACGTTTGCGCAAGGCGGGCCATGCGCCCTATGGCCTGCGCAACGAGATGATCCACGCGCTGCTGTGGCAGGGGGCCTTGCTGGCGGCCATCGGCCTCTTCTTCGGGGGCTTCGTGCTGCTCGCTTTCCTGGCCGCCGCGCTCATCGGCATCCTCTTGCTGGAGACGGTGAACTACATTGAGCACTATGGCTTGCGGCGCATCCGCGGGGAGCAGGGCCAGTACCAGCGGGTGCAGCACGTGCATTCCTGGAACAGCGATCACCGCCTCGGGCGCTTCACCCTCTTCGAGCTCACGCGCCACAGCGATCACCATTGGAAGGCGAGCCGCCCCTACCAGGTCCTGCGCAGCGTGGAGCGCGCGCCGCAACTGCCCACCGGCTATCCGGGCACCATGCTGCTGAGCCTGCTGCCGCCGCTCTTCTTCGCGGTGATGCATCCGCGCATCCGGGCGCTGGTGGCGGTGGAGCCGGCCTTGCGCGTGGCGGGGTAGGGAATGAGGTGGCGTAAGGATCGCGAACCGATCACCACCCCAGTTCAAGAACTTCGTCCCACCTACACGCACCACCCGCCATGACCGATGCCATCTGGTTCACGCTCTGTGCGGCACTGATCTTCTTCAGTGGCTCGCGCCTTTCGCACTACGGGGACCGGATCGCCGAGGTCACCGGTGTGGGTCGTGCATGGCTCGGTCTGATCCTCCTGGCCACCGTGAGCTCCCTGCCCGAGCTGTTCGTGGGCATCGGTTCGGCCGGCATCCAGGGCAATGCGGACCTGGCCGTGGGCGACGTGCTCGGTAGTTGTGTCTTCAACCTGCTGATCCTCTCGGTGCTCGATGCCTTCCACAAGGGACCGGGGCTGTTCCACACCGTCGCACCCAAGCACGTGCTCATCGCAGCGTTGGGCATCGTCCTGCTCGCATTGGTGGGCTTCGGGCTCTTCCTGCCCAGGCAGATGCCGGTGATGGGCTGGGTGGGTGTGCTCAGCCTCGTGTTCGTGGGCGTGTACATCATGGCCATGCGCATGATGCATCGCCAGTACGCAGGGGAGCCAGGGGCGGATGCAGCGCAGGACAAAGGGTCTGCCCCCGGGGAGCTGAGGAAGCTCTTCCTCTGGTACGGGCTGCATGCCCTGGTGGTCATCACAGCGGCCCTCTTCCTGCCCGGCTTCGCCGAAGGGATCATGGCGGCCACGGGGCTCAAGGCCTCCTTCGTGGGCACCCTGTTGCTCGCCACCTCCACTTCACTGCCGGAGATCGCCGTGTCCATGGCGGCCTTGCGCCTGGGTGCGGTGGATATGGCCGTGTCCAGCCTGCTAGGCAGCAACCTCTTCAACATCGTCATCCTCGCGATCGATGACATGGTCTATCGCGAAGGTTTCCTGCTGAAGGATGCCTCCAACGTGCACCTCGTCTCGGTCTTCAGCACCATCATCATGAGCGCCATCGTGATCGTCGGGCTCAGTTTCCGGATGGCGCCAAAGCGCTTTCTACTGGCCTGGGATACCTTCCTGATCCTGGTGGTCTACGTCATCAACCTGGTCGTGCTCTATCGCATCGCGTGATCAGCCACTGATCCGGACGCTGCGCATGACCCGTCACCGCATGCGGGACCGACCAGACCACGCACGCGCCCTCAACCGCGCTGCTCCGCAGCCTGCTTCAACTCCGCCAGGCTGGTGCGGATCCCCGCTTCCAGCTGCCGTTGGAAGGTGGGTCGGAACAGCGTGGGGAAGAAGCCCTGCAGGCTTTCCTCCACCAGCACCACTGTGCCGCCGTCGCGCGGCTCGAAGCGCCAGTTGTGGATCGCGCTGGCGCCGATGGTCCGTCCCGTCCAGCCGAAGCGAGTCATGGCCTCCGCCGTATGGATCCGCGAGGTGAAGCGCAGGCCGCCAGCCTTCCACCGGAATACGCTGCCTTCTTCAGCAGGCCCTTCGAGCTTCGCTGCGGTCACCGCCTGCTGCCAGCCGGGCCACGCATCGATGTCCGTCAGGACCTTCCACACCGTTTCCACCGGGGCGTGCACCAGGATGCTTCCGCGCGCACGCACGGGTGCCTGCTCGTTCACGGGGATCTTCATGACAAAGGGTTCCTTCCGCGAAGTTCGCGCCTTGCAGGAAATGGGAAGGACCCCATTGCGGGGATCTTAGCGGATCCTCCGCCAGCGCGGTGGAAAGGGAACGGAGAGCGGTACTTCGGCGGGTACGGGTCTCCCATCCTTGGTCGCCGGCTCCCAAGCGGGCATGGCCCATAGTAGGCGCTCTGTTTCCCGGGCCATCACCGCCGCACCGGGTACGCCGTTCACGATGCGCACCGCAGTGACCCGTCCAAGGCTGTCGAATCCGACCTCGGCCAACACATGACCGCTCCGACCCGCAGGCCAGCCACCGGCGGGGGTGCGCACGCTATCCTCCACGTATTGGCGCCAGGCCATGGCACCACCGGGAAAGCGCGGTGCCGTGTCCCAGCGGCTGGGTCGCTCCACCGTTGGAAGTGCGTTCTCCTCCTGTGCGTGGCAGAAGCCCACCAGGGTGAAGAGGAACGATAAGGCAAGGAGCAGACGCATCATGAGTTTGAGACCGGTCCTACGCTGCGAAGATGATGCCGCGATCCGTAAGGCGGCTACCTTGGTCACATGGCAGCGCGCGGTCCATTCCGCTCCTTCGTGGAAGTGACGGGGGAGCTCACCGGCTTCGCCCTGCGCTTCTTCCGCAACGCCTTCCACGCCCGCTTCGAGTGGAGCGAGCTGCTGCGCCAATGCCTTTTGAACGGCTACCGCTCCCTGCCGCTGGTGGCCGTCACCGCCTTCATCATGGGCCTGGTGCTCACGGTGCAGAGCCGGCCCACCCTGGCGCGCTTCGGCGCGGAGGCCATGCTCCCGGCCATGGTGGCCATCAGCGTGGTGCGCGAGATCGCCCCGGTGATCACTGCCCTGATCTGCGCGGGCAAGGTGGGCAGCAGCCTCGGCGCCGAGCTGGGCAGCATGAAGGTGACCGAGCAGATCGATGCCATGGAGGTGAGCGGCACCAACCCCTTCCGCTACCTCGTGGTCACGCGTGTGTGGAGCACCACGCTCATGCTCCCCATCCTGGTGGTGCTGGCGGAGGGTATCGCCATCTGGGCCTGCTGGGTGGGCGTGAACCTGAAGGATGTGGTGTCCTGGCACCTCTTCATCCAGCAGGTCTTCGATTCGCTTGAGTTCAGCGACTTCCTGCCCTCCTTCATCAAGAGCTACTTCTTCGGCTTCGCCATCGGCATCGTGGGCTGCTACAAGGGCTTCACCACGCAGAAGGGCACCGAAGGCGTGGGACGTTCGGCGCACTCCTCCGTGGTGGTGGCCTCCCTGCTCATCTTCATCATGGACCTCGTGGCCGTGCAGGTCACGGACATCCTCGGCTACAACTGATGACCGGAACGCAAGCGCCAGGCAGTGGACCGGAGCGCGTGATCGCCATCCGTGGCTTGCATAAGGCCTTCGGCGAACACGAGGTGTTGCGCGGTTTCGACCTTGATGTGTTCCGCGGCGAGAACGTGATGGTGCTGGGCAAGTCCGGCTCCGGCAAGAGCGTGCTGATCAAATGCGTGGTGCGCCTGCTCATGCCCGATGCGGGAAGCATCGAAGTGCTCGGTCGCGACATCCTCAGCCTCGATCAGGAGGAACTGGACCAGTTGCGGGTGAAGATCGGCTTCCTCTTCCAGAGCAGCGCCCTCTACGATTCCATGACGGTGCAGGAGAACCTGGAGTTCCCGCTCCGCCGCCATTGGGTGGCCACCACGCGCGCCGAACGCGATGCCCTCGTGGAGGAGGTGCTGACGGCGGTGGGCCTTGCACACACCCGCGCCATGTACCCCTCCGAGCTCTCCGGCGGCATGAAACGGCGCATCGGCCTGGCGCGCACCTTGATCCTGAAGCCGGAGATCGTGCTCTACGACGAGCCCACCACCGGCCTGGACCCGATCACCGGAAAGGAGATCGTGGAGCTGATCCTCGAACTGCAGCGCACCTACAACACCTCGTCCATCATCATCTCCCACGACCTCAACGTGGCGAAGCTGGCCGCGAACCGGGTGGCCGTGCTCTACGAGGGCCGCAACCACATCGAAGGGAGCTACGAGCAGCTGATGGCTTCCGATGATCCCATCGTCAAGCAGTTCTTCATCTTCATGTGATCACAGCGGCACCCTGGGAATGCGATACGAACACGATACTATCTTACCCGAATGGCAGCGGACAAGGGCGGATCGGTGAAACTGGGTCTTTTCGTGCTGGCGGGCACCGCGGTGCTCGTCATCGGCCTCTACCTGCTCGGTAGCAAGCGATCCCTGTTCAGCTCCACCGTTACCATCAACACCACCTTCGAGCAGGTGGGCGGCTTGCGGCGTGGCAACAATGTGCGCTATGCCGGCATCAACGTGGGCACCGTGTCGGCCATCAGCATCCTCAACGACACCACCGTGCTCGTGACCATGGCCGTGCGCACCGCTGATGCCGGCCACATCCTGGACAATGCGATCGCGAGCCTGGGCACCGATGGCCTCATGGGCAACAAGCTGGTGAACATCGGTCCGGGGGAGGGCACGGGCAAGCCCGTCGCCGAAGGAGCACGGCTCCGAAGCTCTCTGCCGCTGGACACGGACCAGATGATGCGCACCCTGGACCGCACCAACATGAACATGCTGGCGATCACCGAGGACCTGCGTGCGTTGAGCGATCGACTGAACAAGCCCGGCAACCTCGTCTCTCTCCTTGCCGACACCGCACTGGCCCGTCAGGTCCGGGGTTCCCTCTCGGAGCTCGAGCGCGCGGCCGGACATGTGCGTTCCGCTTCGGCCGGGGTGGATGCGCTGCTGACCGATGTGCGCGATGGACGCGGCGCCCTGGGTATGCTCGTGGGCGATCCTGCGGCGGAGCAACAGGTGCGTACCTGGCTGGGCACCATGCAACTGCTGGCGGACAGTCTGGGACACGCATCGATGGAGGTGGACCGCTTCGCACGCGGCTTGAACGCGCCCGGCGGCACGGCCTATGCCCTCACCCGCGATACCGTGGTGGCCGAGGACCTGCGCAATACCCTGGATCAGTTGCAACGCAGCAGTGCCACCCTGGAGGAGGACCTCAAGGCCTTGCAACGGAACTGGTTCTTCCGGAAGTACTTCAAGGAACGCGACCGCGAGCGCAAGGAGTGAGGTAGGCCGTCCCTCAGCTTCCCATGCGGCTGATCTCCTCCAGTTGCGCGGTCATCCACGCGCGTGCCTCCACCTCATCATCCGTGATCAGTACGCGTTGCAGCTGCGGGTAATACTTGAAGTAAACGTGCGTGAGCCGTTCGATCAAGGTGGATCGCACCACGATCGCCGAGGCCAGGACGCGGCCTTGCCCCCGGTCACCATCGCCGTGGTCCTCACGCATCGTTTCCAGGGTGAAGTCCGCATCCGCCGGGATCACCGTGAAGGTGGCGTAACTGCGGTCACCCATCATGCGGCGGCGTGCGGCTTGCACTTCGGCTACGGTTTCCGGGGTGAAGTGCACTCCCGGCTTGTAACGGATCTCCAGCAGGTCCGGCCGGGCGCATGTCAACGTGGCGATGCGGGTATCGGCCTCGGTGGGTACGATGGTCATGGGAGAGGGCTTGGACCCGTTAAGATAGGGCCGGTGATGGCCATTCCTACACCTCGGCCCCATGGATGCGCTGCACCAGTTCATCCTCGGCGATGCTCCAGTTCCGGTCCGGTCGTGTCCCTTCCACCATGTAGTGGAAGAGCCCGCGCTCAAAGCTCCACTTGCGCGCCAGGATGCGTCGCCGCGCCATGGGACCCAACTGCACATACTCGCCCGGCTTGAAGCGTGCCCGTTCCTCCATGGCCCGCACGATGTCCGCCTGGCTCACGTTCCAATGGATCTCCAGTCCGCGGTCCTTCACTTTGACGTGGATGGTGTACACCCAACCGAGCACCGCGTGTGGTCCGCGCCATGCGATGGGCCAGGTTCCGCCGGCCCAGGGCACCAGGCCATGCACCGGGCACGGGGTCTTCGGTATCGCCATTTTTCCCGTCATGCGCCGTGCAAGAAGGTAGGAAGCAGATCGATCCACAGGCCGGGCGATGATCCATCCATGACACAAGCCCCGGATCACCGGAGGGGAGTACCGGTGCCGGGGCCTGTGGACGGGAACGACGCTGGCTGTTCCCGCGCGATGGGTGGCTACTGTTTCACGAAGCGCGCGGTACGTGTTGTCCGGCCATCGAGGAGTTGCAAGTGGTAGATGCCGGGCGCGAGTGCCTGCACGTTCCAGGTGTTGATCCCGGGTCGCACGGTCACGGACAGTGTCTCACGTCCGTTCACATCGAGGATGCGCGCGACCGTGGGCTGCTCGGCTTCATAGGTGATGGAGATCCGCTCTGTGGTCGGGTTGGGGTGTAACGTTAGCATGTTGGTACCCTGCACGGCGATACCGACGGTCCCCGCCTGATCCACTCGGCAAATGAAGGGCTGATAGGAGGAAGGCGTGGGACCTTGGACGATCTCCACCCCCGGACCTGGATCCAGGTCACACGGCCCGAACGCGCGACCACCGAACAGGATCGAACCATCCGTCATCACCGCTGATCCATTCGCGTCGGTGCTCGCATCCTCCCCGGCGCCATAATGCAGTGCACCGAGGAACGCACCATCCGCATCGAAGGTCAACAGGCAGATGTCCCAGAACAGGTCCGCATCGAACAGGGCAACGCCGGCCGTCGGGTCCAGATCCACTTCACCGATGAAGGAACCCAGGCAACTGATGTTGCCGAACGGATCCTCCATGATGTTGAACACCTGGTCCGTATCCGCGCCTCCGTACTGATGACCCCATGCCAGTTCACCGTTCGGTGAAAAACGGGCCATCCAGCCATCCGAGCTGGTGCCGGTCGCGGTCAGGGTCGTCTCCTGTGCGCCGGGATCAACATCCATCGAACCGCGCATGGTCCCGGCCACCAACAGATCACCATTCGCGGCCAACGTCATCGACGTGATGAATTGTAAGTTCATTCCCTGGAATCGATAGGATCCGACATAGTTCCCATCGGTGTTCATCCGAAGGATCATCGCATCCTGGTAGTTGTCCGGCGTATCGTGGATCACTTCCCCTGCTCCGGGGTCGAAGTCCAGTTCCCCTGTCCAATAACCGCTCAAATAGAGATCCCCGTTCGGGTGCAGGAGGATGCGCCCCAGGCTGATGAAGAAGAACTGCGAACGCCACGTACGGACCCACTGGAACCCACCATTGGCGTCCAGCTTCAACAGATAGGTGTTGCTTTCACCACCTCCGGTGGTGGTTGCAGTTCCTGCTCCGGGGTCGAAGTCCACGGTGAAACTGTAGTTCCCGCAGATGTACACGTTGCCGCTGGCATCCGTGGCCATGCTCGCGGCGCCGTCGGTGTCCGTCCCACCTACGCGGTAACCCCAGATCAGCTCCCTGTTCGGGTTCAGTTTCATGAAGTAGGCGTCGAGGCCACTTGCAGAGGTCAGGAGCAGTTCCGCATCATCGGCAGGGTCAAGGTCAACCGTGCCGGAGAAGGATCCACTGAGGTACATGTTGCCCGCCGGGTCGAAGTGGCAATGGGCAATGGCCACACTGTTCGTCGAGGAGAGACGAAGGGCATCCACGAAGGCACCAGAGGCGTCCAGTTCGATCATGAACGCCGTGTAGGAGGAAGTGCCGCTCGTGGTATGGATCAACTCGCCCTCGCCAGGGTCATAATCCAAGGGAGCGTTGTGACGACCGATGATGAAGGCATGCCCGTCAGGCAAGGCCACGATACGCGTCGCTTCCGCACCGAAGCGCAGCAGCCATTCGTTGCCGATCGGCTGTGCCGTTCCGGCGATGGCCGAGGTCACGAGCAGGGAGAGTAGGGTGTTCCGCATTGTCGTAGGGTTGGTTCGATGTGACATCGGTGCTGGCACCGAGATGTGAACGGTGCTCCCGGGATCGACCGGTCAACAACGAACAAGCCCCGGCTCTCGCCGGGGCTTGCACCATCGTTCTTACGGGTTCTACGCCTCCGCCATCGCTTCGTCGAACTTCACACCGATGCGCAATTCGTTGCGCAGCACCAGGCGGCCGTTCTTCGGACGCAGGAAGTAGAGGCTGTCCACCTCGCTCACCGGTTCGGGTGCCGCGGTGATGGCCATGAAGCCGAGGTCCTTCGCCATGCTCAGCACCGCCTTCCGGTTGATGGCGTCGAGGGAGTGTACTTCGTCCAGGAAGAAGGGCACACGGCTCAACGGCGTGTTCAACTTCGGATCCTCCTTCAACATGCTGCGCAGCACGAGCAGGTTGAAGAGCACCTTGATGGTGATCGCGGTGCCGTGGCTTTCCACCTGCAGGTTGTCGTAACTGTGCGTGCGGCCCGCGCGCGTGCTCACCGTGAAGCGCAGCGTGAAGAGGTCGCCGTAGTTCAACGTGATCCGCTCGCTCAGCTTGTTACGGAAGCTCTGGTAGGCGGCATCCAGCTTCTTGCTGTCGTCGAAGAGGCCGGTGTGGTCGGTCTCCGCCAGTTCCTTCAGCGCTCCCACCAGGTCGTTCTGGTCCATCACCTCCATCTTCAGGCTCTCGAGGTTCGAGACGCTCACGTTGGTGAAACGGCGGTTCAACCGGTCCGCGGCGATCTTGATGTCGTTGAGGCCGTTCAGCACCTGGGCGAAGTTGGCGCGCAGCTGGTGCAGGTAGGTGTCCCAGTCCTTGCGCAGCGCCTCCTCGAAGGTGGGCAGGCCCTCGATCTGCTCGCGGATCAGGCGCACGGTCTCCACCTCGTTGGGACCGATGATGTCGCTCTTCAGCACCATCTCGATCTTCGAGCGCAGCTGGTCCATCTCGCGGCTCATGGTGCTGTGCTCCAGCGTGAGCTTGCGGTAGAGGTCGATCGCGTCCTCCGCATCGTTCGGCACGCTGATGAGCTCCTGTGCCGTGGCATCGGGGAAGGGCGGTGGCACGCATTGCTCCAGCAGGTGCAGCAGGCGGTTGAAGCGTTCATCCTCCTTGTTCAACGCGGTCCGCTGCTCGAAGAGCTTCACCCCGATCTCCTCCAGCTTGTCGCGCACCTCCTTGCGTTCCCGGTCCGCCTTGGTCTTCTCCTTGTTCACTTCGGCCAGCATCTTCTGGAAGCGGGCCTCGTCCTGTTTCTCGATCTGCAGGCGCTCCCAACGGGCCAGCTTGCGCAGGTGCTCATCCACTTCGGCCTGCGTGGTGGCACGCTCCTTCGCGATCGCCTCGCGGTTCTCGATCGCCTCCATCAACTGCGTCAGCCGTGTGTGCTCGGCCTTCAGGTCCGTGAGCGACTTCTTCAGCGTCTTCACGTCCACCAGTTCCTTCCAGGCGTGGCTGTTGTCCGGCAGTGGGATGTGCATCAGCGCATCGCTGTATGCATCATCGGCGATCCCGTCAGCGATGGCCTTCAGCAGCTTGTCCACCTCCTTGCGCTTCTTCAGCTCGATGCCGCCCTTCTCCACCGGCTGCTTCAGGATGTCGATGTTGAAGAGACGGCTCAGGCCGCGCACCTGCTCATCGCTCAGCTTCTCGCGCAGTTCGGTGATCAAGGCCTTGTCGAAGTTGGCGATGGCCTTCTCGGTGTTCGCCACCCGACCGGTCACTTCGGCGAGGTTCCTCGCGGTGCGCTGGCGATCGGCCTCCTCGGCATTGCCCAGGCGACGGTCCAGTGCGGTCAGGCGTTCCTTGGCATTGGCCAGGGCCTCGCGCTCGAGGTTCTCCACGAATTCCTCCAGGCCCTTGCCCAGCTCGGCGATCCGTGCGAGGTCGCCCTCCACGCGACCCTTGTTGCCCGCCAGTTCCGCGATGCGGTCGTCGAAGTCCTTCAGGATCTCCGCGGTGCTGATCTTCTCCTTCTCCAACGCCTCCTGCTTGGCCACGATGGCCTCCTTCACGTGCTTGTTGTGGTCGTGGGCCTTGCGGCGCTTCTCCATCAGGTCGGCGTACACCGTGGCCAGGCGCGCTTCGAGTCCCATGCGCACATCGCTCATGGCGATGTACTTCTCCAGGCGCTCCTTCTCGCTCTTCAGCGTGTTCAGCTTCACGCGCCGGTCGCGGATCCGCTCGAACTCCTCCGTCATCAGCCGGTTCGCCTCCAGTGCGGGACGGTTCGGCGGGATGCTCGCGAGCATGAGCAGGCTCCGCTTCATCTCGTGCTGGTCGATGCTGCGCAGGCTCAACAGGTTCTTCAGGACCTCCTTGAAGTGCGTGTAACGATCGGTCTCCGTCAGGTGGACAACGCCCAATCCGTTGCTCTCCCCTTTGGTGGCGATGAGGATGGCATCGCGATGGGCCGAGGCATCCTTCAGCTCGCGGTAGTTGCGCTCACTTAGCTTGGCCAGTACGTCCTTCGGATCGGCCACGCGGTCCTCGTCCATGAAGTCGGCCACATCGTATCCACCGTCATAGGTGAAGCGCACGGGATCGCCACCGCTCGCACGGCCCTGGCCGCGCCAGCCCAGCACGTAGGTGCCCTTCGGACCGTGGCACTCGAACAACAGGTAGCTGTAGTGATCGGGGAAGTAGTACTCGCGCGTGGCCTCCGAGTCGTGGTCGCCGAAGACCATCTGGTTCCGGTTGTCCAGGTAGAGGAACTGCAGGGTGTTGATCAACGTGGTCTTCCCGGCGTTGTTCGGCCCCACGAGCTGCAGGGAATCGCTGAGCTCCACCTCGGCATAATCGTAACTGCCGCTGCGGATGGCGATGAGTTTGGTCGGTCCTAGTTGCATGTGCTTTCTGATCGTTCACCACAGAGGCACAGAGTGCACTGAGAAGCAGGCTTCCCGCTTTGTCTGGACTTGTGGTAGGAACAACATTTGGATTTCCTCGGTGTGCTCTGTGCCTCTGTGGTGAAGCATCCTCAATTCATCTCCGGGTCGATCGCCTTCTTCTCCGGCGGTGCTCCGTCCAATACCCCGCGCGTCTCGTTCTCCGCGGCCAGACTGATCTCCTGGCACTTGTCGAAAACCCGGTGGAAGGGTCGCAGGAATCGGAAGGTGTCGTCCGGGAAGTACTCCACCCATCCGTAGTTCACCATGCGTTTCACCAGTTTCCGCAGGGAGGTCTCGTCCTCGATCTCCACGGCGCGCAGGTGCGCCTTGTAGCGGTCGCTCTGCAGGTGCGGCAGGCCGGCGATGCTGAAGCGCTCGGTGAGCAGGTACTCCTCCACGGGTTTGCCCTCGTTGGCGGTGGCCTCGATCAGGATGAAGCTGAAGACCGCGATGCCCGCCAGCGAGCTGGATGGTGGCGTGTTCTCGGCCTCCTCCTTGTGCAGGTAGAAGAAGTCGCGGGGGTGTCGGATCAGGTTCAAGCCCAGCGGCTCGAAATAGTCCCGGTACGCTTCGTAGTTCTCCGCCAGTGCGCTGTGCAGGCTGCCCTGTTCGTGGGTGATGTAGGAGCCCTGGCGCAGCTTGTCGAAGATCTCCTTCAGCTGGGGGAGGGTGGAGGTGGTCGTTTCCGTGGTCATGCGCGGGTGATCGAGATGGTCGTTGCTTCAAGCACGCCGTCGCGCGTGCGGTACTGTTTCTGTTTGCCGCCCTTGAACTGCACGTCCATGCTGGGGTCGAAGAGCAATTTGCTCAGACCGAGCAGCATGTCGCTGGTGCCCTTCTCCGGGAAGCTGCCCGTGATCCAGGCGGTGAGGTCCTTCACCGGCAGTTCTTCGCGAAGCGCCTCCGGCAGGCCGTTCAACCAGAGCAGCCGTACGTAATCAGGCGGGGTGTCGCCGTTCTCCTCCATGCTCAACACGGGCGGCGGCGTGGGCGGGTGACTGATCACCTCGTTGATCACATGTCGCAGCACGGAGTCAGTGGGTGGGCATTCGATGCCGGCACGGTCGGCCTGCACCATGTAGTTCACCACCCAGTCGTCCAGTTTCATCTGGCGCAGGCGTCCAAGGGCGAGCGTGGCGCCATGCGAGATCGCACTGGCCCGACGCAGCACATCATACAACGGCTGCAGTTCCTTGCGGCTTTCGTTCAAGGTGTGGATCGAGCGGCGGCGCAGCGCACGGATCTGGCGCTCGTTGCGCGCGATCATGCCCAGTTCCACGTAAACACCCTGCTCACGCGCGGCGCGCAGGGCCAGGTCCGTCTCGTCCAGCACGCTCACCAACAGCCCGTCCACCCGTACGATCTCCACCAAGGGGTGTACGTACTGGTCCATCAGCCCCACGATACGCAGGTAGCGCTCGCGCACGCTCACGCTGGTGCGATCGGCCTTGTAGCGCGCCACCTCGGCCATCACGGCGCGGTGCGTGGCGTCCAGATCGTCCTGCATCCGGCGCAGGGTGTGGTCCACCTCGTTGGTGGCCATGGCCACGCTCAGCGCATCGCCCGCCTCGATGCCGATCACGATCCGCTTGCGCGCGCTCTCCAACGCCGCGATGTAGCCCTGGATGATCTCCGGACTGGTGGGCACCGCATCGTTGTACAGGTAGTTGATGAGCTGCATCAACGGCTGGGCCATCACGTAATGGCTGCTGCCCTCCTCCAGCGGCACCAGGATCTGCAGTTCGATCAGGCGTTGCCAGGTGGTCTCCGGTTGTTCCGAGACGGAATCGCTGAAGGTGCGGATGAGCTGGCGCACCTGCGCCTCGCTCACATCCCCGGGTTTCACGGCGATGGCATGCAACAACGGCACATGGCCGGAACAGAAGTCGAAGAAGCGTTTCGGGGTAACTTGCATGGGCGCTCCAGCACCCACTTTACGGTATGGCAAGGCCATGCCCGACAGCGGGTTGCGAGCGTGAAAGTAGCCGGGTGGGGGCGGAGCCCGCGGGGTGATTTATCGACAGGTGTTAGTAACCCGGGAGGCGCCGGTCCGGGACGTGGTCCATGGGTTCACCGTGAGGATGTCGCATTTGGCCGGACGAACAGCCGGTCGTTCTTCAGGTCGAACAACAGGTCGGATCGACGGAGAATATCGTTACCGAGCACATTGTGACCAAAGTGGGACCGTTTGTCCATCAGTTGGATGGGTAGGTCCAGCATTTCGCTTTGTCCAAACTTGAACAGGTCCGCACAGGTGACCACGTTCCGCAGGACATGCCCGAATGAGTCTTGCAGCTCCTGGATACCTAGCGTATCCAAGACGATCCCAGCGGGAAGCGCTGCGTGGAGGTCCGCGCCAACGATGCAGCTCCCCCCAAAACCGGTATGTACCATGAACCGGTCAGTAATGGAATTGTTCGAAAGGGTGAGACTTGCATCCACGAAGAGCCCATTGTCCTTATCCGCCAGCGGTAGTGCCTCATACCCGACTGAATTCTTCGGCAGATGATCATGAAGGATGAACCACCCCCCTCCGCGATCGACCTCCACCACCTTGTTGGCGAAAAGGTCGTAGCCGAACTTTCCATCGCTCCCAGGACCGCTGTTCGCGTCAATGGTGATCATCATGCTGTCCCAGGTGCTGGTGCCGATCTGGATCCTATTCACCGAGCTCACCGGTGAATCGTTGGCGCCTCCCCAGCTCAGAGCTGTGCCCAGCCCGTCCAGATCGACCGTTCTGCATTTCCCAAGCCCTTCCTCGGTGAGGCTTACACCTCGGTATGAGCTATGGAACATGAGCATCAACGTGTCCGTCCGATTGATGACAGCTGGAAGCACGATGTTGTGCTGCGGCGTGGTGATGAACGCGATGGAGTCCGGAAAAGCGGGTTGTGCGACGAGCCGGACGACCATTTGCAGATAGAGGGTCCCGGCTAGTAGTGGAAGCTTCCCTATTGTGCAGCCGTTCATGGCTGAGCAAAGATGGATGACGCGGAACGAACAAGCCCCGGCCATCGCTGACCGGGGCTTGCCCCATTCGCCAATGTCTTGGCTTACATCATGCCGCCCATGCCACCCATCTCCGGGCCATGGCTGTGCGGTGCTTCCTTCTCTTTCTCCTCGCTGATCACGCACTCGGTGGTGAGCAGCATGCTCGCGATGCTGGCGGCGTTCTCAAGTGCCACACGGGTCACCTTGGTCGGGTCGATGACGCCGGCAGCCAGCAGGTTCTCGTACTCCTCGGTGCGGGCGTTGAAGCCGTAGTCGGCCTTGCCGTCACGCACCTTCTGCACCACGATGCTGCCTTCCAGACCGGCGTTCGCCACGATCTGACGCAACGGCTCCTCGATCGCGCGGCGCACGATGCCCATACCCGTGGTCTCATCGTTGTTGGCGCCCTCCATCTTCTCCAGCGCTTTCTGTGCGCGGATGTAGGCCACGCCACCACCGGGCACGATGCCTTCTTCCACGGCGGCGCGGGTCGCGTGCAGGGCGTCGTCCACGCGGTCCTTCTTCTCCTTCATCTCCACTTCCGTGGCGGCACCGATGTAGAGCACGGCCACACCGCCAGCGAGCTTCGCCAGGCGCTCTTGCAGCTTCTCCTTGTCGTAGTCGCTGGTCGTGGTCTCGATCTGGGCTTTGATCTGGCTTACACGGCCCGCGATGTCGGCCTTCTTGCCTGCACCGTTCACGATGGTCGTGTTGTCCTTGTCAATGCTGATCTTCTCGGCCTTGCCCAGCATGTTCAGGTCGGCGTTCTCCAGTTTGAAGCCGCGCTCCTCGCTGATCACGGTCCCACCGGTGAGGATCGCGATGTCCTCCAGCATGGCCTTGCGACGGTCGCCGAAGCCCGGGGCTTTCACGGCGGCCACTTTCAGGGCGCCACGGATCTTGTTCACCACCAGGGTGGCGAGCGCTTCACCGTCCACGTCCTCGCTGATGATCAGCAGGGGCTTGCCCGTCTGTGCGGCCTTCTCCAGCACCGGAAGCAGTTCCTTCATGGTGCTGATCTTCTTGTCGTAGATCAGGATGTAGGCGTTCTCCAGGTCGGCCTCCATCTTCTCCGCGTTGGTCACGAAGTAGGGGCTGAGGTAGCCACGATCGAACTGCATGCCTTCCACCACTTCCACGGTGGTGTCGGTGCCTTTCGCCTCTTCCACGGTGATCACCCCTTCCTTCTTCACCTTGGCCATGGCCTCGGCGATCAGTGCACCGATGAATTCATCGTTGTTCGCGCTGATGGTGGCCACCTGCTTGATCTTGGCGTTGTCGTCGCCAACGGCCTTGCTCATCTTCTTGAGCTCGTCCACCACGGCGGTCACGGCCTTGTCGATGCCGCGCTTCAGGTCCATGGGGTTCGCACCGGCGGCTACGTTCTTCAGACCGGCCGTCACGATGGCCTGGGCGAGAACCGTGGCGGTGGTGGTGCCATCACCGGCGATGTCCGCCGTCTTGCTGGCCACTTCCTTCAGCATCTGGGCGCCCATGTTCTCCACGGCGTCCTTCAGCTCGATCTCCTTGGCCACGGTCACCCCGTCCTTGGTCACCTGCGGTGCACCGAATTTCTTGTCGATGATGACGTTGCGGCCTTTCGGTCCGAGGGTCACCTTCACAGCGTTGGCGAGATGGTCCACGCCACGCTTCAAGCGGTCGCGGGCGTCGATCTCGAATTGGATGTTCTTGGCTGCCATTGCAGTTTTGGTTTTTGGGATGCAGAATGGGCGATGCACGATCGCCCGTTACCTTTCTTAGTTGAGTACGGCGTAGATGTCGCTCTCGCGCATGATCAGGTAGTCCTTGCCGTCGTAGCTCAGCTCCGTGCCGCTGTACTTGCCGTATAGGATCTCATCTCCTGCTTTCACGCTCAGGGGGGTCACCTTGCCATCTTCGGCGATGCGGCCATGGCCCACGGCGATCACTTTGCCACGCTGGGGCTTCTCCTTAGCGGTGTCTGGGATGTACAAACCACCCTTGGTGGTCTCTTCGGCGGCTGCGGCTTCCACGAGCACGCGGTCGGCCAGGGGTTTCACTTTGGTTGCCATGTGGTTCAATACGTTTCGTGTCCGCCCGCCTGTCAAGGCCTGTGCCAACGAAAGAAGGCTGTCACTAGGACAGCCTTCTTGTTGATATCTCCAGGATCGGCAGGGCCTTCTTCTGCCAAGCTGACAAACTATTGTCCGTCCGTGGCAGGAGCCTGCTCCGCAGGAACCTCCTCAGCCGGTACCCCACCTTCCTCGGTCGGGGTGGCTTCCACGGTCGGAGTGTCCAGTTCATCCAGGTCGCTCGTGCCCGAATGCTGGATCCCGGCCGAGATCAGGCACAGCACCATCAGGGCGCCCGCCAGGGTCCAGGTGCCTTTTTCAAGGAAGTCGGCGGTGCGTTGTACGCCCCCGATCTGCTGGGCTCCGGTGAAGCCGGCCGCAAGGCCACCGCCTTTGGGGTTCTGGGCCAGTACGACCAGCGCGAGAAGGGCGGCTACGATGACGATGAGGATGGAGATGGCAACCATGACGACTACTTGTTCAGTTGGCCTTCAAGCTCTTTTTGAAGGGCCGCAAAGTAAGCGCTTTTCTCCGGGTATTTCAACGCCAGCCGCTTATAGGCCTCGATCGCCTTGGGCAGGTTCCCTTGCTTGGCATACACCCGCGCCAATGTTTCGGTCACCATGCCGGCCTTGTCATCCAGGCTGCGCTTGGCCGCCTGTTGCGGGGTGAAGAATGCTGCTTTTTGCGGGCTCGCCGGCGTCTGCTCCTGGATGAACCTGTCGATCAAGGCCCGGGTGTCCACTTCCCCCTGCTTATCCGCTAAGGGTTGAATGGGCGCGAGGGGTGCCAGGCTCGAGGCTTTGGGTTTCGCTTCCGCCTGGCGCAACCAATCCTCCGCCGCTTCGGGTATCAGATCCTGCTTGGGCGGCTTGGCCGGGGGCTCGTTCCGGGGCGCTTCCGTGGATGCGTCCAGCCAGTCGGTGAACGAGAGCCTGTCATGCTTGGTAACGAAGCGGGCAGCGCCTTTTGGTTGGATCGGGGCGATGGGGATCACCGGCTTCGGCGTCGGGAGGTCCACGGGTGGAGCCTTCGTAGCTTCCTTACGCGCCTTGGGCGGTTCCACCTCCAGCCAGCTGATGTCGTAGGCATGCGACAACGCGGACTCCAGGATCTGCTGTTCGAGGGGGTCCGCTTCCGGTGCACTGGGCGCCTGCTGTCCGCTGCCGCGATGTGCCTCCGCAGGGGGGACATCTTCCGCGGGCGCCACGTCGTCCACTGCTTCCGTCGTTGCGGTCGTGCTCTCCACCTCAGGTTCAACAACCTCAGGTTCGTCAGGAGCCTCCGTGATCGCCACTTCGGGCAGCACTTCCGGAGGGACCACGTCCTCCGGTCGGGCAGGCGCAGCGATGGTTCCGGAAGCCACGACCGGTTCCGCCACCGGGATCATGACCCTGGCTTCTTCCAGCGGCATGGTCACCGGCTCCCCGCCATCCGCCTTCCTGGCCAAGGGTCGGTGCATGAGGTCGAACAGGGCCGTGCGCGAGGGGGCCAGTGCGGCGGCCGTGCGCAGGCTGTCATCCGTAGAGACTTCGCCCGCCCGTACTGCGCCCACGGCACGCAACACCTGGGCGCCGGCGAACCAAGGGAATTTCTCGGCCAGGGCCCCCAACCCGTCGAGGTCGCCGCGGTCAACCGCCGCTGCGTCCCTTACCAATCGTGTCAGTCGCTCGCGTTCCATGGTCACCAATCGCCCAAGGTCCGGTCGAAGATATCCTGGGCCAGCTGCTTGCCGATGTCCCGGGCCAGTTGCTCTTCCACTGAGGTGAGGTCCTGGCCACTGTCGTAGTCCGCGAAACGTGCCACCGTGAACTCCTTGTTCTTCTTCGGTTCCAACGTGTTCACGTAGGTCACCTTCACGGTCATGGTCAATCGGTTCAAGGCCGCGGTCTCGTTCGCCTGGATGTTCACCGGTTGTACATCATATCCGATCAGGGCTCCGCTGTACTGCACGTCACCCTCTTCTTGTTTCAACTTCAACGGGGTCTGGGCCAGCAGCAGATCACGCACGCTCTCGGTGAGCACCTGCGCGCTCAAGGGTGTGGCCAGCGGAGCGCGCGCCTCGATCAGTTCCACGCTCATCGTACGTGCATCGCCCACGTCCCCTCCGGTGAAGGAGTAGTTCACACGACAACCTGTGATGAACAGGAGCACCAGGCAGCTGGCAGCCGGGAACCAGCGCACAGCAAGCGCTGCCAGCTGCCTACTGCCTACTGCCAATTGCGAACTTCTCACGGGATATCGTATTCCTTGATCTTCCGGTACAAGGTCCGCTCGCTGATGCCGAGCTCGGCGGCCGCGTTCTTCCGTTTGTTCCGGTGCTTGGCCAGCGCCTTCTTGATCATCTCCTTCTCCTTCTCCTCCAGGCTCAAGCTTTCCTCCACCTCGGTATGCTCCACGTCCTCATCCTCCACCTGCCGCGGTGGCATGATGCTCATGGTCCCTGGAGCAGGCATTCCGGCGGGCATGTACAGCGGCTCCTCCCGGTAGCTTGGTGGCATGGCAGTGGGTATCGCCTGGCCACCCGTCAGGGCCTTCACCTGTTCTTTCAATGCGTTCAGATCGCTCTTCATGTCGAAGAGGAATTTGAAGATCAGCTCCCGCTCATTGATCCCATCCGCCGCATTGCCCGCACCGCCCTGGCTCATGGGAACGAGCGCGGTGCTCTGGTCCGGGAGGTACTGCCTTAACGTCTTCGCATCCACCTCACGCGTCTGCTCGATCACGCTCATCTGCTCCACGATATTGCGCAATTGACGGACGTTGCCAGGCCACCGATAGGCGACAAGGAGCTGCAGGGCGTCTTCGCGCAGCACGAGCGGCGGTGCCTTGTACTTGGTGGCGGCTTCCTGGGCGAAGAAGCGGAACAGCAGGTGGATGTCCTCCTTGCGGTCGCGCAACGGTGGCACCTGGATCGGTACCGTGTTCAGGCGGTAGTACAGGTCCTCCCGGAAAGTGCCGCGGGTCACCGCCTGCATCATGTTCACGTTGGTGGCCGCCACCACGCGCACGTTCGTCTTCTGCGCCTTGCTGCTGCCCACCCGGATGAATTCACCGGTCTCCAACACGCGCAAGAGGCGCACTTGGGTGGTCAAGGGCAGTTCCCCCACCTCGTCCAGGAAGATCGTACCGCCATTGGCCACCTCAAAGTAACCCTTGCGGGCTTCGTGCGCGCCGGTGAAGGAGCCTTTCTCATGCCCGAAGAGCTCGCTGTCGATGGTGCCTTCCGGGATGGCCCCGCAGTTCACCGCGATGTAGGGCCCGTGCTTCCGGGCGCTGTATGCGTGGACGATCTGCGGCATCACCTCCTTCCCGCTTCCGCTCTCACCCTGTATGAGCACACTGAGGTCGGTCGGTGCCACCTGCGCGGCGATCTCGATCGCTCGGTCCAACGAGGGGGAGGTCCCGATGATGCCGAAGCGTTGTTTGATGGGTTGAACGTTCATACGGGTTGTGCGTGGGATGAGAGGATCTCCAGGATGCTTCCTTTCAAGCTTCCCGGGGTGGCGCTGGCGATCCGCACCTTCACGAAGGTGCCGGGTCCGAGTTCCACGCCTTCATGCATGCGCGGCAGGATCACCACGCTGTTCTGCGAATTGCGACCGTACACATGGTCGGCGCTGCGCTTGCTCACGCCTTCCACCAGCACTTCGTGCACCTGGCCCACGTAGCCAAGCATGCGCTCCGCGCTCGCTGCCTTCTGCGTCTCGATCACTTCCGCCAATCGTCGACCCTTCACCTCATCCGGCACATCGTCCGGGTATTTGCGCGCGGCCAGGGTCTTCGGCCGTTCGCTGTATTTGAACATGAAGGCCATGTCGTACTTCACCTCGCGGATCAGTTCCAGTGTGGCCTGGTGGTCTTCTTCCGTCTCACCGCAGAATCCCGCGATGATATCCGTGCTGATGGCACAATCCGGCATGTGCCTGCGTATGTTGGCCATGCGCTCCATGTACCAGGCCCGGTCATAGCCCCGGTTCATCCGCTTCAGCACCTCACTGCTACCGCTCTGCACCGGCAGATGAATGTACTTGCAGATGTTGTCGTGCCGCGCCATCACCGCCAGCACCTTGTCCGTCATGTCCTTCGGGTGGCTGGTACTGTATCGGATGCGAAGGGTGGGACAGGCGAGGGCCACCATCTCGAGCAGATCGGCGAAGTCTGTGGTCGTCGGGCCGGCGCTTGCAGGTCGACCCGCAGGGTCGACGGTGTCGGAGGCCATGCCCAGGATGGCATTTTCATTATCTGATCTTCTGATCTTTTGATCTTCTGATCTGAATTTGTAGCTATCCACATTCTGCCCCAGCAGCGTCACCTCCTTATATCCATCGCGCACCAGCTGCTCGCATTCCCGAACGATGCTCGCCGCATCCCGACTGCGCTCCCGCCCCCGTGTGAACGGTACCACGCAGAACGCGCACATGTTGTCGCATCCGCGCATGATGGTGACGAAGGCCGTTACGCCGTTCGTGTCCAACCGCACCGGCTCGATCTCGCCATAGGTCTCCTCCCGGCTCAGTAGCACGTTCACTGCCTTCTGGCCCGTCCCGACCTTCTCCAATAGTTCCGGTAACGTCCGGTAGGCATCCGGTCCCACCACCAGGTCCACCACCTTCTTCTTCTCCAGCAGGTCTTCGCGCATGCGTTCGGCCATGCAGCCCAACACCCCCACCTTCAAACCCTTGTTCCGGGCCTTCAGGTTGTTCATCTCGTTGATGCGCTGCATCACCGTGTACTCCGCCTTTTCCCGGATGCTGCACGTGTTCAACAGCACCAGGTCCGCCTCCTCGGCGCTCTTCACCGGGGTGTAGCCGTCCCTGGCCAGGATGCTCGCCACGACCTCGCTGTCGCTCACGTTCATCTGGCAGCCGTAGCTCTCGATGTATACCTTCTTCTGCACGGTTCCGGGATGGGGCGCAAAGGTACCCGATCCCAGTGGAAGCTGACAAGGTGGCAGGATGTCCGGTCGGTCGGCTTGACGGACGGTCGAGCACTAGCGTCCCGGCAAATACTCCAAACTCACGCTATTGATACAGTAGCGCAACCCCGTCGGCTTCGGCCCATCCTCGAACACATGGCCGAGGTGCGCCCCGCAGCGGCCGCAGGTGGTCTCCGTACGCACCATGCCGAAGGTGCGGTCCTCGTGGTACACGATCGCATCCTTTCTTTCCGGTTGGAAGAAGCTCGGCCAGCCACAGCTGCTGGCGAATTTGCTGTCCGCCTGGAAGAGGACGTTGCCACATACTGCGCAGGCATAAGTGCCGATGCCTTCGAAGTCCCAGTACTTGCCGGTGAAAGCCCGCTCCGTTCCCTTCTCGAAGGCGATGTGGTAGAGGTCGTCAGGTAGGATCTTCTTCCATTCGCTCAGGGGCACATCCAATTTGGCGGTGTCCGTGTGGGAGTAATAAGGATTGCCGCCGTGGTCATACTGGCTCATGGTGTCCTGGGGTATCGTTGTCGAGGTCGGCTCGCTGGTCTGTCCGGTGCTCTCCCCGCAGCTCACGAGCAGGAAGGTGGCGAAGAGAAGGAAGTGGTCGGGACGAGGCATCGCGGGTCGGGGTTAGCTGGGTCCTTCTCCCCGCAAAGTTGGGGCCGGATCACGTCCTCGCTTCCTGTGGAAAAATTCCTTCCCCTTTAGGGGAAGTAAGAATGAGCGCTCTGCATGATCCGCCGATCATCCGTCCGAACACTTTCTTTGCCGCCCGTCCACCGGGACCGTTGTGCTGGTGGCGACCGAGACTACAATGGCGAAGAAGAGCGGCGACCTGGTCATCGTGGAGTCCCCCGCGAAGGCCAAGACCATCGAGAAATACCTGGGTGAAGGCTACACCGTGCTGAGCAGCTATGGCCATGTGCGCGACCTGCCCGAACGCGACCTCAGCGTGGACGTGGAGAATGGCTTTGAGCCCACCTACATCATCCCGGAAGATAAGAAGGACCGCCTGAAACAACTCCAGAAGGAATCGGATAAGGCGACCATCGTCTGGCTCGCGACCGATGAGGACCGCGAAGGAGAGGCGATCAGCTGGCACCTCAAGGAAGCCCTGAAGCTGCCCGATGAGAAGGTGAAACGCATCACCTTCAACGAGATCACGAAGAAGGCGATCCTCGAAGCCATCGAGAACCCCCGCCACATCGATGTGCACCTCGTGGATGCCCAGCAGGCGCGCCGCGTGCTGGACCGGCTGGTCGGTTATGAATTGAGCCCTATCCTTTGGCGCAAGGTGAAGCCCAGCTTGAGCGCCGGTCGCGTTCAGAGCGTGGCCGTGCGACTGATCGTGGAGCGCGAACGTGAGATCCTCGACTTCAACAGCACCAGTGCCTTCAGGGTCACCGCGCTCTTCCACACTGCTGGAAAAAGCCTGGTGAAAGCTGAACTGCCCGCCCGCTTCGCCACCGAGGCTGAGGCCATGGCCTTCCTCAGAAGCTGTGTGGGCGCAGGCTTCACCGTGAACGCGGTGGAAAAGAAGCCCGGCAAGCGTTCGCCGGCCGCGCCGTTCACCACGTCCACTTTGCAGCAGGAGGCCAGCCGCAAGCTGGGCTATGGCGTCGATCGTACCATGCGCATCGCTCAAGGGCTCTACGAACAAGGTGCCATCACATACATGCGTACCGACTCGGTGAACCTGAGCGAGCAGGCCATCGCAGCAGCGGCTTCACAGATAAGCGAACAATACGGTGAACGCTACAGCAAGCCACGCCGCTTCCAGAGCAAGAGCAAGGGCGCCCAGGAGGCGCACGAGGCCATCCGCCCCACCGACATGCTCGTGCGCACCGCCGGCGCGGACCGCGATGCCGAGCGTCTCTATGACCTCATCTGGAAGCGCACCCTCGCCAGTCAGATGGCTGAAGCCGAGCTGGAGAAGACCGTCGTTGACATCGGCATCAGCACCCGCCCCGGGGAGGCCTTCAAAGCCCAGGGCGAAGTGATCCTCTTCGATGGCTTCCTCAAGGTCTACCTGGAGGGACGCGACGATGAGGAAGGGGAGGAGAACGAGGGTCTATTGCCGGAAATGAAACAGGGTGATGCGCTCGCCCTGCAGGAGATGACCGCCACCCAGCGCTTCGAACGTCCCGCCCCACGGTATACGGAGGCAAGCCTCGTGAAGAAGCTGGAGGAGCTCGGGATCGGCCGGCCATCCACCTATGCCCCGACGATCAGCACCGTGCAGCGCCGTGGCTATGTGGTGAAGGAGAACCGCGACGGCACGCCACGTCCGTACCGCATCCTCACCCTCGCGAACGATGCCATCGCCGGGAACACCGCCACCGAGACCGCTGGCGCCGAGAAGCAGAAGCTCTTCCCCACGGACATCGGCATGGTCGTGAACGACTTCCTGGTGGAGCACTTCCCCAGCATCGTGGACCTCCACTTCACCGCCAAAGTGGAGGAGGAGTTCGATGTGATCGCCGAAGGGAAGGAGAACTGGCGCGAGATGCTCGCCCGCTTCTACAAGCCCTTCCACGCCACCATCGGCACCGTGCAGGAGACGGCCGAGCGCGCCACGGGCTCGCGTGAGCTGGGCACCGATCCAGCGAGCGGCAAGCCGATCATCGCCCGCATCGGCCGCTTCGGCCCCATGATCCAGATCGGCACCGCCGAGGATGAGGAGAAGCCGCGATTCGCCAGCCTGCGGAAGGACCAGAGCATCCAGACGATCAGCCTGCAGGAGGCGCTGGACCTCTTCAAGCTGCCGCGCACCCTCGGTGAACGCGATGGCGAGGTGGTCTCGGTGGGGATCGGTCGCTTCGGACCCTACGTGCGCCTCGGAAGCACCTACGCGAGCCTTACCCCGGAGGATGATCCCTTGGAGATCGACCTGCGCCGTGCCGTGGAATTGATCGATCTGAAGAAGGCCGCCAACGCCACCCGTGACCTCGGTGAGCACAAGGGCGAGATGATCGTCCAGGGACGCGGTCGTTTCGGCCCGTTCGTGAAGTACGGCAAGACCTACGCCAACATCCCGAAGGGCGAGGAACCCTCCACCGTCACCTTCGAACGCGCGGTGGAACTGATCGAGGCCAAGCTCGCTGGCGCACGCCAGAACATCCTGAAGGAGTTCGACGGTTCCGGGATCCAAGTGCTCAGCGGCCGCTACGGGCCCTACATCACCGATGGTTCCAAGAACGCCAACGTCCCGAAGGAGAAGGCACCGGAGGACGTGACCCTCGAAGAAGCCACCGCCCTGCTGGCCGCGGCGCCCGAACGCAAAGTGGGGCGCAAGGGACGCGCCGCCAAGAAGGCCGCACCGGCCAAGGCCGCCGGGAAGACGGCACCCAGGAAGGCGGCGAAGAAGGCGACCAAGAAGGCTGCGAAGAAGGCCCCCAAGGCCTGATGGTGCCACGGTGAGCACCTGTAGTGTCGACCCATCCAACGTCATCGTCCCCAGTGTCGACCACAGGTGATCCCTGAGACCTGCCGTTGCCAACACGCCGTTGTGGGCATCCGCCTTAGGGTTCTTGCGGATACGCCTCGGACACCTCGGACCTTAGCGCGGTATCGTTCGGCACACCGAATGGTCCCTTCGCGTATGGACATCAGCATCTATTTCAAGCCCAGCGAGCGCTTCGGGCTTTCCCGTCCCGAATGGCCTGCCAATTCCATCGGGGACAGCGTGATCAGCCATACCGCCAAGGGTTTCCCGAGCCTGGAGGGCATGCAGATCGCCCTCTTCGGTGTGCTCGATGACCCCGGTCATGCGCGGCCGCGCGGGGTGGTGCACGCACCCGACGCCGTCCGCGATGAACTCTACCGGCTCTTCATGCCCAACGGGAACATCACCATGGTGGATCTGGGCGACATCCACCCCGGGGCGAGCGCGGCCGATACCCAGCATGCCGTGGCCGAGACCATTGCCGAGCTGATCCGCATGAACATCGTTCCGGTGATGATCGGGGGCGGGCAGGGGCATACCTTCTCACAATACCTGGCCTACGAGAAGTTGGAGCGCACCGCCAACCTCGTGTGCGTGGATGCCCGCTTCGATCTGGGGGAACCCGGACAGGGGCTGGCCGAAAGCAGCTACCTCAGCCACATCGTGCTGCGCCAGCCGAACTACCTCTTCAACTATAGCAACCTCGGCTTCCAGACCTATCTCGTCGACCAGCCGGGGATCGAGCTCATGGACAGGCTCTTCTTCGATGCGCATCGGTTGGGCGAACTGCGCGCCACCATGGCCGATGCCGAACCCGTGATGCGCAACGGCGATACCCTGAGCGTGGACATGACGAGCGTACGGCGCAGCGACGCACCCGGGACCAGCCGCCCCGGACCGAACGGCTTCCACGGGGAGGAGGTCTGTCAGCTCATGCGCTACGCCGGCATCAGCGAGAAGATCACCTCGGTCGGCATCTACGAGATGGACCCGACCATGGACCAGGACAGCACCACCGCCCAGCTCGTGGCCCAGATGGTCTGGTGCTTCCTGGACGGCTTCCGCTCGCGCACCAACGACCTGCCCTGGCTGGACCGCAAACGCTTCACCCGGTTCCGCATCCCCATCCGGGGTCATGAGCAGGAACTGGTCTTCTACAAGAGCACGGTGAGTGACCGGTGGTGGATGGACATCCCGTACAAGGCCGAACAGGAGGCCCGCTTCGAACGACACCACCTGGTCCCGTGCTCCTATTCGGACTACCGGATGGCGTGCCGGGAAGAGGTGCCGGACCGCTGGTGGCGCACCTTCCAGAAGCTCGCCTGACAGCAGGAACGGGGGCTTGATCGTCTTGGGAACCCCATTCCCCGGTCCACATCCGGTATTTGGTCGGATCGGAATGTTGTTATATTGGCGCCGGTTCTGAAGAAGGACCCGCGGGACATGTCGTCCCGTTCGGCGGAAAAGAACGAAACGCGAATGAGGGGGATACTTACCGCAACGGTCGGTCTGTGCATTGCTGGCGCTTCGGTCGCCCAGCAGGATCCGCAGCTGAGCCAATACATGTTCGACAGGTTGTCGATCAACCCGGCCGTGGCCGGTACCTCGGGTCAACTATGTGCCACCGGATTCTTCCGACAGCAGTGGTCAGGGTTCGACGGGGCGCCCAAGACCGGTTTGTTCAATGCCCAGATGCCGATCAACAAGATCAGCAGCGGGGTGGGCCTTAGCGCCTACTTCGACAAGCTGGGTCAGATGAACAGCAATTTCGTCCGCCTCAGCTACAGCTTCCACCGGAAGATCGGCCCTGGTACCTTCGGGGTGGGCCTGAGCGCCGGCCTGCTGGCCCACTCCCTGGGCAACAACTGGATCGCCCGGGACAACCCTGCTGATGACGCAGCCATTCCCCTTTCCGGTCAGAGCGATTCGAAGTTCGATCTCGGTGGAGGGCTTTACTACACCAGTCCCACCTTCTGGATCGGACTGAGCTCCACCCACCTGACCGAGCCGGAGCTGAAGGACGTCAGCATCACCGGCGTCCGTCATTACTTCGTACAGGCAGGCTACGACTGGGCCATTGGAGGGGATAAGAAGTACGTGCTCCAGCCCAGCACCTTGATCAAGAGCGACGGTACCTCCACGCAGGTGGACCTGAACGCCACCTTCCTCTATAATAACCAGGTCTGGCTGGGCGTTACGTACCGGACGGAGGACGCCATCGCCCCGATGATCGGCTACCAGTTGCATGCCGACAAGGACAAGCGGAGCATGGTGAAGATCGGCTACAGCTATGACGTGACCACGTCCCAGTTGAAGAACTACAGCAGCGGTTCGCATGAGATCATGTTGAACTACTGCATCCTCCTCGAGAAGAAGCCGAACCTGCAGATCTACAAGAACGTCCGTTTCCTCTAACAGACCGAAACCCAGTAACCCAACCTGCCGTATACAGCCTTGTCTTCAGCATGTTCGCTTACCCGGACAACAGTGGACAGGGACCCCTGCAAGGAACCTCGGAACGGCAATAAAGGAAGAACATGGAACGTCCCATAGTGTATCTGTGCGCTGCGGCCCTGCTGGCGGGTTGCGGTGGTGGTGGCCAGGGGCAGCTGATCGGCGTCCAGGGCCGGCCGGGCTGGTATGATGTTGATCCCTATGGGATGAACTACATCGGCATGGGCTCCTTCGTGATGGGGCCCAGCGATCAGGATGTGCCCTATGCCTCGGTGAGCAAGAGCAAGACGGTCTCCGTTCAGGCCTTCTACATGGATCAGACGGAGATCACCAACAACGAGTACCGGCAGTTCGTGTTCTACGTTCGTGACTCCATCGCCAAACGGATCCTGGGCGATGAGGACATCGGCGAGCATGTGCTGACGGAGGACGAGTATGGAGAGGAGATCGATCCGCCGGTGATCAACTGGCGCGAACGTATCGATTGGTACGGCGATGAGGAACGTGAGGCCCTGGCCGACATGTTCCTGTCCGAAAGCGAGCAGTTCTACCGCCGCAAGGAGATCGACACACGCAAGCTGATGTTCGAGTACTACTGGATCGACCTGAAGGAGGCGGCCCGGAAGGCGAACAACGCCCGTGACCTCGACCTGAGCTACACCAACGTCAAAGGTCAGAACAACGCCATCCGCGGGCACAGCGATCGGAGCAAGTTCATCATCAAGGAGATCATCAACGTGTATCCTGACACGCTGGTGTGGGTGCATGACTTCACCTATTCCTTCAACGAGCCGATGACCGAGAACTACTTCTGGCATCCGGCTTATGACGAGTATCCCGTGGTGGGTGTGACCTGGCAGCAGGCCAACGCCTTCAACGTGTGGCGTACCCAGCTCATGAACTCGTGGCTCAGCCAGAACGGCGATGCCTTCGTGAACCGGTTCCGACTGCCGACCGAGGCCGAATGGGAGTACGCCTCCCGCGGTGGCCTGGATGGCGCGCCTTACCCCTGGGGCGGTCCTTACGTCCGGAACCGTCAGGGCTGCTTCCTCGGCAACTTCAAGCCGCTGCACGGCAACTACGTGGATGACGGTGGTTTCCACACCGTGCCCGTGGACAGCTATACCCCGAACGACTACGGTCTCTACCAGATGGCCGGCAACGTGGCCGAGTGGACCAGCACCGCGTTCGATGAGAGCGTGTACGACTTCGACCACGACCTCAACCCCGAGTACAGCTACGATGCGCTTATGAACGACCCGCCGTCCCTCAAGCGGAAGGTCATCCGCGGCGGCTCGTGGAAGGACATCGGGTATTACATGCAGACCGGCACGCGCAGCTACGAGTACCAGGACACCACCAAGGCCTATATCGGCTTCCGTTCGGTGATGACCTTCCTCGGCCGCGGCAAGGCTGTCAACGCCGAAGACCTCTAGGCCATCGGCACGAACCGGAAATAGGGTCGTTACGGAACCTGACGACCGCATTCAATAAGCAAGGACCAGAAGCAGAACCTCTCAGAACCTTAAAACGCAAGGACGACAGATGAAACCCGGCAGCAAGAAGTGGAAGAACTTCATGGCCAAACTGTACGGTATCGGTGCAGCGGTCGTGATCGTGGGTGCTCTTTTCAAGATCCAGCACTGGCCGCTTGCCAGCTTTTTCCTGATCCTCGGTCTGAGCACCGAGGCCATCATCTTCTTCTTCTCGGCCTTCGAACCGCCGCACGAGGATCCGGATTGGAGCCTGGTGTACCCCGAGCTAGCCACTGGTGAGCGCCACGAGGGTGAGGACTTCAAGAAGGAGGATCAGCGCTCGATCACGGAGCAGCTGGATGACATGCTCGAGAGCGCCAAGATCGAACCGGAACTGATCGCCAGTCTGGGCGATGGCATGCGCTCCTTGAGCGACCAGGCCAGGCAGATGGGTGAGATCACTGGTGCGGCCGCCGCCACCAGCGAGTATGCGACCAGCCTGAAGGACGCTAGCGCCAAAGTGAGCAGCTTGAGCGACAGCTACGAGAAGGCCAGCGAGAGCCTTGTGGGCCTCACGAACAACGTGGATGCCGGCCGCAACGCGGGTGAGAGCCTGCAGAAGATGAGCCAGAACCTCTCCGCGCTCAACGAGATGTACGAGATGCAGCTCCGTGGCAGCCGCGAGAAACTGGAGGCCGCCAACCAGATGTTCGAGGGCATGAGCGAAATGCTCACCAACCTCCGCAACTCGGTGGACGATACCAAACGCTACAAAGAGAACATCGCCGAACTCAGTGATAACCTGGCCAAGTTGAACACCGTCTATGGCAACATGCTCGCTGCCATGACCGTGCGCGGCTGAGCAGGGGCGTCACTTTGATCTGGAACCGAATAGACCTGTTGGACACAGATGGCAAGTGGTAAACAGACGCCTCGACAGGCGATGATCAACATGATGTACTTGGTGCTGACGGCGCTATTGGCGCTGAACGTATCCAAGGAGATCCTGGACAGCTTCGTGACGGTGAACAACGGCCTGGAGAACACCAAGCTGTCGCTCAACGACAAGATGAACGCCCAGTACACCAGCTTCCAGAGCCTGGCCAGTGAGAACCAGGCCAAGTACGGGGCTGCGTGGAACGAGGCCCAGAAGATCCAAGCCTCGGGCCGGGAACTGGTGGCCTATATCGACACCATCAAGGCCCGCGCCATCATCACCGCCGAAGGCTGGCCGAAGGACAGCGTGGTGCTCGGCGATGGTCGTATCGTGGACCTGATGAAGGTGTCCAAGAAGGACAGCCATGATGAGCTGACGAACATGCTCGTAGGCAGTGAGCCGGGGAAACCCATTGAAGGACCGTTCACGGCCACTGAACTGAAGCAGAAGCTCGAGGCCTTCCGGGAGCTGGTGAAGAACAGCCGCAAGGAGGACAAGGACCTGGCCTCGGCCATGGACCGCGTCTTTGACTTCAGCGAACGCAAGGATGCCTCAGGCACCATGAACAATTGGGAGAGCCTTAACTTCTACCATGTGCCGCTGGCGGCCGGTATCACCATCCTGAGCAAATTGCAGGCGGACGTCCGGAACGCGGAAGGCGAGGTGGTGAAGCGCATGATGGACGCGGTGGAGGGCAAGAGCTTCAAGTTCAACAAGCTCACCACCATCGTGAGGCCATTGAGCAGCTACGTGACCGTGGGCAGCAAGTACCAGGCAGAGATCTTCCTCGGTGCCTATGACGACCAGAACGCTCCGGAGGTTTACATCGCCGGGCCGGGTGCAACGGTCGATACCGTGGCCAAGAAGATCAATGGGGAGGCCATCAAACTGCCGATGAACGGTGCGAAGGCGATGCTGGAACGTGTGGCGGGTGGAGCGGGGCTCCAGACCGTGCGCGGGATCATCAAGTTCAAACCGGTCGGCGGCGAAGAGACCACGGAGGTGTTCGAGACCACCTACGAAGTGGCGCAGCCCAACCTGGTCGTGAGCCCCACCAAGATGAACGTGTTCTACCGTGGGGTGGACAACCCGGTCAGCATCAGTGTTTCCGGATACAGTGACAAGGACATCCGGCCGAGCATGACCAACGGCTCCCTGAGCAAGGGGGGCGATGGTTGGATCGTGAAGCCGGGTCGTGACTCCGAGGCTACGATCAGCGCCACGGTCACCAACCCGGACGGTACGAACAAGACCATGACCGGCATGAAGTTCCGGGTGAAGAACGTGCCGAACCCACGGCCGTACTTCGCCGGGAAGTCGGTGGATGACGAGACCATCCGAAAGGTGGAGCTCACAGCCGCCGCCGGTGTGATCGCCAAGATGATCGACTTCGAGTTCGATCTCAAGTTCGATGTCGTTGAGTACAAGGTGTCCATGATCATCGGTGGCAACGTCATCGAGAAGATCGTCAAGGGACCTGCTGTGAGCGCCGATGTCAAGGAGATGTTCCAACGGGCCAAATCGGGCCAGAAGGTGTACATCGAGAGCATCAAGGCACGCGGCCCCGACGGCACCACACGAAGCCTGGGCTCGCTCTCGTTCAAAGTGGTGTGATAACAACAACGGACCATGATGAGGACCTGCAAGAACATACTGACCGCCGCCGCCTTCGCGGTCGCGGCGAGCTGTTCCACGACGCAAGTGGTGGCGCAGACCGTGCTCGATGGTGCCTACATCAAGGAGCACACGAAGACCAAGCGCGTGGTGCCCTACACGCACATCCGTGAGGCGGACGTGCTCTGGGCCCGCAGGGTGTGGCGCACGATCGACCTGCGCGAGAAGATGAACCACCCGCTCTATTACCCGGAGCAGGCCATCAACGACCGCAAGAGCCTCTTCGATGTGATCCGCCACGGGTTGCTGGTGGATGGTTCGATCACCGCCTACGACGTGGGACCCACGGCCGAGGATGACGAGTTCCGGAAGCCCCTGCTGGCCACGGACCTGAAGGACATCTTCACCCGCCTGGACACCCAGTACACGGAGGACCTGGATACCGGCGAACTGGTTCCCGTGGTGCAGGAGATCACCGTGGAGAGCGGCGACATCAAGATGTACCGCCTCAAGGAGGATTGGATCTTCGACAAGCAGCGCAGCACCATGGACATCCGTATCATCGGTATCGCTCCGATGAAGGAGGCCAAGGGCGAGGACGGGGAAGTGCGGGGTTACACGCCGCTCTTCTGGCTTTACTACCCGGAATGCCGCTATGTGTTCGCCAACTGGGAGGCCTTCAACCGGGAGAACGACGCGGAGCGCCGCAGCTTCGAGGACATCTTCTGGAAGCGGCAGTTCAGCAGCTACATCACCAAGTGGAGCAACGTGTACGACCGGAACATCAACGAGTACAAGACCGGTCTGGACGCCCTGCTCGAAGGCGAGGAGATCAAACAGGCGCTGTTCGAGTTCGAGCACGACCTCTGGAACTTCTGACCTTGGCATAACGAATTCTGTGAAGCCCCCGGAGATCCGGGGGCTTCCGCTTTTGAAGGCTCCCGTACTTTTGCGCGCCTTTTCGACCCGCTACCGACCATGATCACCGTCCAAGGCCTCACCCTGCATTTCGGTCAACGGCCGATGTTCGATGATTTCAACTTCTTCATCGGCAGCGATGACCGTATCGGCCTCGTGGGTCGCAATGGCGCCGGGAAGAGCACCCTGCTGAAGACCCTGGCCGGTTTGCAGCCCTTCGACAAGGGCACCATCGGCAAGCCCAAGGAACTGAAGGTGGGCTATCTCCCGCAGGAGATGGCGCACAACCTGGAGCTCACGCCCTGGCAGGTGGCGGAGAAGGCCTTCGAGGAGGCCTTGCACCTGCAGGCACGCCTGGCGACCATCGAGAAGGCACTGGAGACCGTCGCTTCGGACGAAGAGGCGATCGAGCTGGCCACGGAGCTGGCCACGGCGCACGAACGCCTCAATGCCATCGGTGCAGGCGACCATGACATGCAGGTGGAGAAGATGCTGAAGGGCATCGGCTTCGTGGGCGATGACATGCACCGGCTGATGAGCGAGCTGAGCGGTGGCTGGCGCATGCGTGCCGAGCTGGCGCGGATCCTCCTGATGCGTCCGGACCTGCTTCTGCTGGACGAGCCGACGAACCACCTTGACCTGCCCGCCATCCAATGGCTGGAAGACCTGCTCAAGACGTATCCGGCAGCGCTCGTGCTGATCTCGCACGACAAGACCTTCCTCGACAGGCTCACCCTGCGCACCTTGGAGGTGAGCGGCGGCAAGTTGATCGACCGCAAGGTGCCCTGGAGCCAGTATGTCGAGCTGCGCAAGGTGGAACGCGAGCAGCAGGCCGCTGCTGCCAAGGACCAG
Source organism: Bacteroidota bacterium (assembly GCA_029573495.1). Classification (GTDB taxonomy): domain Bacteria; phylum Bacteroidota; class Bacteroidia; order Flavobacteriales_F; family PHOS-HE28; genus PHOS-HE28. Next base: position 43,252 of record JAKQEI010000278.1, on the reverse strand, counting down.
CAACGCTACATCAAGGAGACCGAAGCCCTGATCAACAAGTTCCGCGCGAAGGCGAGCAAGGCGGCCTTCGCACAGAGCTTGATCACCAAACTGGAGAAGCTGGACCGCATCGAGGTGGAGGATGAGGACCTGCGCAAGATGCTCGTGAAGTTCCCCCCGGCACCACAGAGCGGCAAGATCGTCGCCGAGGTGAAGAACGTGAGCAAGGCCTATCCGGACAAGAACGACCCCACGAAGGTGAAGCGCATCTTCCGCAACGCCGAGCTCACCATCGCCAAGGGGGAACACCTCGCGCTCGTAGGCGCGAACGGCACGGGCAAGTCCACGCTCGTGCGCATGATCATGGCTGAAGAGCCTTTCGACGGGGAGATCAAGCTCGGGCACAACGTGATCGTGGGCTATTACGCCCAGGACATGCCGGAGCGGATGAACCCGCAGGGCACGGTGATGGAGACGGCGGAATACGCGGCGAGCGAAGAGAACCGGATCCGGGTGCGCGCCATGCTCGGAGCCTTCATGTTCAGCGGCGATGACGTGGACAAGAAGGTGAAGGTGTTGAGCGGCGGCGAACGCGCACGCCTCGCGTTGTGCTGTATGCTGCTGAAGCCGCTCAACTTCCTCATCCTTGACGAACCCACGCACCACCTGGACATCCAGAGCAAGGATGTGCTGAAGGAGGCGCTCAAGGCCTACGATGGCACCTTCCTGCTGGTGAGCCACGATCGCGACTTCCTCACCGGACTGACGACGCGCATCCTCGAACTGGACGAGCACCGCATCCGGGATCAGCACCTCGACATCCTCGAGCTGATCGAGAAGCGCAAGGCCCTGCAGACCGCGGATATCGGCAAGTCCAGTACCGTGCAGGCGAAGGCTCCGAAAGTGGAGAAGACCTCTGAGCAGCGCGACAGGCGCGACCGTGAGAAGGAGCGACGCAAGGCGCAGAACGCGGTGGAGCGCCTTGAGAAACAGCTGGCCGACCTCGAGAAGGAGGAGAAGCAATTGCAGGCGGAGGTGATGAAGGGTGGCATGCCTGCGGAGGCGCTGCAGAAGGGTTATGAGCGGCTCGGGGAGCTTGCCCAGCGCATCGCGAAAGTGATGGAGGAATGGGAGAACGCTTCCACGGAACTGCAGGGCCTGATGGAGGAGGTCTGAACCCCGGTCCGCGTTACCCGTTCGGCAAGGATGCATTCATCGTTCGGAGGTGCACGTCGCACTTCCCACGAACACTGCATCGTCATGGCCACTGCAAGCCTGCCTCCGCGGCAGAAGATGATCAATATGATGTACCTCGTGCTCACGGCGATCCTCGCCTTGAACGTGAGCAAGGAAGTGCTCGACGCGTTCGCCGTGATGGACGCCGAGCTCGTGCGGAGCGAGCGGGCGCATGAGCAACGCTCGGCCGTGGAGTACGCCGTGTTCGCGGATGCTGCGCAGCGCTTCCCGGAGAAGTTCAAGGAACCGCATGAGCGTGCGCTGGCGGTGAAGGCACAGGCCGATTCACTCGTCGAACGGATCGAGCGGATCAAGGTGAAGGCCATCGCCGAAGCGGATGGTGCCTCCCTGGCTGCGCTGCGAGGCAAGGACGCGAGCGGGAAGGACACCTTGCGCGCCTTGCTCGCCCTGGACAACAAGGACGATCGCGAGACGTTGACGCGCATGCTGGTGGGCAGCGAACCCGGCACGCCGATCACGACCGAGGGAAGCGCGTACGACCTGAAACAACGGATCGCGGCCTTCCGCGAAAGCCTGAAGACCCTGGTGAAGGGCAAGGATGAGGGGGAGCTCACCGCAGCGCTCGACGTGCTCTTCGACTTCAGTGACCGGCGCGATGCTTCGGGGGTGCGGAACAACTGGGAGTCCATCAACTTCTACGATGTCCCGCTGGCGGCCGGTGTGGCCACGTTGAGCAAGTTGCAGGTGGACATCCGCAGCTCGGAGAACGACGTGGTGAAGTGGTTGTACCGGCAGGTGGATCGGGGTGAACACCGCTTCAGCACCCTGACCACCGCGGTCATTCCGCAAAGCAACCTGGTGATGTTGGGCGATTCCTTCCGAGCCGATGTCTTCCTGGCCGCCTACGACCCGAAGAACCGACCGACCGTGACGATGGATGGCGGCTCAGCGCTGCCACTCGGTGCCGATGGCAAGGCCAAGTTGCAGATCAGGACCGATCGTGTGGGGGAGCAGGTGGTGAACGGCACGCTCACCTTCGAGGGTCCCGATGGCCCGGAGAACTTCGCGTATTCCACAAGCTATCAGGTGATGGCGCCTCTGCTGGTCGCCTCACCCACGAAGATGAACGTGCTCTACCGTGGCGTGGACAACCCGATCGACCTGTCGGTGCCCGGCGTTCCGTCCGAGCGGGTGCAGGCCACGATCTCGAATGGGCGGATCAGGCGTGAGGGGAATTCGTGGATCGCTTCGGGCATGACGGGGGCTTCGGCCGAGGTGAGCGCGGTGGTCAACACGGCGGATGGAGGCACCCGGCGTATCGGGCCGGTGAAGTTCAGGGTGAAGGACCTGCCACCACCCTCTGGGATCATCTCCGGTATCGATCCCGGGGTGACCAGGGTGCCAAAGGCCAAGCTGTGCGCATCACCCGGGTTGCTGGCCAAGTCCCTGGGCTCGGAGTTCGGTGATCAATGGCAGGTGAGGTCCTTCGAATTCACCCTGGTCCGCAACGGGCAGGCACCGATCATCAAATACTGCCGTTCGAACGCCTTCAACGAGGACATCAAGGCCGTCCTTTGCAAGCTGAAGTCCGGGGACATGATCTACGTGGAGGGCATCAAGGCCGCGCTGGTCAATGGGCAGGCGCCACCGAGGAACCTCGCCCCGATCGCGATCAAGGTCCAGTGAATTTCCTGGTAGTCTCGAAAAGATCACTATCTTTGCCGCCCATTGCGGGGTGGAGCAGATGGTAGCTCGTCGGGCTCATAACCCGAAGGCCGCAGGTTCGAGTCCTGCCCCCGCTACAGCGAACCCCCGAGCGATCGGGGGTTCTTCTTTTCCGGACAGCATGGCGCACAAAGCGGGATACGTCAACATCATCGGGGAACCCAACACGGGCAAGAGCACCCTGCTCAACGCCCTGCTGGGTGAGGACCTGGTGATCGTGAATCCCAAGGCGCAGACCACGCGCCACCGGATCCTCGGCCTGCTCAACGGTGACGATCACCAGATCGTGTTGAGCGATACGCCGGGCATCCTGGATCCACAGTACCGCATGCAGGAGCGGATGATGGACGCGGTGGACGAGGCGCTCGTCGATGCCGACATCCTCATCGTGATGGTGGAGCTCGGTCAACGGCCGGAGCGGTCGGAGCACCTGTTGAAGCGTGCGCATCGCTTCAAGGGACCCATGCTGGTGCTGGTGAACAAGGTCGATTCTGGTGATGAGGACGCGGTGCTCAAGTCGCTGGAGACCTGGCAGCAGGAGTTCCCCAAGGCCAAGGTGGTGCCGATCTCCGCCCTGCACGGCCTGAACGTGAACGAGCTGCGCAGTTACCTGGTGGAACGCCTGCCCGAACATCCCGCCTACTTCCCGAAGGACGAGCTGAGCGACCGGAACATGCGCTTCTTCATCAGCGAGATCATCCGGGAGAAGATCCTCACGATCTACAAGCAGGAGATCCCGTACAGCACGCAGGTCGTCGTGAACAGTTATGAGGATGGCCCGGACCTCGTGCGCATCCAGGCGGACGTGATCGTGATGCGGGACAGCCAGAAGGGCATCATCATCGGCAAGGGTGGGGATGCATTGCGCCGATTGGGTACCTATGCGCGCATCGCCATCAGCAAGTACATCGATCGCAAGGTGTTCCTGGACCTGAAGGTGAAGGTGGACCCGGACTGGCGGGAGAACGAAGCGAAACTGAAGAAGTACGGCTATTGAACGAACGCCACCGCCACGGTAATAGCGGGTTGAAATGGGAAACATCGTCGCCATCGTAGGACGCCCGAACGTGGGCAAGAGCACCTTGTTCAATCGCCTGATCGAACGGCGCGAGGCCATCACCGACGACGTGGCGGGCACCACGCGTGATCGTCATTACGGCAAGGCCGAGTGGAACGGCATCGTGTTCAGCGTGGTGGACACGGGTGGCTACATCAGTGGCAGCGACGATGTCTTCGAGGCGGAGATACGCAAGCAGGTGAACCTTGCGGTGGAGGAGTCCGATTCGATCCTCTTCCTGGTGGATGTCCATCACGGGCTCACGGGGATGGACGAGGCCATCGCCTCCTTGCTGCGGAGGGCGAAGAAGCCGGTCTTCCTCGTGGCCAACAAGGTGGACGACCATTCACGGCAGTATGATTCGGCGGAGTTCTACAGCCTCGGTCTGGGCGAGGTGTTCAACATCGCGGCTCAAAGCGGTGCAGGTACCGGTGAATTGCTGGATGCGCTCGTGGCGAGCTTCACCAAGCCGAGCGAGGAGGAGATGGCCGATATCCCGAAGTTCGCCATCGTGGGGAAGCCCAACGTGGGCAAATCCTCCTTCGTGAACGCCCTGCTCGGCCGGCAACAGAACATCGTGACGCCCATCGCGGGTACCACGCGCGATCCGATCAACACGCGGTGGAACGTGTTCGGATTCGATGTGATGTTGCTCGATACCGCCGGGATCCGAAAGCGGCAGAAGGTGGATGAGGACATCGAGTTCTACAGCGTGATCCGCTCCATCCGCGCGATCGAGGACAGCGACGTCTGTTTCCTGATGATCGATGCCAAGGACGGCATCCAGCAACAGGACCTGCACATCCTCTCCATCATCCAGAAGAACGGGAAGGGACTGGTGGTGCTCGTGAACAAGTGGGACCTCATCGAGAAGGAGACGAACACGATGAAGGCCTACGAGGCTGAGGTCAAGTCCCGAATGGAGCCCTTCACGGACGTGCCGGTCGTCTTCATCTCGGTGCTCGAGAAGCAGCGCATCCTGAAGGCCATGGAAGTGGGAATGAAGGTTTACGAGGACCGCAGGAGGAAGATCCCGACACGGAAGCTGAACGATGCCCTTCTGCCACTGATCGAACGGCAGCCCCCCCCGATGTATAAATCGAAGCAGATCAGTATTAAATTCATCAACCAGCTTCCGACAGTGGTCCCGACGTTCGTGTTCTATTGCAACCTCCCGCAGTATATCAAACCAGGTTACGAGCGCTTCCTCGAGAACCGCTTGAGGGAGTTGTTCAGCTTCTCGGGCGTGCCCATCCGGCTCTTCTTCCGCAACAAGTAGGACATCTGCTGGCAGCCCTGGTCGCGCTCCTCATTGCCGGGGTCATGAGCGCGCAGCCGATCACACCGGTCCTGCAGCCGCATGCCTGGCCGGACGGGGATCCGTGGGCTCGTTCCTGGCAGGTGGAACCGGATCGAAGCAGCATCCTGGAGGATGAACTGGTGATCCATGTGCGGAACCTGCAGCCGCGTTTCCTCGCTCTCTTCTTCCATCGGCGGAAGGTGATCCACTTCGCCACCCAGGAGGACGTCGCACGCTTCAGCCGGTTCACCCTGCCGGAGAGCCTTGATCCGTTGTATGATGGAAGGGGTCGGGCCTACGGTTCGGACCTGATGGCCGCGCGTCCTCTTTGGTTCAATGTGCGCCTGGATGATCTTGCAGCACGCGTGATCCGACCGGATGGCACCTGGGCGGCTGTCGACGTATCCATGGCCACCGAACTCGAACAGGTGCGCACCTTCCGAACCATGGAGCCGGCATGGACGCACATGGTCGACCTGCGGACCATTGCGCCCGGTGACGTGGTGGAGTTGACCTGGAGCTACATGGTGCCCTACGACATGAACGCGGATAGGACGCAAGGCTGGCGGGCCTTCGCATGGCCGGACAACTGGACGCGCACCACCAGCTGGCGCATCCTCTTCCATCATGCGCTCCCGATCAAGCACCAGACCGTGCGACTGGACCACGACCTGCGGCATGGGATCGTGATCGGTGGCACGAGCTTCTACGATGTGCAGGAGGACCGGAACAAGCGATCGATCCGCTGGGAACACCATGATCTGCCCGGGTGCCTGGACGAGGTGAACGCCGATCCCACTGCTGACCTGCCCTACGCTTCGATCACCTTCGAGCCCGATGACCAGCGCTACTGGACCTTCGATCGGCTGTCCGGTGTTCCGTACAGACAACCCTATTGGCTGTATGTTCTGAGGATGCGGGAGCAAAGGGCGTTCTGGTGGCGACGCGTGGCACAGAAGAACGTGCCTGACAAACAGAACCAGCTCTTCAATGACTTCGTGGATGCGACCATCGCCGGCATTCCAGCGAAGGACCGTCTCCGCCGCGTGGTGACCTTGCACAACCGGATCGCAGAAGAGTTCACCTACAGCAATGACAGCCTCTGGTACCAGGACAGGGATCAAGGACTGGCGCGTTTCGGCGATCAGGTGACGGATGGTAGGATCCGTGAGATGGCACGCTATGACCTCTATGCCAAGTTGCTATATGCGATCCAGGAGAACCATGCCACGGCCTATGTGATGGACCGCCGTGTGGGCAAGCTGGACGCCCGATGGCTGACACCCTTGTGGGAAAGCGATCTGCTTTTCGGTGTGGATGCGGCCAACGGTGTTCTGTGGTTGTATCCGAAACGCGGACCGGTCGGGTATTGGGCCGGGGAGCTGCCCTTCTACTGGGAGGGAACGCCGGCGCTTGTGATGAACGAGCGGATCAGGATCACCGATGCTCCTCCGCCACCGCTGTTCGTTGACCTGCCGAAGGGCATGAAGGGTGGCACGCAACGCGTCATCGAGACGACGATCGATACCGCTGACGCGCCGAATGGCTCCACCGGGACGCAACGTGTGTTGCTCAGTGGTCAGTTCAGTACCCTTGGGCGAGGGAGCTACGAACAACTTCCGGTCGATCGGACCGTGCACCCGAACTATGCAGCACCGACCGTTCCAGGAAGTCCAAGGCATGTGCCATGGAAGATCCTTTCCTCAAGCCATGTGGCGCCGTACCGGGTACAGGCGGAGCGAGGACTGGCTGAAGCGCGGGTGATGGAACCGGATCTGGACGGAAGCTACACGATCGATGCGCGCATGCTCGTTCATCATGCCGTACCACCGCCTTTCGATCCAGGCATGCGCGAGCTACCGTTCTATTGGGACTGCCCACAGGATGACCGGATCATCGTGGATCTTCATTTTGAACGACCCATGGAGCTGGTGGGGACTTTACCGGATCACTGGGTATCCTCTTCACATGCGAGCATCAGCCAGAGGTTCACCCTTGTCGATCCACATCACCTGCAGTTCGAGAGCCGACTGGTGGTGAGCGGTGAACGGGAGGAGGTCACCTTCGCTGCGGACGTGGCGGCGATCCTTCGCGTCGCTGCCGGTGAGGCTTCCGTGGTCCGCTTGCGGCCGGTTTCGGGAACGCCGTAAGGCAGCGTCATCGAAGACTTCCATCTCTTGGTCGATATCGCGGAGTGTGGATATGGAAAGCGCTTAGCTTCGGTCATTGATCCCACCACCATGCACATCGATCGTCCATCATTGGTTCTTTCCAGTATCGCCATATCCCTGGGAACAGCAGCACAGGTGGATGTGGGACCCTTGCCCTTCACGGTCTGGTGCGCCGGCAGTTCGTTCGACGTTCCCTTCACGGCCACCGGCACCTTCGACCCCGGCAATTCGTTCATCGTGGAACTGTCCGATGCAAGCGGTGTCTTTGCACCGGGCACGCCGATCGGTTCCCTGACAAGTGATGTCTCCGGCACGGTCACGTGCTCCAATTGGGGTGCGGCCGCTCCTGGTGCTGGTTACCTCGTTCGTATGCGAAGCACGAGCCCGGCCTTCACCTCGGCGGCGAGTGCTTCGAGCTTGACGCTTGCGGCACCGAATGCGGGTATGGACGGGTTCGTTACCATCTGCACGAATGGTGCATCGATCGCGCTCATCAACTCGTTGGGAGGCGTACCACAACCTGGCGGCACCTGGAGCGACCTCAGCGCCACCGGAGCGCTTGTTGGTGGCGTATTGCAGATCGGCGTGCTGACCGGCGGCACTTACACGTTCACCTACACGGTGAATGAGGCGGGTTGTACCGATGCGGCCACCGTGACCGTGGTAGCGAACACCGCGCCAGATGCTGGATCGAACGCGGTGATCGCGGTCTGCTCCACTGATCCGCCGTTCACTATGTACCAAGCGTTGGGAGGTTCGCCGGGCGCTGGTGGTGCATGGACCTCACCGGCTGGTGCTCAGATGAATGGTGTCTTCGATCCGAGCACGGATCCACCGGGGATCTATACCTACACCGTGATCGGGGCTCCCCCGTGTTTGAACGAGACCTCCACCTTGGTGATCACTGTGACGCAAGCTCCGAATGTCGGCAATGATGGTTCCACTTCCTATTGCCCGACCGACGCGCCATTCGCACTGATCGGTCAGCTTGGTGGCAGTCCATCGCCCGGCGGCACGTGGACATTCGGCGGTGTTGCACACGGTGCCGTGTTCGTTCCTGGGACGGATGTTCCAGGTGAGTACGTCTACACGCTTCCCGGCACTTCACCATGCAGCAGTGCGACTTCTTCCTTGATGGTCACGCTCAACAGCTGCGTCGTCACCGCCCCGGTCAACATGGGCATCCAGAGCGTGGCGGAGTGATCCTCAGATGCGTTCCAACGCTTGCTTCAAGTCGGCAATGAGTAACTGCGGATCCTCGAGACCGATGTAAAGGCGCACCATGGTGAAGGGGAGGTCCGTGTAATAACCGCTCGGTCCTTTCAACGCGCACACCGGCCATTGCAAGCTTTCGTAGCCACCCCAGCTCACAGCGATCAGGAAGCGCTTCAGGCCATCGCAGAATCGTTCCACCGCTGCCTCGTCCGGTGCGTCCAGTTCGATCGTCATCAACCCGGCAACGCGCCTCATCTGTTGCCTGGCGAGTTCGTGTTGAGGATGCGAGGCCAGGCCCGGCCAATGGACCCGCTTGATCCGCGGATGTCCTTCGAGGAAGGTGGCCACGGAGGCCGCACTGTCCGCGCTTCGGTTCACGCGCAGCTCGAGCGTGCGCAGGCCGCGCATCAGCAACCAGGCATCATGCGGTGAAGGCACCGCGCCCAGTGTCATGAACTCCTTGCTCATCACCTGACGGATGTGAGCTGCGCTCCCGGCAAGCACACCGGCCACCACATCGCTGTGACCGTTCAGGTACTTCGTCGCACTATGCGCCACGAGGTCGATGCCGAGGTCGATCGGGTGCTGGAAGAGGGGACTGTTGTAACTGTTGTCGCAAAGGGTGAGGATGCCGTGCTCCTTCGCGATGGCGGCCACGGCGCGCAGGTCCTGCAGTTCGAAGGTGAGCGAGTTGGGGCTCTCCGTGATGAAGAAGGTGGTGTTCGGCTGGATCGCACGCCGGTAGTTCTCCGCAGCGGTGCCGTCCACGAAGGTGTGCGATACGTTGAAGCGTTCGAGCAGCTCGACCAGGAGCTTCTTGGTCCAGCTATACGGCTTGTGTACGCATACGATGTGGTCGCAAGACTTCACAAAGCTCATGACCGCTGCCGCGATCGCCGCGCTGCCACTGCTGAACACCAGGGCATCCTCCGCATGCTCGAGTGCCGCGATCTTCTTCCGCAGGATGCCCAAGGTGGGGTTGAAGCCACGCGTATACAGTGGTCGCTCCATCTCATGCTGGACGACCGAGCGCATGTCCGCTACCGATGGGTAGCTGAAGTTGCCGCTCTGCACCACGGGTGGCACCACGGCGTGGTAGCCGAGTTCGCGCTCTTCGCCCAGGTGGTTCAGGATGGTGGAAAGATCCTCGCTCATGGCTCGCGTTGGAAGAATACGAAACCGTTCTTGCGGCCGATCTCGTGCAGGGTGGGGATGGCGCTCACCTCATCGATGCTCGTGATCTTGCACACGACGTAGACCGGCCGATCGACCCGACCATGCAGGAGCCACGCCTCGTCATGGGCGCGTGGGTCGGTGACCGGTGGCTTGCGGGTGTAGAAGAGCTGGGCATAGCTCTTGAAGTTCTTCGTGATCACGTAGCACTCTTCACCCAGACGCGCTTCATAGAATTCGATGGCGGCCCGCTGCGAATAGCCTTCGATCCGAGCGATGAAGAAGTACAGGGTGATGGTGATGAAGAGCGTCGTTCCACCGAATAGCACAGCGACCGCCTGCCGCACGCGTTCGCGGCTGTTAAGGAGGAAGGTGATCAAAAGCGCAGCCGCGAGCACGAGCCCAGCGATGCTCTCCCACCCTGTCCACCTGACATCCGCCTGCAAGTTGGCCTGCGCGAACGGATCCTTCGCGAAGAGCGGCTCGATCATGCCGATCCGCTGGCCGATGAATGGAACGACGATGAACACCACGGCCACGATGCCGCCGATCGTTGCGATGAGGTAGCGCGACCAACCGAAGCGGGTCCGTTGTTCCCAGGCCCCTTGCAGCTGGATCGCGGCGAGGTAGGTGAGCGGGAAGTAGCACAAGCTGCTGTAGTGGACGATCTTGGTACGTACGAGGCTGAAGAGGATGAGCACCACCCAGAAGAGGATCACCATCCAACGACGGTGGTCCTGTTGCACGGGCTCAACCGTCCGCGTGGGTCGCAACAGTTCCTGCAGGGCGAATGCAGAGGCCGGGAAACAACCGAGCAGCAGCACCACCACGTGATAGCCGAAGAAGCCGCCGTGGCCCGCATCCTCTGTGGTGAGCATGGCCACCTGCCGCCAGAAGAATCCGGTGATGAATTCCGGACCGTGCTGTACGAGATCGACCACTGCCCATAGACCGATGGTGACGAGGAATACCGCGGCAGAAGCGACGATGTGCCCCCAGCCCATGAGGCGCACGAAGCGCGATCGGATCCAGAACACCGTGGCCGCGATCCCTGGAATGAGCACCCCGACCGGTCCTTTGGTCATTACCGCAAGGCCCAGGAAGAGCCCGGTGAGCATCGCGTACCGGCGCGCATGGCCCGTGGCTGGCGGACGTTCTTCCCGCACCCAGCTGATCAGCGCATCAACACCGAGGAAGATGAAGAGGTTGAACCAAGGGTCGATGATCCCGCTCCGGAAATAGAGGTGAGGCAGGATCGAACCCATGTAGGCGAGCACCCAGAGCAGCCCGAAGATCCGACCACGCAGCCGGTGACCGATCCGGAAGAGCACCAGCAGCGTGATGATCCCGCAGATGGCGTTCGGCAGGCGTGCCGCGAACTCACCCACGCCGAAGATGGTCATGATCAATGCCTGCATCCAGATGAACAAGGGTGGCTTCTCATGGAAGGGCAGGTAGTCGATACGCGGTTGCATCCAGTTGCCCGTCACGAGCATCTCCCGCGCGATCTCCGCGAAGTTGATCTCGTCCCAATCGAAGAGGTGCACCGCGCCCAGGCCGGGGATGAAGAGCACCGCCGCGATCGCGATGATCCAGAGCTGCAAGCGGCCGGTGGATGGCATGGACTACGGTTCGGCCTGGTTCGTGACCGCAGGCAAGGTAGGCAGGGCCGACCCGGCTCGCTTCACCGACGCTCTCCGAGCAACTTCCAGCCCATGATGCCGGTGCGGGCGAGGAAGTACCGCCAGCTCACGTGCAATACTCCGAAGCCGTACTTCATGCTCCGGCTGAAGTTGATGCTGCTCGCCTCATCGAAGTACTTCGTGGGGCAGGTGATCTCCGCGATGTCGAAACCGTGCCAGAACATCTGCCCGATCATCTGGTTGTCGAAGACGAAGTCGTCCGAGCAGTTGTGGTACGGGCAGGCATCGAGCACCTTGCGGTCGAAGGCGCGATAACCGGTGTGGTATTCGCTCAGCTTCTGGCCGCAGAGCAGGTTCTGGGTGAAGGTGAGGAAGCGGTTGGCGATGTACTTGTACATGGGCATGCCGCCCTTCAAGGCACCCATTCCCAGGATCCGGGATCCGAAGACCACGGGATACACTTCGTTCCCGATCAAGGCGATCATGCTCACCAGCAGCTTCGGGGTGTATTGGTAATCGGGGTGCAGCATCACCACGATGTCCGCACCCAGCGCCTTGGCCGTATCGTAGCAGGTCTTCTGGTTCCCGCCGTACCCTTTGTTCACATCATGCACCACCACGTGCTTGATGCCCAATTGACGCGCGACCTCCACGGTGTTGTCCGGGCTGCGATCATCCACCAGCACCACCTCGTCAACGATATCGAACGGGATCTCGTCGTAGGTCTGCTTCAGCGTGAGCGCGGCGCGATAGGCGGGCAGCACCACCACGACCTTCTTCCCTTGGTACATGGTCCAAAGATGGGAAGCAGCGCCCGATCACTCACGCACGGCACGCGAGGCGGTGACCAGGTATACGCCGCCGAGGATCAAGCCGATCATCACGAACTGCTTCCACGATACGGGTTCACCGTCCAGCAGGCCCCAGGCGATCGCCACTACGGGCATCAGGTAGGTGACCGAAGAGGCCCATACCGCGCTGGTGCGCTTCAGCAGTGCGTTCCACAGGACCAGGGAGATGGCTGAGCTCATCACCGCCAGGACGGCCACGTAGCCCAGGGCGCGCCAGGCGTCCGGATCACGCTCCAGGGTGCCCGTGAGGTCCGTGGCCCAGCACCCGAGGGCCCCGAGCGGTCCTACGTAGGTGAGGGCCAGCGCCGCCGTGGCCGAGGCTGGGAGCATGTACAGGTGGTGCTTGACGATGTTGCCGCTGAAGCCGTAGCAGAGGGTGCCCAGGACGGGCAGCATGGCAAAGGGCGACCATGTTGGTGTTCCCGTTTCCGGGTCGGTGAGCACCAGGCCCACCGCGCCCACCAACCCCAGCAGCACGCCCATTACCTGGGCCAGACGTACCCGGCTCGCGAAGAAGAGGACCCCCACCAGCAGGGTGAAGAGCGGGGTGAGGCTGTTCAGCATGCCGCTGAGCGAGCTCTCGATCCGCGTCTGCGCGGTGGCGTACAGGAATGCCGGTATGCCGTTGCCTAGGAGGCCGGTACCCAGGATCGGGAGCCAGTGCTTCAACAGCAGTCGGTAGTGCTTCAACAGAAGCGGGATCAGTGCCAGCCAGGCGATGAGTAGCCGGGCGGAGGCGAGCTGCAGGCCGCTGAGCACCGGACGCCCATCGTGGAAGAGCCCCCGCTTCATCAGGATGAAGGAGCTGCCCCAGATGAGGGCCAGGATCAGCAGGAGGGACCGGTCGGTCCGGCGGTCGGCCCCGGTGAGCATGCGGCGCGAAATTATCCGCGGGGATCGTACCCCCTTAAGTGCCTCGAAGAACCTCGCTCCGGCGGCGTTCATGGCAAGAGCGCATATCGGTCATCGCTTGCTCCCGTTCCCATATGGCGTGTTGCTCCTCGGTCGGGTACTTCGTTCCATTATCCTTCCTTCGGAGCGCCTCGTCCGGGCGAATGATAGCGGTGTGCATCATCCGTTCATGGTTCTTCGAGGCAACCCTATCTTTGTAACCTCTTTCCTGGACGAGCGTCTTAGTAATTGAACTCCTCGACCATGCGCACCAGCCACCTCCTTCCGCTCTTCATCGGCCTCCTCGCCGCCTGCTCCACTGGAACACCAGGGGTGCAGGAAACAGCCCTCGCCTCGAACATCGAGCGGGTGGTGGTGGAGGAGATGGTGAACGGCTCGGCCGGCACCATTGCCGACCTCAGCATCGATGGCATGAGCTGCGAGATGATGTGCGGCGGTTCCATCAAGAAGGCCCTGGCCAAGTTGCCCGGGGTGAACTCCACGGAGATCCGCTTCATCGAGGGTGATGAGAGCGATCATGCCGTGGTGGACTACGACGCCAGCAAGGTGAGCGATGCGGATATGGTCGAGGCCATCCAGAGCCTGCACGACGGTCAGTACAAGGTGGTGTCCGTCCACATCACGAAGCGGGTGCCGAGTGCTGGTGGTGTCAGCGCATCGACCAAGAAGGCGGAAGAGACCAAGCAGGTGAGCGTGATCAACCCGACCGCCATCGTCGTGCCTGGCATCCTGGGCCTGCTCTCTTACGTACTGCGCCTCTGACCTGCTTATCCCGGCGGTCGGTAGCTTCGCGCTCCTGATGGATCATTTCGAGCGCAGGAAGTTGCGACCCGTTGTGGCCTGGCTCGTCACCGGGTGTGTGATGATCGCCTGCATGGTGGTGATCGGCGGCGTGACCCGGTTGACCGGAAGCGGGCTCAGCATCACCGTGTGGGACCCCATCATGGGCGCCATCCCACCATTGAACGAGGCGGATTGGAACCACGCCTTCGATCAGTACAAGGCAATTCCTGAATACACCCTGAAGAACCAGCACATGGACCTCGCCGGGTTCAAGCGCATCTTCTTCTGGGAATACCTGCATCGCAACTGGGGCCGCCTCATGGGCCTCGTCTTCGCCATCCCCTTTTTCCTGTTCTGGCGCAAGGGACTGCTGAAGGGCTGGCTCCTCAAGCGTTGCTGGACCATCCTCATCGGCGGGGGCCTGGTGGGCGCGCTTGGATGGTTCATGGTGGCCAGTGGCCTCGAGAAGAACCCCGATGTGAGCCATTACCGGCTGGCCATCCACCTCATCGCCGCCTTTACGGTGTTCGCACTCGTGCTCTGGACGGTCTTCGACATCCGCGACGGACGGGCGGCCTTCAGGCCCAATGGGTCCGGTGAGGGGCGATGGGCGCGTGTGCTGCTTGGCCTGCTCGCGCTGCAGATCATCTGGGGCGCCTTCACGGCAGGCCTCGATGCCGGTCGGATCTACAACACCTGGCCATTGATGAACGGCGAGTTCATGCCCGAGAACGTGCGTGCCTTCGGGGACCTCGTCACCGACCTCTCCGACCATCGCGATGGGGTGCAGTTCGTACACCGCAACCTGGCCTACCTCGTGGCCTTGGGCATCATCGTCTTCTCAGTGCGCTTCCGGCGCGAAGCATCGATGGAGGTCGTTTGGTTCCCGCTGCTCCTGGTGGTGGCCCTGCAGTTCGTCCTTGGTGTGGTCACGGTCCTTACGCAAGTGGACCTGTGGGCCGGTGTGCTGCACCAGCAAGGGGCCTTGATCCTCCTTGCCTTCCTCCTGAAGGCGATCCATCGCACAGGTCGGCGCTTCAGCGCCAGCGCAGCGTAGCCAGCATGTGCCGCAGGTCAACGCGCAGCCGTTCCGTCACCGGGGCCAGTGAATCGGCGTTCGGCCGGTTGTCGAAGTAGAGCGAGCCGTACAGGAAGTTGCTCGTGCTGTCCGTGACGTAGAAGACGAAGGGGCTGGCCACATCACCTTCGATGTCGAACACGGAACCGAAGACCCGCGCGCTGTCGTTGAGGGTGCGCTCGCTGCGGATGCGCGCGGCCTTCGCCTGGTGCGTGCTCTTGAAGGTGTGCGCGTCCTCGATCAGCTCCTGCAGGTCGCCGTCAACCGGAGACCACGTGAGGTGAGCCGTCGCCCGCTGTCCCTTGAAACGGATGTCGAACCAGCGGGCCTCGTCCTTCGCCTCACGGATGCCTACGCGCGCATAGGTCGGGATCTCGGCTGCGAAGGTGGTGGTGTCCGTCCAGGAGGTGTACGCCTGCTCGGGCAGGTCGATGCGGAAATAACCGCGTGGTTTCGGCACCGGGTCCGGTGTGCAGCCCGCCAGCAGGGCGAGGAATGCGAGGGTGGCTTCAACTCGCAGCTTCATCGTGTTGGATCACTTTCACACGCCGGATGCGTTTGTTGTCCGAGGCTTCGACCACGAAGGTCAGGTCATGTAGGTCCACGCGCTCCCCTTTCTTGGGGATGCGTCCGGTAAGCTCCAGGATGAAGCCGCCCAGTGTTCCGCTGTCCCCTTTGTTCTCCTCGAAGAGCTTGCCATCGATGCCCATCACGCGGTAAAGATCGGTGAGCGCCGTGCGGCCCTCGAAGATCCAGGTGTGGTCGTCCAGCTTGCTGTAGAAGAGGTTCTCGTCGTCGTACTCGTCGGTAATGTCGCCCACGATCTCCTCGATCACATCCTCCATGGTGATGATGCCGCTCACGCCACCGTATTCGTCCACCACCACGGCGAGGTGGGTCTTCTCGTACTGGAACTCCTTCAGCAGGTCGTCCAGCTTCTTGCTCTCCGGAACGAAATAGGCCGCGCGCAGCAACGTATGCCAGTCGAAGCCGGTCTTGCGCAGGTGGGGCAGCACGTCCTTGATGTAGAGCACGCCGATCACCTTGTCCGGTGTGCCAT
This sequence comes from Bacteroidota bacterium, assembly GCA_029573495.1. Lineage (GTDB taxonomy): Bacteria > Bacteroidota > Bacteroidia > Flavobacteriales_F > PHOS-HE28 > PHOS-HE28. The sequence continues at coordinate 27,108 of JAKQEI010000278.1, read as the reverse complement.
CGGTGATGGGTACGCGGGAGAAACCCGAATCCACGATGGCCACCAGCAGTTCCTCGAAGCTGATGCCCTTGTCGAAGGTGACCATCTCGGTGCGCGGCCGCATCACCTGTCGCACTTCGATGTCGCCGAACTTAACGATGCCGCGCAGGATGCGCTGTTCCTCCGCGGTGGTGCTCGCATCCTTCGTCAGGTCCAGCGCATGGCCCAGCGTGTCCACGGAGATGTTCTGGGTGCTCCGCTTCTGGAAGCGCTTCTCGATGAAGGTGGTGCTGCGCACCAAGGCCTCGCTCAAAGGGCGGAAGATCCAGCGCAGTGTGAGCAGTGGACCGCTCATGTTGCGCGCCACACGAACCGGGTCCGTCGTGGCGTAGACCTTCGGAAGCACTTCGCCGATGAGCACGATGAGGAAAGCGATGGTAAGCACCTGCACGCCCACCAGCGCGAAACCGGAAAGACCGCTGGGCGTCACCAGGTCGCGCACCACCACCGTGCTTAGGATCACGGTGCCCATGTTCATCAGGTTGCTGGTGATCAGGATGGTGGCCAGCAGCCGCCGCGGCTTCGCCAGCAGGTCCAGCACCCGTTGGCCGCTGCTGCCACCGCGTTCCTTCAGGTCGCGGAGCTGCGTGGGCGAAAGTGCGAACAGGGACACCTCGCTGGCCGACATGGCCGCGGAGATCACCAGCATGGCGCCGATGACGGTAAGGGCCAGGATCGTGCTCGGTTGTACCGCGAGCGTGGTGAGCAGATGGAGGGACGGGGGAGGCTCCACTTAGAAGGGCAGGTCGTCCATCTCATCGTTGGCCGGGCCGGCGTTGCCGCCGCTGGTGGCCGCTTGCTGGGCCGGGGCGGAAGCGCGCGGGGCGCCACCCTCGCCGCTGGCGCGGTCGAGCATGGTCATCTCATCGGCCACGATCTCCGTGGTATAGCGCGTGTTGTTGTCCTTGTCCTGCCATTGACGCGTGCGCAATTTGCCCTCCACGTACACCTTGCTGCCTTTGCGCAGGTACTTCTCGGTGATCTCGGCCAGGCCGCGCCAGGCCACCACGTTGTGCCATTCGGTCTGCTCGCGGCGTTCGCCGGTCGTCCGGTCCTTGTATGTCTCGCTGGTGGCCAGGCGGAAATTGGCCACGCTGGCGCCGTTCTGTAGATGACGGATCTCGGGGTCGGCACCCAGGTTGCCGATCAGGATCACTTTGTTCACTCCGGCCATGGTATCGATAGGGTAGGGCTACGAAGATAAGGGTTGGGGGAGGGCCTCTATGGCAACAGATACCGCTCCACCAACCTCGGCAACGCATACCGCTCCAGTTCCTTCTCGTTCGCCACCAGCCAATCCGCTTGAGCTTTGAAGCGCGGAGGTGGGGTCAAGGCCCAGAACACGCCCTGGATCAGCTGATGGCTCAGAACGTGCTTCACCGGGCCGTGTACCGCCTCGATCGTCCATCCTATCCCAAGTTCAGCCTTCAATCGGGTTTGTAGCCCCCTCCGGCTCAATGGTTCATCGCTTTCCAGCAAGGGAAGTTGGTACAGCCCCTGCCAGATGTCCTTGCCGGTGCGTTTTTCCAGGAAGACGCCGCCGCGAACGCGTATGTGCAGGAAGTTGAAGTGGCGTTCCCGGACCTTGGTCCTTCCCGCCTTTACCGGCAGCTCCGTTATCCGATCCGTGCGCCGGGCGATGCACCGGCTCCGCAGCGGACATTCCTCGCAGGCCGGCTTGGGGGTGCATACCAGCGCGCCCAGCTCCATCACCGCCTGGTTGTATTCGCCGGGCTCGTCCGTGGGCAGGAGCGAGGCCGCCAGCGCCCGGAACTCCTTGCGCCCGGCCGTGGAATCGATGGGTGTGGCGATGCCGAAGACCCGCGCCAGCACCCGGTACACGTTGCCGTCCACCACGGGCTCCGCCAGCCCGAAGGCCATGGAGCCGATGGCCGCTGCCGTGTAGTCGCCCACTCCCTTCAATGCCAGCAGCGCGCCATGGTCCGCCGGGAACCGGCCCTGGTGCCTCTCCACCACCTGTCGGGCGGCGGTACGCAGGTTACGGGCCCGGCTGTAATAGCCCAAACCCTGCCACAGCCGCAGTACCTCGTCCTCGCTGGCCCCGGCCAGGTCCTGTACCAGGGGGTAATGCTCCACGAAACGGTGCCAGTAGGCCGTACCCTGGTCCACCCGGGTCTGCTGCAGGATCACCTCGCTCAGCCAGATGCGGTAGGGGTCCCTGCTGGCGCGCCAGGGCAGGGGCCGCTTGTGCTCCCGATACCAGGGCAGCAGGGCCCTGCTGAACCAAGTTGTTGACATACAGGGCCAAAGATCGGTTGCGTGATCCGTTCCAACGGCTATCTTTGCCGCCCCAAACCGAAGAGGGTATGACGAAGGCAGAGTTGGTCAGCATCATCTCCAAGCGCACGGGCGTTGAACGTCAGGTGGTCCTGACCACCGTGGAGGCATTCATGGAGGAAGTGAAGAACAGCCTGGAGAAGGGAGAGAACGTACATCTCCGTGGTTTCGGGAGCTTCGTGGTGAAGCGCAGGGCACAGAAGACCGGAAGGATCCTGGCCCAGAACACCACCATCATCATACCGGCGCACGATGTGCCGGCGTTCAAGCCTGCCGACACGTTCGTCGACAAGGTGAAGAACCGTCCCGCCGCTGGCGGGCAGCAGTGATGGGTCTGAAAAGGCCCCAGTTGCTGGCCCTGTTGGGTGCGTTGGTGGTGATCGTTCTTTTGATGATGGCGCCCCGGACCCCATCCGGGAAGGAAGCGGCCCAGGTCCGGACCATGGACCCCGGCCAGGCGAAGACCCAGGAGGCGATCGCCCTGGTGAACGGACAGGACCCCATGCGTGGCATCATGATGCTGCGCGAGATCCTGGCGGAGGACCCGGACAATGTGGAAGCGCATTGGCACCTCGGGCTCTTCTCCATCCAGAGCGGTCAGTACGACAAGGCATTGAACCGCTTCCAGAAGGTACTTGAACTAGACCCGGAGAACTTCCCCGATGCCTGGTTCTACCTGGGGCGCACCTACGCGACACTGGACAGCAATGCCCAGGCGATCGCGAGCTTGAAGAAGTACAGAACACTGACGCAGGACACGGCCATCATCAACGGTGTGGACCGCTTCCTGCTTGAATTGGAGAACGTTAAATAAGGAGCACCATGCCCTGCGGAAAGAAGCGGAAGCGACATAAGATGGCCACCCACAAGCGCAAGAAGCGCCTGCGGAAGAACCGTCACAAGAAGAAGAACCGGTAAGGTCCTTCGACGTGTGGAACGGCGTGGGCCAGGGAACATCCCGTTCCCGGCCCGCACGTACGTTCACAGGGTGGCCCCGCGCCGCCCCGTATCCATCTATACCATGGTCCCGTAGTGAACATCGATCTCATCATCCGGTCCGCCGACGGCCAGGTGGCCCTTGCCCTGATGAAGGACAAGGTGCTGGCCGAACTGCACCGCGAGAAGACCGACCGCGGTTTCGCCGTGGGCGATGTGTACCTGGCCAAGATACGCAAGGTGGCTCCAGGCCTCAACGCCGCCTTCGTGGACGTGGGCCATGAGAAGGACGCCTTCCTGCACTACTTCGACCTCGGTCCGCAATACCGCAATTCCTACAAGTTCACCAAAGGTGCCGTCAGTGGCACCGTGACCAGCAGCTTGCTGGAGGACTGGAAACTCGACCAGGACATCCCGAAGGAGGGCAAGCTCAGCGAGGTGATCAGCGCCAGCCAGAGCATCCTGGTGCAGATCGCCAAGGAGCCCATCAGCACCAAGGGACCCCGCCTCACCGCCGAGGTCACCCTGGCCGGACGGTACATGGTGCTGGTGCCCTTCATCAACAAGACCAGCATCTCCTCGCGCATCACCGATGAGGTGGAGCGCAAGCGCCTGAAGGAACTGATGATCGCCATCAAGCCGAAGAACTTCGGGGTGATCATCCGCACCAACGCCGAAGGCAAGCGTACCGAGGACCTGGAGAACGACCTGAAGACGCTGCTGCAACGCTGGGACACGATGTTCCGCAACCTGCGCAACGCACAGGCACCCAAGAAGGTGCTCGGCGAGCTTGACCGCACCAGCGCTGTCCTGCGCGATGTACTGAACAAGGACTTCACCAGCATCCATGTGGATGATGAACTCCTCGCCGAGGAGATCTACCAGACCCTGGAGAAGACCGCGCCGGAGAAGAAGGGCATCGTCAAGCACTACAAGAACAAACTAGACATCTTCGATCACTTCGGGGTCAACAAGCAGATCAAGCAGGCCTTCGGCAAGCAGGTGATGCTGAGCAGCGGGGCTTACCTGATCATCGAGAAGACGGAGGCCATGCACGTGATCGACGTGAACAGTGGCAGTCGTAAGGGAGGCAACCAGGCCCAGGAGAAGAACGCGTTGGACATCAACGTGGAGGCGGCCAGGGAGATCGCCCGGCTGCTGCGCCTGCGCGACATGGGCGGCATCGTCGCCATCGACTTCATCGACCTCTACGAACCGGAGAACCGCCGGATCCTGCACAAGGCGTTGAAGGATGCCATGGAGGACGACAAGGCGAAGCACAACGTGCTGCCGCCCTCACGCTTCGGGGTGATCGAGCTCACCCGTCAGCGGGTCCGTCCGGAAACGGAGATCGACACCAGCGAGAGCTGCCCCACCTGCGGCGGTACGGGCGAAGTGAGCGCCCCCGTCCTCATCGTGGACGAGATCGAGAACGCGCTCAACTACCTGCTTGGCGAGAAGCAGATGACCGGACTCACGCTGAGCGTGCATCCTTTCCTCGCAGCGTACTTCACCAAGGGCTTCCCGAGCATCCAGCAGAAGTGGTGGTGGCGCTGGAAGAAGTGGGTGAAGGTGAAGGGCGAGGGCTCGCACCAATACCTCGACTTCACCGTGCAGGATGGCGCGGGGAACGAGGTGCCGTTGTGATCTTGGCTTATCGATCCTAGGTTGGCATCCGCTCGATGTCGAAAGGAAGTGCAGCTCTGACCGTGCTCCCCAAAGCCCGCAACTACTGCGCCCGGCAGGAGCGTTGCCAGCAGGAGGTGCGCGACAAGCTCTATGCATGGGAGGTGCCGGCCAGGGAGATCGAGCCCATCATCAGCCAGCTCATCGGTGAGGGTTTCTTGAACGAGGCGCGCTTCGCGGAGCATTTCGCAGTGAGCAAGTCGCGGCAGAAGGGTTGGGGTCCGCGCAAGATCGAGGCGGCGTTGAAGCTGAAACGGATCAGCGAGCCGTGCATCCGTGCGGCCCTGAAAGCCATCGATAAGGAGGAGCAGAATGAGCTCCTACAGAAGCTGGTCGCGAAGCGCTGGGAGAAGGAGAAGGAACCGAACGGATTCCTGAAGCGGCAGAAGGTGATGGCCTATTTCCTGCGGAAGGGTTTCCAGGTAGCCGAGGTAGCGAAGGCTATGGATAACCTCTGATCCGATCACTTCCGGTGCGCGACGGGGAAGCCCATGTGCGTTCCAGGCTGATGGTGCGGTGCCGCCTTCCCGCCCGGCCACCTACTTTTGCCGCCCGAACGACAGGTCCCGCGCCATGATCACCATCGAGAAGATCGACGAGCTCAACGAACGCCTGGAAGCCCTCAAAGGCTACCTGGACATCGAGGAGAAGCGCGGTCGGATCCAAGAGGAGGAGAAGTACACCCTGGACCCCGAGTTCTGGAACGACCAGAAGAAGGCCCAACAGGTGATGCATCGCATCCGTGAGCTCAAGCGCTGGGTGGGCCTGTACGAGGCCGTGAAGCGGGAGATGGACGACCTGGGCGTGATGTTCGACTTCTGGAAGGCGAAGGAGGTGAGCGAAGAGGAGGTGGACGCCCAGTTCAAGAAGGCCTCCGAAGCGCTGGAGGAACTTGAGTTCAAGAACATGCTCAGCGCCGAGGAGGATCCGCTGAGCGCCGTGGTGCAGATCACCGCGGGCGCGGGCGGCACCGAGAGCTGCGACTGGGCCGGCATGCTGCTGCGTATGTACCAGATGTGGGCCAAGAAGAACGGCTACGAGACCCGTACGCTCGACTACCAGGACGGTGAAGGGGCCGGCATCAAGCAGGCCACCATGGAGGTGGACGGTGAGTTCGCCTTCGGGATGTTGAAGGGTGAGAACGGCGTGCATCGTCTGGTGCGCATCAGCCCCTTCGACAGTAACGCACGGCGCCACACGAGCTTTGTGAGCGTGTACGTCTTCCCGCTGGTGGACGAGAGCATCGACATCGAGATCAATCCCGCGGACATCACCTGGGACACCTTTCGCAGCGGTGGCGCCGGCGGCCAGAACGTGAACAAGGTGGAGACCGGTGTGCGACTGCGCCACGCGCCCACGGGCATCATCATCGAGAACACCGAGACGCGGAGTCAGCTGGACAATAAGACCAAGGCGCTGCAACTGCTGAAGAGCCAGTTGTACGAGGCCGAACTGGAACGCCGACGCAGCAAACGCAGCGAGATCGAGGCGGGGAAGAAGAAGATCGAATGGGGCAGCCAGATCCGCAACTACGTGCTGCAGCCATACAAGCTGGTGAAGGATGTGCGCACCGAACACGAGACGAGCAACGTGGACGATGTGCTGGACGGGTACATCGACGAGTTCCTGAAGGCCTACCTGATGCAACAAGGGCAGAGCCAGAAGGTGTGACAAGGTGCAAGTCGGCTGTTGCCAGTTGGCAGTAGGCAGTTGACCGACTTTCAGGATCCTACTACCAACCGCATACTGCCAACTGCTGACTGACATGGACCACCGTATCGAGAAAGACACCATGGGCGAGGTGAAGGTGCCCGCCGACAAGTACTGGGGCGCACAGACCGAGCGCAGCCGCAACAACTTCAAGATCGGGCCGCCGGCCAGCATGCCGATCGAGATCATCCGCGCCTTCGCCTATCTGAAGAAGGCCGCCGCCCTGACCAACGTGGAGCTGGGCAAGTTGCCGAAGGAGAAGTGCGACTTGATCGGCAAGGTGTGTGATGAGATCCTGGAGGGGAAATTGGACGACCAGTTCCCGCTCGTGATCTGGCAGACCGGCAGCGGCACCCAGAGCAATATGAACCTCAACGAGGTGATCGCGTACCGGGCGCATGTGCTCAACGGCGGCAAGCTTACCGATGAGCAGAAGGTGCTAAATCCGAACGACGACGTCAACAAGAGCCAGAGCAGCAACGATACGTACCCGACGGCCATGCACATCGCGGCCTACACCCAGGCGGTGGAGGTGACCATCCCGGGCGTTAAGATGCTGCGCGATGCCTTGGACCGGAAGGCGAAGGACTTCGCCGCGATCGTGAAGACCGGACGGACGCACTTCATGGACGCGACCCCGTTGACGTTGGGCCAGGAGTTCAGTGGCTATGTACAGCAGCTCGACAACGGCTTGCGCGCAGTGGAGAACGCGTTGGGCATGGTGCGGGAGCTGGCGCTCGGTGGAACAGCGGTGGGCACAGGCCTCAACGCGCCGAAGGGCTATGCCGTGCTTGTGGCGAAGAAGATCGCGGAACTGACCGGGCATCCCTTCGTGACCGCCCCGAACAAGTTCGAGTCATTGGCCGCGCACGACGCCATGGTGGAACTGAGCGGTGCGTACAAGCGGCTGGCCGTTTCCCTGATGAAGATCGGCAACGACATCCGCATCCTCAGCAGCGGCCCGCGCAGCGGCATCGGCGAGCTCATCATCCCGGACAACGAACCGGGATCGAGCATCATGCCAGGCAAGGTCAATCCCACCCAGCCCGAGGCCTTGACGATGGTCTGCGCCCAGGTGATCGGCAATGACGTGGCGGTGAGCGTGGGTGGCATGCAGGGTCATTTCGAGCTGAACGTCTTCAAGCCCTTGATCGCGGCCAATGTGCTGATGAGCGGTCGGCTGCTGGGCGATGCGTGCGTGAGCTTCACGGAGAAGTGCGCCGAGGGCATCGAGCCGAACAAGGCCGTGATCCAGCGTCACCTCGAGAACTCGTTGATGTTGGTGACGAGCCTCAACCCGCACATCGGGTATTACAATGCGGCGGAGATCGCGAAGAAGGCGCACAAGGAGGGTACGACGTTGAAGGAGGCCGCCATCGCATTGGGGCATGTCAGCGCAGCCGACTTCGACAAGTGGGTGGACCCGGCGAAGATGACGAGCGAGGGCTGATAGGACCCATGCGGTAACGAAGAAGCCCGGCCATCGGCCGGGCTTCTTCGCTGATGGAAGTACGGTCACTTCGCCAACGCCAGCTCGCAACCTGCGAACTTGGTGGCGAGCACGGAGGCGTCGGCCATGTCGGCGGCGGTCAGGTCAACGGAACCGTTGTCCGTGTACACACGGATGTTGTCCGCATCACCACCGATGAAGGTCATCACAGCCATGTCCTTCACGTTGCTGTCCGTGTATTTCCAGGTGTTGTCGCAGCGATCGTACTTCATCACACGCACTTCCCCGGCCTTCGCGCCGGTGAGCTGGGTGGTGGTGAACGTGTCCTTGGTGGCTTCGATCTTGAACTCCTCGCCCTTGATGGATGCCATCTGCATCTCGTAGTCCCCTTCATTCATGGAGATCGGGTTACTGCCGCTCCAGAATTCGATGAGGTTGAGGATGACCACATCGATGAAGCCCACGATACCATACACAAAGCCACCGGGTATCCAGAACAACAAGGACTTGAGGAACTTGCTATCCGTTAGGCCATCGTGGAATTCATAAGCCTTCCGGGTAAGCGCGAAGGTGCCGAAGCACCCGGTCTGCGTGATCAGGAGGCTGCCCATGGCCAGGGCGAATAGTGGACGTTTGAAGGTCTTCATGTGATCGGGTTGGTCTATGGTGTGTCTTTCAGGGTTCGACCACGAAGGTAGAACCGAGCGGTCAGCGATCGACCTGGGTTTGTTCGGCTCAGTTTCGTGCTTCACGTTCCGTGACTGACGGATCGTATGGGTGGGTGTAATTGGAGCCACCTGAGCATCATCTTACGGGCTAAGCCGTTGCCACATCCGGTCATGCTGCGGTGCTCAACCCTAAAGGAACTTCCAGTGATGCCCGGGCTTTAAGGGCTTGACCCCGAAGCGCCTCGACTGTTCGGAACATCCTCCTCCGCGCTGTGATTGAACCATCGTGGGGTGGCTTCCATTCCGGGAAGATGAGTAACATTGCGATGAAACTTAACCGCCTTACCATCATGAAACGTTCGACCATCACAGCAGGCGTTGTCCTCGTCGCTCTCCTTATGACCAGTTGTGCGCAGGTGAAAGCGCCTTTGACCGGTGTTATCTACACTGACCTTAAGGCACCTTTGGCTGTGACCGACAACACTGGTTCCAGTAAGGTGGGTTCGGCTGAAGCAATGTCCATTCTGGGGGCTGTCGCAACCGGAGATGCGAGTATTGAGACCGCCGCGAAATCCGCCGGCATCACCAAGATCCACCACGTTGACGAGCACGTCAACAGCATCCTTGGCATCATCGCCAAGTACAAGGTCGTGGTGTACGGTGAGTGATCCAAGGCCCGGCTCCATTCGGACGAGAGGAACGCTGCGTGCGTTCCTCTCGTTATTTACGGCGCTATTCCTCATGAGCCAAGTGGATGCCCAACGTGTGGACCGGATGTACGTTTCCAGATCCGATGCTGATGGAGTCCTTTATCACGTCTATCCTATTGACGACCTAAAGGGGGAGGAGGCCGAATTCGAGTTCGATCTGACCCGTCACAGTTCCTGGGATCACTATGTGCTTCGTTTCACACTCACTGAGAAGCTTCGTTCCGACGTGGATTCCATGCACCTTGTTTGCGGGTCCGATGTATTGTCCGCACCGGTGAAGCGCATGTTCGTGGAACGCAAGGGAAGTCGGTGGTACCAGCGATTCGAAAGCGAGGTTGATGCCGACCGGTTTAGAGCGTGGACAAGGTGCCCTATCAGGACCGAGGAACCAAGGATGGAAGTTGCGACGAGAGTATTCCTTCCGAGCGGGCATGCATGGAAGCGGCTCGCAGGTCAACTTGAGGTGATCATGGACCTGATCGATCTGAACAGATCGTCGGCGAAACCCTGACCGGTCTTTGTTCGCCTTGTTCGGCGGTTCGAGGGAGTGATGGATGTGAGCTTTATTGGGCAGCGTCGAAAGACGCGCTCCTTTGGAAGTATCATCACGAAGGATGGCTTGCTGACATTCTGCCGTATCTCGCGATCACTGTTCCAGAACCTGCTGGGTTCTACAGCACCTTCAGCAACTCTGCACCGAAGTTCTCCACCTGATAACGGCGCATGCCCGGTATCGCAGCCAGTGCTTCCAGGTCACCGGGGAGCGTGCGCGCGATCTCCATCAACAGCTGGTTCGCCGCCACGATGCCCGGCCGGAGGTCGAAGCGCGCCGTGAGGGTGTCGCGGACGACCTTTAGCCGTTTCACCCGGTCCTCGTAGTCGTCATCCCGCTGCCAGCGCCTGGGCCGTTCCAGTCGCGGCCACTGCTCCTTCGGCATTTCCTGCCCGGCCTTGATGGCGGTCATGATCCGCTTGCCATGGCGTTCGATCACCCGTTCGCTGACCCCCTTGCGCGCGGCGAGTTCATTGATCGAGGCGGGAGGATCCGTCGCGACCGAGAGGAGGACGTCATTGCCCAGGATCATGAAAGCGGCGCGGTCCTGTTTCTCGGCCACACCCTCGCGCCAGGCATGTACCTCGCGCAGGACCGCGAGCTGATGGGGCTTCAGGACCTTGGCTCCCTTGAGCCGTAGGAACAGGGGCTCTTCGTTCACGGGCGCATCGAACGGTGCATCGGTCAAAAGACCGAATTCCTCCACCGCCCATGACCAGCGACCTTTCTCTTTCAACAGCGCCTCCATCTTGTCGCGCAAGGCGATCAGGTTGGCCGTGTCGCCTGCGGCATAGTCCAACATCTCCTTGGGCAGCGGTCGTTTGCTCCAATCCGCCTTCTGGAACTTCTTGTCGACATGGACGCCCTCATACTTGCCGAGGAGTGCCGCCAGTCCGATCTCCGGTTCGTTGAGCAGTTCGGCGGCCACCAGGGTGTCAAAGACGTTCTCCACCCTGATACCATGATGCCGGGCCAGTATCCGCAGGTCGTAGTCGGCATCGTGGATCACCACCTCCATGTCCCTGCGTGCCAACAGGACCCCCAAGGGAGCGAGGTCCTTGATCGCGAGTGGATCGATCAGGTAGGTGCGTTGGCGGGTGCTGAGCTGGATGAGGCAGACGCTCTCACGGTAACGGTGGAAGCTGGAAGCCTCGGTGTCCAGGGCGATGACCTGCTCCGCGCTCAGTTGCCCGGTGCAAGCCGCCAGATCCGCAGCCGTAGTGACGAGAGAATAGGAGGACACAGCGAGGTTGATAGCCCCGAACGGGCCTTCATCATGGGTGCAAGGTAGGCGGTGCGCCCTGTCGCCGTTCAGGATCGTCCAACGGCTTTTCCACCTCCTGCGGTCATCAAACGTAGCGGTCTCCGCTTTCGGCGGTCAGATCGTTGACGAACTGCTTGATCCGCTGTTCGTCCTGGATACGGCATACCAGTAGTGCGTCCTTCGTGCTCACCACGATGTGGTCCTCCAGGCCCTGCAACACCATCAGCCGGCCATCGTGCGCGTGGATCACGTTGCGCGCACAATCGTAAAGCTTCACCTCATGTCCGATGGCGGCATTACCATGGTCGTCCTTCGGCAGGTGGGTGTACAGGCTGCCCCAGGTGCCGAGGTCGCTCCAACCGAAGTCGCTCACCACGGTGAACACATTCCTGGCCTTCTCCATGATCCCGTAATCGATGCTCACGTTCTCGCAAGAGTCGTAGGTCGAGGCGATGAAATCGACCTCCTCCGGCGTGCCGAACGAGGCCGCTCCCGCACTGAACCGTTGCTCCATCTCCGGCAGGTGATCACGATAGGCCTTACGGATGCTGGCCAGGCTCCAGACGAAGATCCCCGCGTTCCAGAGGAACTCGCCACTTTCCAGGAAGCGCACGGCCGTTCCATGATCGGGCTTCTCCGTGAAGGCCTTCACCGGCTTTACCCGCGGGTGCGATGTGCCAGCGGCGTCATCGAACTGGATATAGCCGTACCCGGTATCCGGCCTGTTCGGCATGATGCCCAGTGTCACCAGGCAATCGGTGCTTGCGGCCTGTTGAAGGGCGAGGTCGATCGTCTCCTTGAAGGCCTCCTCCTTCATGACCAGGTGGTCGCTCGGGGCCACGATCATGAGCGCCTTCGGATCCCGCTTCGCGATCACGTGGTTGGCATAGGCCACGCACGGGGCCGTATTGCGGCGGGAAGGCTCGGACAGGATCTGCGAAGGCTTCAACGCGGGAAGCTGTTCCTGCACGATGGCCGCATAGTTCGCGTTGGTCACCACCAGGATGTTCTCCGGTGGACAGATGCTGAGGAAACGGTCGTAGGTCTGCTGCAGCAGGGTGCGTCCGAGCCCGAGGAAGTCGAGGAATTGCTTCGGATAGGCGCTTCGGCTCATGGGCCAGAAACGGCTGCCGACCCCGCCGGCCATGATCACGCAATACGTGTGTTCGTTCGTCATTTTCCAGGAGGTGGCCCTAGGAGGCCTTCATCACCACCATCGGTCCGTTCACCTGCACCTCCGCCATCGGGTCGATGATGTAGTTGCGGCGATCGTTGAGGCAGTGGCATTTGTATCGCTTCCGGAGCTGCGGCCCTTTCACGAAGACGCGTTCGTTGAAACGGAATACGGAGCGGTCCGGCAGCTCTTCCAATAGTTGGCGTGGTTCGGGGTCGTGGCTCATGAGCACCCGCATCAAGCCCTGGTCCGTACAGCTGCTCGCAGGAGCGTCGACCAGGTGGCGCTCAAGGGCGCTCAGTACGTCGGTCGGGAACACGCTGTTGCTCAGGAAAGGACGCATCAGGCGGGCGTATTCGCTCTTCCACGCCGGCCCATGCGGTGCCGACCACCGGCGTTGGTTCACGAAGGTGCTGTAATGGGCGAACTCATGCACCAAGGTCACCAGGAAGGCGTAGGGGTTCAGATCGGCGTTGACGCTCACCCGGTGTGGCTGGGTACGCGTGGCGCTGCGGTAGTCGCCCAGTTTGGTCTGCCGTGGCTTGGAGATCCGCACCTGCACGGGATTGCTGCGGAGCCAGTTCAGCACCACGGGCCATGCCGCGCTCGGCAGGTGTCTCCTCAGAAACTCGGGATCACTGGCGGAATGACGCGGCACGGTGGTGGTGGCTCAGGAGGGCTGGGCCGTGCCACAATGATACGGGGTCGCCGCCGGATGGGGGCCGGCGTGCTCACTGCCCGCCGGCGGCCGGGGCACGTGGTTCCATTTGGGGCACTTGCAATCGTTGGAGTGCCGGTACTTGGCAGGTTGGGAATTACAGGCCGCCAACGCCAAGGCCATGACCAGCCCTGCCAGGGGTACTTTGTTCCGTTGGCTCATGGAAGGACCCTGCATGGTGTGCGAAACTACAACGCCCAACACCCCCGCCCTTGTATGCCAGGGCCTATTTTCGCCCCGTTCACCATGGGCATCATCGGACATATCGGCCGCTATTTCCACCTGTTACGGGAGACCTTCGGTCGCCCGGAGCGGGCGGGCATCTTCTGGCGGCGTACGGTGGAGGAGATGGACCTGCTCGGGGTGCAGAGCCTGGGCATCGTGGCCCTGCTCAGCGCTTTCATGGGCGCGGTGATCACCATCCAGACCAAGACGAACATCGACAGTCCGCTCATCCAGTCGTGGGTGGTGGGCTTCGCCACACGCCAGAGCGTTATCCTGGAATTCAGTCCAACGGTGATCTCGTTGATCCTGGCAGGCAAGGTGGGCAGCAACATCGCCGCCGAGATCGGCTCCATGCGCGTGAAGGAGCAGATCGACGCGCTGGACATCATGGGCGTGAACTCGGCCAACTACCTCATCCTGCCGAAGCTGGCCGCCACCACCCTGATCAATCCCTTCCTGGTGATGATCAGCATGTTCCTGGGGATCTTCGGCGGCTGGCTCGCCGGCGTGCAGTCCGGAGTGATCTCCAGTGATGATTTCGTGATGGGGATCCAGACCGGATTCAAGCCCTTCCACGTGACCTACGCGATCATCAAGACGGTGGTCTTCGCCTTCATCATCACCACGGTGAGCGCCTACCAGGGCTACTATACGCGTGGTGGGACGCGCGAGGTAGGCATCAGCAGCACCCGCGCCGTGGTCTACAGCAACGTGGTGATCCTGCTGGCCAACCTCGTCCTTACCCGCGTGCTCCTGCTATGATCGAAGTGGTCGGCCTGGGCAAGCGGTTCGGCGACACGCAGGTGCTCACCGGCATCGATGCGGTCTTCCGGAAGGGACGGGTGAACCAGATCATCGGTCGCAGCGGCTCCGGCAAGAGCGTCTTCGCAAAGTGCATGGTCGGGCTCTACAAGCCGGAGGAGGGAAAGGTGCTCTTCGAGGGCATGTCGTTCCACGACATGGACGCCGAGGAGAAGCGACAGGTGCGGCAGCGCATCGGCATGCTCTTCCAGGGCTCGGCGCTCTTCGACAGCCTCACGGTGCTCGAGAACGTCATGTTCCCCCTGCGGATGTTCGGGATCATGCCCAAGAGCGAGATGGAGGACCGCGCACGTGAATGCCTCAAGCTGGTGCGCATCCAGGAGAAGGACGACCTCTTCCCCGCGCAGATCAGCGGCGGCATGCAGAAGCGCGTGGGCATCGCCCGAGCCATCGTGCTGGAGCCGCAATACCTCTTCTGTGACGAGCCCAACAGCGGCCTTGACCCGCAGACGGCGATCGTCATCGACGACCTCATCAAGGAGCTCACCGAGAGCCTCAACACCACGACGGTGGTGATCACGCACGACATGAACAGCGTGATGGAGACCGGCGAACACATCCTGTTCATCCATCAGGGCCGCAAGTGGTGGGAGGGCGACCGCGAAGCGTTGCTCAACACCGACAACAAGGAGCTCATCGAGTTCGTCTTTGCCGGCAGCCTCATGCGCCAGGTGAAGGAGGCCATGTCCCGGCGCTCCTGACCGCCATGAACGAAAAGGCCCCGTGGATCCGATCCACGGGGCCTTTTCGCTTCGGATGATCAGTGCAGCGCGATGCGTTCCACTTTGCTCTGTTCCCCATTGCTGACGCGTACACTGTACACGCCGTGCGCAAGACCGGTCAGGTCCATGGTGGTGCGACCATTGAAGTTCGCAGTGCGCACCACGGCTCCCAGCAGATCGATCACCTCCACGCTCATCAGGCCGGGGGCATCGCTCACGATGTTCAGCATGCCCGTGGTCGGATTCGGGAACATGGAAACGCCCGCGCTTGCGAGGTCCTCCTCGATACCAACGGCCGGGGTGATGTTCAAGCGGATGGCGGCGGCGTTCCCGTTGCCATAGACGTGCCGACCCTCGGTCCCATCATCATTGAAGTCGACCGGCAACCAGATCATTGTACTGATACCGGGCTGAGGAACGGTGTTGTCATCCGCGATGTACACCTCGGGATCATTGGTCGCGGTGGTTCCCGATCCACTGATACGCGCACAGAGGTAGTAGGCCCCGGGGTTCAGGAACACCGGCTGGATGAATGGAATGGTGATCCGACCGGCGGAAACGTTCTGCTGGGTGATGGAAACGACCTCCGAGGTCACTCCGTCGATGGGCAGGTCCACGGTGGATGAGCCGATGTTCAGGACGTCCGCCGTATCCAGCAGGAACACTTCGATCGTGGCCGCCGCACCCGCCCGGGTGTTGGTGCCCAGGACGATCGTGGCTCCATAAGCCTGGGTGGCCGTGAAGATGGTGTACATCGACATGATGTTCATCGTAGCGTTGTCCGTGAACGATGCCGTACCCAACTGTTGGCGGATCTCCGTGCCGGGAGGATAGTTCCCGAGGGCATCCAGGGAGTACTGATCCAGGGTCACCTCGAAGTTGCGCACCTTGGAATTGTCCGTCAGCACGCCATCCTGATCGATGAAGTCACTGTTGACCGAGAAGGTGGCGTTGTAGCGGCCGAGGTCCAGGAAGGGAAGGTTGATCCAGTCGTCGCTGACGATGCTCGCTCCGGGTTGTATGTCCCCCAACGGCGTGGTGTGCGAGAGCACTTCCGCACCCGCCTGGGTGGTGATGACGCACTGCACGCTCGAGTTGGTCTGCACCGCACTGCCGTAGTTCAACACTTCCGCGCCGATGTTCATCGTACTGGGAAGCTGCGTGGCCGGGATGCGACCGTACTCCTCGCCTTCGCCGGTGGTGGACGTGTAGGCATAGTTCATGCGCATCTCATACTCCGGAAGGATCACGATCTGGATGTCGTCCACCTGCCAGTGATAATGCGAGGTGCCGGCTTCGCTGTTGTGGTGGAAACGGATCCGCACGTTCGTCGGGTCCTCCGCAACGACCGTGGAGATGTTGAACCTGCGGGTCTCGGTGAAGGTGGGGTCCTGGTTGATGGCGAGACCCTCGTTGGCGAGGAACGCGGTCCAGTTGGTTCCGCCATCAGCGCTCACCTCGAAGAAGAAGGGGCTGTCGCCACAGCAATAGCGCGAACGCTGTTGGAAAACCACTTCCACCTGCGGGTTCAACGAGAGGTCGATCACCGGGGAAACGAGGCTGGCCTCCCAATCCGTGAACTGGCTCGTGGGGAGCGCGGTGGGCGTGTTACCGTTCCAGGTGCAGTTCGCCGAGTCCGAAGCGAACTTGGCGAAGCCATTGGAGAAGGTGGTGGATTGGATCCGCTCGCTAGCCGGAGTGAAATCACCCAACGGACCGGTGGTGCTGATCTTCCAGATGCTGGCATGCGGACCTTCGGTGGTCCAGGCACCCGACGGGTTGTTCCCGGCCAGGCCGTTGCTGAAGTCTTCCGACCAGACCACGGTGCCGCCACCGCGTTCACCACCCAGCATCGGGGTGTCGCGATCGGGCTGGCTCATGCCAATGGGCATGGCGATCTGTTGTCGATCCAGGTGACCTTCCCGCTGGGCGGAAGCCACCAAGGCGAAGGTGCCGGCGAATAGGCCGAGCAGGGTAGAGCGTGTATTCATGTTGGTTTGACCGTTTGGACGGGCAGCAAGTTACATGTGCGGAAGCATGGTCGGATGGCCTCGATGGGGTGGAGCGTGACACCAGTGGCGGCACGTCGCACGACCGTTCGTGGAATGCTGTGGTAAGGAGCTCAGCGCGCGATGACCACCGAGGATGTGAACAGGCCCTTTCCGGTCCCCACCCGCACCAGATAGATCCCTGCGGGGAGATCGGCGACCGGTATCCCTGACCGGCTCGACGTACGTTGATGGTCTGGCATCCCTTCCCGCACCGTCCTACCCGCCATATCCATCAGGGACCAACCGTTGATCACTACGTCGTCGGGTAATTCCATCCAGACCAGGTCGGAGGCCGGATTGGGATGGAGCCGCAACTCTTCGTTCCTGCTCGGCCGCTCTCGCACACTGACCGGAACCGTTTCCAAGTGCAGTCGCACCATGGGCGTGGTCGCCAGGTCGGACAGGAGGAAGGTCGCTCCTTCCATGACCACGGAACGTCCGGCGGTCGCTTCCCCACCGACCAGGACATACACCGCGCGATCGTCCTCCTGTGCCAGCTGTTGGATGCCGACATGGTAGTCGCCCGGGGTGAGCGTCGGGGTATTGGTGAAGGCTTCGAACAAGGGCATCCCGTTCAGGATCATATCGATATCGGCCTGCTGGAGCGTACGGCGCCCAGAGGTGTCCACCGTGTTGAAGTTCGCGTCCATCAACACCGCCCGCACCAGCGCCCCCGGTTCGGTCCCAGTTCCGTAGGTCACCGACACGCCGGCTGCATCGTCACCGCCGTTCACCACCTCCATCCGGTTCAGGATGATAAGACCTCCGGTGCCACCAAAGGACGCTGTGGGAGTTCCATCGTCACAGGCCATCACACGGTAGCCATCGTCCCAGCCTGGGCCGGTGAAGCGCACACTACCCATGACCATGTCGTCCTCCGGGTCGTCGTCCGTTTCTTCAGCACTGCCGATGAAGCTGATCACCGCCAGACCAGGAGCGTCGGGTTGCCACCCTGTTGCGATGGGAACTTCCCGCTCCTCACCGGGCATCAATTCACCGATCGCCTCCGCAGGGAACGGCCCATGAGTGGTCCCGTTCAACGTGATCTCAGCAGAGAGCTGGACCTGGTGCAAGCTGGCCGTTCCGCCGTTCCGTATCGTCGCTGCCAAGGTGACCGGAGCGGCTTGGGAAACGGGTAGCTGGCTGTAGTATAGTCCCTGATCGCCGGTCTCGAAGGCGGATGCTCGTTGCGCGCCGAGTTGAGCCCTCGATAACACCAGGTCGTGCATGCGTCGCTCGCGCAGGCAGAGGTCGTCCACCGCGAAACCACCGGCCCAGGCACCACCGTCGCTCCACCGGAAACGGATCTGGAAGTCAGCGGCGCCATCGGCACCTGACAGATCAAGACTAAGGTGCTGCCACTGACCGGCAACGGCTTCGATCGTATCCAGATCGATCCAGTCACCGTCCATGAGGCTGTACTCGATCACAGCAGGTCCGGAAGCGAAAAGCCCTTCGTGGAAGACCCGGCACTCCAAGGCGACACCCGTTCGACCGGTCAGGTCGATCAGCGGCGAGGTGAGGGCCACATCTCCCATGTCACAATTGCAGGGGAACGCGGCATCATTGGCCATGGCGAAGCGGTTGCCGATGGGGCTGTCCGGCACGGCGAAGTAGCCCTCGGCATTGGCGTCGCTGCTGTTCCCGAGGGTCCAGGCCGACACGAACTCACCAAGACCTTCACCTTCCGGGGTGAGGCGTTCCACCTGCGGGCCGAGGTCCCAACCAGCGAAGGCCTCACCGCTATCGAAGTCGTTGGCGAAGAAGCAGGCATCGGCGCGCGGCTGCGCGAACGCCGTTGTCGTCATCATCCATGTCGCGCAGAGCGCCAGTACCGTATCGCTGCTCCTCATGCTTCCACGGTCGCGTATTCCTCGATCGGCGGGCAGGTGCAGATGAGGTTGCGGTCGCCGTACGCGTTGTCCACGCGGCTCACGCCAGGCCAGTACTTCCAGTCACGGTTCACCGCCACCGGGAAGGCGGCCTGCTCGCGCGTGTAGGGGTGGGTCCACTCGTTGCCGCAGACCTCCTCGCTCGTGTGCGGTGCGTTCTTCAACAGGTTGTCCGCCTTGTCGGCTTCGCCCCGCTCCAGCGCTGCGATCTCCTGACGGATGCCGATCATCGCTTCCACGAAGCGGTCCAGCTCGGTCATGCTCTCGCTCTCCGTCGGCTCCACCATCAGTGTCTCAGCCACCGGGAAGCTCACCGTGGGTGCGTGGAAACCGTAATCCATCAGGCGCTTCGCGATGTCGCTCACGTCCACCCCCGCGGAGCGTTTGAAGTCGCGGCAGTCCAGGATCATCTCATGCGCCACCATGCCTTCATCGCCCACATAGAGGATGGGGTAATGCTGCTCCAGTTTCGCACGCAGGTAGTTGGCATTGAGGATGGCGTAGCGCGTGGCATCGGTCAACCCCTGTCCGCCTAGCATCTTGATGTAGCCGTAGCTGATCAGCAGGATCAACGCGCTGCCCCAGGGAGCAGCGCTCACCGCGTGCACGGCCTGCTCCCCGCCGGTCTTCACCAGGACATGGCCTGGGAGGAAGGGCTTCAGCTTGTCGTTCACACAGATCGGGCCCATGCCGGGGCCACCACCGCCGTGTGGGATGGCGAAGGTCTTGTGCAGGTTGAGGTGGCAGACGTCCGCCCCGATCTCGCCGGGCGAGGTGAGTCCCACCTGCGCGTTCATGTTCGCACCGTCCATGTACACCAGGCCGCCGTTGGCGTGGATGGTGCCGGTGATCTCGCGGATGCTCTCTTCGTAGACGCCGTGCGTGCTGGGATAGGTGACCATCAGGCAGCTCAGGCGGTCCTTGTAGAGTTCGGCCTTCGCCTTCAGGTCCTCCACGTCCACGTGCCCGTCGGCGTCGGCCTTCACCACCACGATCTCCATGCCCACCATGGCTGCGCTGGCGGGGTTGGTGCCGTGCGCACTGCTCGGGATCAGCGCCACCCTCCGCTGATGGTCACCGCGGGCTTCGTGGTAGGCGCGGATCACCATCAGTCCGGCGTATTCACCTTGTGCACCGCTGTTCGGTTGCAGGCTGACGGCGGTGAAGCCCGTCGCCTTCGCCAACGCACCGCCCAGTTCCGTGAGCACCTGTTGATAGCCCTTCACCTGCTCGAGCGGGGCGAAGGGGTGGATATGAGCCCACTCCGGCCGGGTGATCGCCCATAGGGTGGAGGCCGCGTTCAGCTTCATGGTGCATGATCCGAGCGGGATCATGCCATGCACCAGGGAGAAGTCGCGGTTCTCCAGCTTCTTCATGTAGCGCATCAGCTCCGTCTCCGTATGATGCGTGTTGAAGACCGGGTGGGTGAGGAAGGCGCTGCGGCGTTGCAGGTCTGACGGGATCGCGGAGGAGCTGCCGTTCGCGCTCGGGCTGGAGGCAGGCTTGCCGATCGCTTCGGCCAACGATGCGATGATCTCCTCCAGGTCGCTCACACGGGTGGTCTCATCAAGGCTCAGCGTCACCCCATGTTCATGGTAACGCCCATTGATCATGCGCGACTCCAGTGCCTGGCGGATCGCATCGCCCGCGGCACCCGTGAGCGTGATCGTGTCGAAGAAGGTCGCGTTCACCAGCGTGTAGCCCAACGCTTTCGCGGCATCGGCCACTTGCTTCGCGCAGCCATGTACACGCTTCGCAATGCGCTTGAGGCCATTCGGGCCATGATGCACGGCGTACATGCCTGCCATCACGGCGAGCAGGGCTTGCGCGGTGCAGATATTGCTGGTCGCCTTGTCGCGGCGGATGTGCTGCTCGCGCGTCTGCAGCGCCATGCGCAGGGCACGACGACCACGACGGTCCTGGCTAACGCCGATGATGCGTCCGGGGATCAAACGCTTCCACTCATCGGTGCAGGCGAAGAAGGCGGCGTGCGGTCCACCGTAGCCCATGGGTACACCGAATCGCTGCGAGTTGCCCACGCACACTTCCACGCCCCACTCGCCGGGAGGGCTCAGGAGCGTGAGGGCCAACAGATCAGTGCAGGCGGCAACACGCACACCAGCGGCCTTGGCTCGCTGTACCAGGTCACGCAGGTCGCGCACCTCGCCGTTCGCGGCGGGGTATTGCAGGATCATGCCGAAGAAGTTCGTGTCCGGTTCCCAGGTCATCGGGTCGCCCACCACGATCTCGATGCCCACGGGTAGGGCCCGGCCGCGCAATACATCGATGCTCTGCGGGAAAAGGCCGCTGTCCACGAAGAAGCGGTTGCGGTCGCGTTGACTGGCTGGCCGGGCGTGATCGAACATCAACATGGCCTCGGCGGCAGCGGTGCCCTCATCCAGCAGCGAAGCATTGGCGATGGGCAGCGCGGTAAGGTCGCTCACCATGGTCTGGAAATTCAGCAGCGCCTCCAGGCGGCCCTGCGAGATCTCGGCCTGGTAAGGCGTGTAGGCCGTGTACCATCCGGGGTTCTCCATGATGTTGCGCAGGATGGGCTGGGGCACCACGGTGCCGTAGTAACCCAGGCCGATGTAGCTGCGGAACTGCAGGTTGCCGCGGCCGATGGCGCTCATGTGCTCCAGGAAGTCGATCTCGGAGAGCGCCGGACCCACGTCGAGCGCCTTCTTCAGCCGGATGGGGCCGGGTACGGTGCGCTGGATCAGTTCATCGAGGCTGCTCACGCCGATGGCCTTGAGCATGGCTTCTGTCTCGTGCTGGTTCGGGCCGATGTGGCGTTCCTGGTAGGTGACGGATGGCATGTGATGGGGTGCCGATAAGGCGTGCAAATATACTGGGCCACAGGAGCCGGGGATGGCTGTGGATAAGCCGGGGTGAGAGCCACCCCACCGCCGCACGGGCGGCTATCTTTGGCCACCACCGATGCTGACCCCCCTGCGCGCGCTCCTCCTCCTCCTGGCCATCGGATCGATCGCCGCCGCCGCCCAGGACCGCATCCTGATGATGAACGGCGAGATCCATGAAGGGAAGGTGCTTGGGCAGAGCACCCTGGAGGTGCGCTACCTACAGACGACCAAACGCGGCAAGGTGAAGGAACGCGCCGAACCCACCGAGGAGGTCTTCTCCGTGGTCGACAGCCTGGGGCATGAACGCATCTGGTACTTCCACGATTCCGTCTTCGGAAACGACCTCACCGTGGAGCAGATGCGCTGGTTCCTCGCGGGTGAGCGCGATGCCCGACACGGCTACAAACCCACCTGGCCCATGGTGGGCGCCTTCGCTACCGGCGCCGGATTGGTGATAGGTCTGAACTGGGAGATGAACGGCCTCTTCGTTCCACCCCTCGTGGCCGGTGCCATGGCCTTCCCCCGCGTACATGTCACGCCCGGCTCCATTTCCGACCCGGTGATGGAAGGAGATGAGTACTATGCTACCGGCTACGCGCGGGTGGCCCGTTCCAAGCGCGTGGTCCGTACCCTGGTCTCAGCCTTTGCTGGTGTGGCCGTGGGCCTGGCCGTACGCCAGCTCATCATCAACCCCAATTTGGACGAGGAATAGCCATGGCATTTGTGAATACGCTGGCCTGCGCACAGGACCTGGATGCCCGGGACCCGCTCCGGAACTTCCGCGACGAGTTCCACTTCCCACAACATGAAGGCCGCGAGGTGATCTACTTCACCGGCAATTCACTTGGCCTTCAACCGAAGGCCGCGGCCGATGCGCTCAAGCAGGAGATGGACGATTGGGCACGGCTCGGGGTCGAAGGCCACTTCCACGCGAAGCACCCGTGGTACAGCTATCACGAGGAGCTCACGGCCAGCAGTGCGCGGCTAGTAGGCGCCAAGGAAGCCGAGGTGGTGGTGATGAACCAGCTGACGAGCAACCTTCACTTCCTGCTGGTCTCCTTCTATCGTCCGACGGGTAAGCGGGTGAAGATCCTCACCGAGAAGCGCCCGTTCCCGAGCGATACCTACGCCTTCGCTTCGCAGATCGCCTTCCACGGCCTCGATCCCGCCAACACCCTGGTGGAGATGCAGCCTCGGGAGGGGGAGCATATCCTGCGACCCGAGGATATCATCGCGCGGATCAATGAGCTCGGCGATGAGCTTGCGCTGGTCTGCTTCGGGGGTGTGAACTTCCTGACCGGTCAGGCGTTCGACATCAAAGGAATTACAGCTGCCGCCCACAGGGTGGGTGCCTTCGCCGGTTTCGACCTCGCTCACGCCGCCGGGAACCTGGATCTGAAATTGCACGATGACGGTCCGGACTTCGCTTGCTGGTGCAGCTATAAATACCTGAACAGCGGACCGGGTGGCGTGGCCGGTGCCTTCGTGCATGAGCGTCACCTTTCGGCCGACCTGCCCCGTTTCGCGGGCTGGTGGGGACACGACAAGAAGGAACGTTTCAAGATGGAACGCGACTTCAAACCCATGCCCACCGCCGAGGCCTGGCAGGTAAGCAATGCGCCCGTGCTGCCCATGGCGGTGCATCGTGTGGCGCTGGAGCAGTTCGACCGCGCGGGCATCGAGCGGTTGCGTGCGAAGAGCGTGCAGTTGACCGGTTACCTGCGGTGGACCATCGAGGGCATCTCCGCGGAGAATATTGGGATGTTCAACATCATCACCCCGAAGGAATCGGCCATGAGCGGTGCGCAGCTGTCCATCCTGGTGCGCGGCGATGGGCGTGGTGTCTTCGAGCGGCTCACGGCGCGCGGCGTCTATTGCGACTGGCGGGAGCCCGATGTGTTGCGTATGGCACCGGTGCCCATGTACAACAGCTTCGAGGACGTCTGGCGCTTCGGACAGGCGCTGCGTGCAGCCATCACCGGCTGATGATCGACAGGATCGGGCGAACTTCGGTCGCCCATCTTGCGAGGCGCAGGCATCAATGACGCACAAGCAATGAGCAGGATCACGATCGTAGGCGGTGGCTTGGTGGGCAGCTTGCTCGCCATCTTCCTGGCCAAGCGGGGCCACAAGGTGAACGTGTACGAACGCCGTGGTGATCCGCGGAAGACCGACGTCTACGCGGGGCGCAGCATCAATCTGGTGGTGAGCCATCGCGGTTGGACGGCCTTGGGCGCGGCCGGTGTGGAGGAGGCGGTGAAGGCCATCACGGTGCCCGTGCATGCCCGCATGATGCACGACCGCGAAGGCCACTTGAACCGCGTGCCCTACAGCATCGATAACAGGGCCATCCATTCCGTGTCGCGTGGAGAGCTCAACCGACGCCTGCTCACGGAGGCGGAGAAACTGCCCAACGTCAAGGTGTACTTCGATCACCGTTGCGTGGATGTGGACCTCGGTACCGCGACCTGTCACTTCCAGCGCGAGGAAGGGGATCACGTCGTCGTGGAAGCGGACGTGGTCTTCGGCAGCGATGGAGCCTTCAGCGCGGTGCGGAGCAAGATGATGCTCGGTCGTTTCAGCTACAGCCAGGAGTATATCGAGCACGACTACAAGGAGGTGGCCTTCCCCGCGAACCCGGACGGCACGCCGAAGATGGACCCGCAATGCCTGCACATCTGGCCGCGCCGCTGGTTCATGATGATGGGCTTGGCCAACCAGGACGGCGGCTTCACCGGCACACTCTTCATGCCACACGCCGCCACGAAGGATTCACCCGGGTTCGACACGGTGCGTACCGAGGCGGAGGTCACGGCCTTCTTCCAAGCGCACTTCGCGGATGCCCTGCCCATCGTGCCGGACATCGTGGAGCAATACCTGCGCAACCCGCAGAGCAACTTGGTCATCATCCGCTGTTCGCCCTGGCAGGTGAACGGCAAAGTGGCCCTGATCGGTGATGCGGCCCATGCCATCGTACCCTTCTATGGCGAAGGCATGAACGCCGGCTACGAGGATTGCAAGGTGTTGAACGACCTGCTCGATGCGCACGGCGATGACAACTGGTCCGAGGTGCTGCACCGGTATGCCACTGCACGCAAGCCGAATGGCGATGCCATCGCGGACCTCAGCATGCGCAACTTCGTGGAGATGCGCGACCTCGTGGCCGATCCGCAGTTCCTCTTGCGCCGCAAGATCGAAGGCCACCTGCAGGCCAGGCATCCCGACAAGTGGTTGCCGCTATACAGCCAGGTGAAGTTCACCGATATCGCCTACAAGGATGCGTGGGAGGAAGGCCTGCGCCACGACCGCATCATGGAAGAAGTGATGCGCACGCCGGGGATCGAGGAGAACTGGGATAGCGCCGAGGTGGAGAAGAAGGCGTTGGGGTTGTTGGGGGCAATAGTTTGATTTTGAAATTGAGATTGAGTATTTTAGTGCCGAGCCGCCATTAGTTGTGGCAGAACCTGATTACACGACTATGAGCCGCTTACCTCCTTCAACAGATTTCCGGAGTGCTTTTCACTTGGCGCCTTTTAGCAACGAAGGCAACCTCGGAAGTAAGATGATGGACATACATAACAGTTCTCCCGTTGGGCGATTGTTTTGCTTGGTGAGTGCTATCGTGCTTATGGGTATATCGATATCCGCGCAAAGCGGATCAACCTTCGACCCATCGTTTGATGCTAATGTATCCGCAGGTTCGTTGGGCTATGTCAGCGAGGTCGTCATACAGGATGATGGCAGGGTATTGATCGGTGGCGACTTCGGGAGCGTGGGCGGTGTCGTACGAAGGGGAATTGCCCGAATTCATCCCGACGGTCAGCTTGACACATCCTTCGATCTCGGCTCCGGTCTGTATATTAATCCGAATCCTCCGGGCACCCCCCAGGTAAATGCCCATGTTAGAAGTATCGCACTTCAACCTGATGGGAAGATTCTTATTGCTGGTGCGTTTGATTCCGTGGGTGGTCACCACTTTCGAGGCTTAGCGCGTCTGCTATCTACTGGTGCTGTTGATATGACATTCGAAGGTTGGGTAGGTGAGATGGCCCCTGTGGATGAGGTCGCTCTACAATCCGATGGCCGCATCCTTATTGGTGGGTATGGCTTGGGCAACCAGGCCAGATTCGTTCGCCTTAATGCTGACGGGTCCTATGACAACACGTTTCAGACGGGGACGGGATTGTTCCCAGCCTCTATTCCTGGTATCCGTGTTCAACAGGATGATCACATACTGCTTTATGGAGGGTTCCAATCATATGATGGGGTGCAGCGGCGAGGTTTGATCAGACTGGAACCCGATGGTCAAGTGGATGAGTCCTTCGCCATTGGAATCGGCGCGAACTCTAGTGTTGGTGCGATGGATCTTTATCCCGACGGGACCATCTTGATCGGTGGCCGTTTCACGTCCATTAATGGTGTTCCTAGGGTCAGCTTCGCCAGGATACTATCG
The DNA here is from genome assembly GCA_029573495.1 of Bacteroidota bacterium. Lineage (GTDB taxonomy): Bacteria > Bacteroidota > Bacteroidia > Flavobacteriales_F > PHOS-HE28 > PHOS-HE28. The sequence continues at coordinate 873 of JAKQEI010000278.1, read as the reverse complement.
AATGGAAATATTGACCCTTCGTTCGACGCTGGCACCGGCGCCATAACTGATGGTTCCACGGCTAGCATTAGAGAAGTGAAGATATTAAGCGATGGGAGGATCTGTTGTACCGGGGGGTGGGATTTTTTCCAAGGTCAAACATCATCCAGTATCATGGCCTGCATGCTTCCGAACGGCGATTTTGATATATCGTTTGGCGAAGTGGGCACGACTTCCTATATATCAATCGTAGCAGAACAAAGTGACGGACGTATCTTAATCGGAGGAAATTTCTTTAATGGGCCAGGTGCAATGGTGCCGCGCAATAAGATCGCTCGCCTCATGGGTAATGCGGTTAGTGTGGAGGGAAATGAAATTGACGAGGTTTTTGATTTATACCCTAACCCCACGACCGATGTCGTTCACGTGAAATTGGATGAGCAAAGTGAGCGGTCACTCTCTCTCTACAATTCGCTCGCGCAGGAGGTTCACCGTCAGCGGTTCACCCAGCAAACGGTGATCGATCTTGTCGACTTGCCAGTGGGAGCCTACCAAGTCATCGTAAGGGATCCTGGTGGCGTTGCTCGGGTCAAGCGCTTGGTCAAGTTGTAAAGCCAGTAGTTCGCCGTTCCCGTCGCGTCTCGCTGGGAACTCACTTTCGGCGAGAGATTCAGGGATGCGCACTCATCAAGGAGCCCAAAGCCGATGCCATTCACATGGCGGGATTCGCGCTTGATGCGGGATTGATCCCCATGTAGGCTTCCCTAAGATCGGTCCGATCGTAATTGGAGGTTGGCTGCGTGGCATTTGCACGCAGCGATCGGCAAGTGGCTATTTTCAACCTCACAGCAGCCATGAGAAAGTCGAAGTTTTCCGAGCATCAGATCATTGCGA
>JAKQEI010000257.1 GCA_029573495.1 Bacteroidota bacterium | reverse complement strand
CTCGGTGACCTTGCCGCCCGTACCCGGGTAGGTGATGAAGAGCGGAAGTTGAACCAGGTCGCGAAGGCCGCCACCGTTGGTGTACCCGGCATTGATGAGCAGTTCGCGCTTGAAGCCGTTGCCATAGTCCAGTTCGCAACGCTCCGGCAGGACCGAGACCCGCACGCTGCTGGTCAGGTTCTGAAGGTCGGCGTACAATTCATTGACCAGCTGGACCTGCTTCCCCTCCAGTTCAACGGCATCGTTCTCCCCCCAATAGTCCTTCATCGCCAGGATGGCGCGCAACTCCTGGTCGAAAGCCGTGCGCAGATCGCCGGACCCGAGGCTCTGCTTGCTGCGCGCGTGCAGGTCGAGGGCGTTGCGGATGGCCCCGGCCTTCTTCTCGGCCTTGATGCGCGCATGTTCCGCCTTCGAAAGGCGGTAGTAGGTCCAGTATTCGTTCGCGTTCTCCCAGCTCTCCACGAGTTCGAACCCCTCCAGCTGCTCGTTGCTGCTCGTACGGATGCTGCTGGTGAAGGTCTCGTCGAACTGGTTCTTGCGATCCAGCGTGTACAGCAGGCTGTTGCCCTCCACCTTCACGCTGATCTCGCTGGCCAGGTCGTTCAGTGCGTTCTTCTTGGCCGTTTCCAGCACGTCGGGCCGGTTCTTGTTGGCCATGCCGATGCCGATATAATACCCGTCCGCCACAGGCCTCGCGCCTACCCAGCTCGGACGCTGTTCCATGGGCTGCTGCACCGGGGTCTGCACGGTCCTCTTCCCACCACCGCACGCAGCGAGGAGCAGGAATGGAGCATAACGGACCAGTCGCTTCATGGCAGTTTCGCGCTTACCTCGTCGCGGACCGCGGCTGCCATGGAAGTACCTGTGGCACGCAGCACTTCGCTGAGCAGGGTGGTCATCGGCTTCACTTCCCGTGGGGCGTTCAGCAGGGACCGCACCTCGCGGCGGGCATTATCGCGCAGGTCCACGTTGCCGTTCAATTTGGGGAGCAGCAGGTCCTTGTTCCCGTCGTAGGATGCGTAGTAGGCATGGTCCTCGGCCTGCTTCTCCACCACCTTGCTCAGCATCACCTCACCGGTCTCCAGGGAGACCACGCGATAATTGATGGACAGTACCACCTTGTTCTCCTGGAAGAACTCGGTATAGCGTACCGGCTTGTAGCGGGTCACGAAGTACTTCTCACCGGTCTCCTTGTTCACCTGCTGGACCTTGTAGGACTCATAGCCGTCCTTGACGACCCGGCGCAGCTGACCGGGCACTTCCTGGTAGCTCACCACATCGCCCATGAGCACCGCCTGCGCACCCATGATGTTGCCGGCGCGGACCGCGGTCTGTTCATCCACCACGCCGCTCAGGCTCAAGCGTTGTTCCTCCAGGATCCGGTCCAGGTTCTCGCGGTCCACCACTTTCAGGAAGGGGTCCTTCAGGTCGATCAAGGCGGTCATGGCATGGGCCTGGACCTTTCCCGCCAGGGCACTGGACTTCTGGTTGCTGGTGAAGGGGAGCACGGCCATGTTGAACTGTCCCTTGGTCAGGGTCTCCTGGCGCAGGGCGTTGCAGTCCTTGTAGGCGCTGTTCTTGTCCATCACCTTGGTGAAAGCGGCATAGGCCTTCCGGTAGTTACCGCTCTCCAGTTCGCTCTTGCCGGTGCGGTAGAGCGGTTCCAGGTAGGCCACATCCTGCAAGCTGCTGGCATCCTTGTAGCCGGGTTCGAGCTTGGTGATCCGCGCGAAGACCTTCTCGGCGGCAGCGAACTCCTCCCGCTCGTAGAGCGCCTGGCCCTCGTTATACAGGTCCACCAGGTGCTCGGCTTTCACCTTTTCGAAGTCGGTCTTGTAGTGGTCCGGGATCTCCAGGGTCACGCCGGTGTAGGCCACACGGTCCACATAGGCCTTGGCATCGAGGTAGGCGGCCACGGCCTCGGCCCGGTTGTCGCCCATCGCCATGTTCTTGAAGAAGTCGCTCAACTTGTCGTTCAGGAGCATCTGGCCGGTCTTCTTCAAGCCGATCTTGGCGTCGACGTTCTTGTTGTTGCGTCTGGCGGCCTGCAGGTACATCTCGGCCGCTTCGGCGTAAAGACCGGCCTCGTCGAGCTTGTCCCCCTTCTTGGAGTAGGACTTCGACCCGGAACAGCCCAGGAGGAGGGCGGCTAGGCCGAGAACGGTGATCGTATGGAGGGTACGTGGCATGGTGGTCTGTCGGTGGTGGCCGACGCGCCCGGCCTTAGCGTGACTGGATGTACTCGTTCAGGTCGTCGATGGAGCTTTCGAAGGTGAAGGCGTCGTTCACCTTGTAGTAGTTGTCGATGTCGAAGGTGCGGTCGTAGGCGAATTTGGCGATGTCGAGCTTGCTGTCCTCGAAACTGAAGACGGACATCAGGCCTTTCACCTGGTCCACCGTGAAGCAGCGGTTGCTGCCCACCTGCTTGGCCAGGGTCATCTTACTGTCCTCGAAGCTCTTCGATTCGATGCTCTTCTTCACATCGGCGAACTCCGAGGGGCTCATCGGCCAGCCGCAACCGACACGTCCGCTGTAGCCCGGCATGTTGTACACCTCCGGCTCGCTGGGCTTCGGCTTGGTGTCGATGATCGGCTTGGCGGGCTCGGTCGTGCTCGAACTGGAACTCGAACGGGTGGTGGTGGTCGTGGTGGTGGTACGCGTGGTGGAGGTGGATGAACCCGTGGAACCGGCGTTCACGCTCATGTTGAAGTTCACGCCGTTCACACCCATGTTGATGTTCACGTTCTCGCCGTCCATGTCCGGGTCGCCCTCTTCGATCACCGTCGTGGTCGTGATCACTTCATCGGCCGGAACAGCGACCTCCTGGACCACGGTCGTCGTGGTGGCGGGGGTGTCATTGAACTCCGCGGGTTTGGCGGGCTTCACCGGCTCCTCCTTGGCGGCCGTACCAAGAGCGGCCTCACCGGTCATGCGCAGCACCTTCGCGCCCTTCTTGTTCGTGGTGAGCATCATGGTGTACTCCTTGCCCATCTCCAGGTAGGCGTTCTGCTTCACAGGAGGAATGGCGGCATCCTCGAACTTCAGCATCATCACCGGTGTCTCGGTGCGGATCCCAGTGGCAACGACACGTGTCGCCGGCGCGTCGTTCTTCACGTCGCCGTCCACGATCAAGGTGAACTTGGTGCCATCATCGGAGAAGACAACAAGGTCCGTGGTCTGTGCCTGTAGGGACAAGGCGAGGATGGTGGCGAAGGCAGCGGAGAGTATACGTTCCATGGTAAGTTGAATGGGTTGCGAAGTTAGCCGTTGGCCCATGGCAGGCAAGTGGTGTGCCAAAGGGCGGCCGGTCAAGTGGAACCCGCGTCGGGCTTGGCTTCCTTGCGGGCTTTCGCATCTTTGGGGCCCAGCCATCCACCATGCGCAGCATTCTCATCCTCGGCGCCGGTCGCTCGGCCTCCAGCCTGATCCGGTACCTCATCCAACATGCTCCGGAGCAGTCGTGGCGGATCACCGTGGCTGACAAGGACCCTTCCCATGCGGCCATGCTCGTGGCCGAAGGGCCGGCCGTGGCAACGGGTTTCGCGCTGGATGCCACGGATGGCGCGGCGCGTGCGGCCCTGATCGCCAAGCACGACATGGTCATCAGCATGCTGCCGGCATTCATGCACCTGGATGTACTGAAGGACTGCCTCGCGCTGAAGAAGCACGTGATCACACCCAGCTATGTACCCGATGCGCTGTGGTCCATGGATGCGGAGTTCAAGGGGGCCGGCCTGACGGTGCTCAACGAAATGGGCCTTGACCCGGGCATCGATCACATGAGCGCCATGCGCATCCTGGACCGGATCCGCGCGGAAGGCGGGCGCATGGAAGCCTTCGAGAGCTATTGCGGCGGCCTCGTGGCTCCTGAGAGCGATGACAACCCCTGGGGCTACAAGTTCAGCTGGAACCCGCGCAATGTGATCCTGGCCGGGCAGGGTGGCGCAGCGAAGTACATCCGCGACGGGGAGACGAAGTACATCCCCTACCACAAGCTCTTCCGGCAGACGGTGCGCGTGGCGGTGGAGGGATTCGGGGATTTCGACGGCTACGCGAACCGCGACAGCCTGAAGTACCGGTCGCACTATGGGCTTGATGGGATACCCACGCTCCTGCGCGGTACCCTGCGGAAGGCCGGTTTCTGCGAGGCCTGGGATGCCTTCGTGCAACTCGGCTGTACCGAGGACGGATTCCCGATGGAACTGGATTCGAAGGCGGACTGGAGCGCGTACATCGATGCCTTCCTGCCCTATTGCCAGGAATGCGGCACGCGCGGCAACCTGGCCAACTACCTCGACTTGGATCCGGATGGTGAGGTCATGCGCAAACTGGACTGGCTCGGTTTGTTCGAGCGGCACCACCCTATCGGGGTGAGCGGGCGATCACCGGCGGCCACCCTGCAGCACCTGTTGGAGCAGAAATGGAAGCTGGGGCCGGCGGACAAGGACATGGTGGTGATGTGGCATCGGTTCCGATACGCGGTGGAAGGCCAGCATCAGACGATCCATGCCTCGCTCGGAGTGATCGGTGAAGACACCATCCACACGGCGATGGCGCGCACCGTGGGCCTGCCGATCGCCATGGCGACCAAGTTGCTGCTGAACGGCAGCATCACGGACCGCGGTGTCCTGCTGCCGTTGAAACCGGTGATCTACGAGCCGATCCTGGATGAGTTGGAAGGATACGGGATCCGGTTCGTGGAAGAGGAGGTAGAGGCTTAGTACAATGGCGGCAAGGAGCCTGCG
>JAKQEI010000231.1 GCA_029573495.1 Bacteroidota bacterium | reverse complement strand
GGCGTGGGGCGGGGCGGCTTACAGCGCCAGCACCACGGCCTGGTACACCGGCAACACGCCCAAGTATGCGCCCGGCGTGACTGCCGCCGCCCTGGGCAACCCGACCACCGGTCTCCAGGGACAGAACTACTTGAAGAACTGCGTGGGCTGCCACATGACCGGCGTCCGCCAGGCGTGGGTCGCCGAGAGCGGCGAGTACATCGTCAACCCCTACCCGGCCTCGCTCCACCAGGAGTTGAGCCCGAATTATCCCGACCTGGATGGCGACGGCATCAAGGACCTGATCAACATCAGGTGCGAATCGTGCCACGGCCCCGGCTCCATGCACATCCTCAGCCGCGGTAATCCGGACCGGATTGTCAATCCCAGCAACATCCGGAACAACAAGGAGCGGTCGGCGGTGTGCCTCCAGTGCCACGTCCGGATCGCTTCCGCCCCGTCGAAGAAATGGGGTTTCACCTATGATGAGGCCGCCAACACCGGCTACCGGATGCAGATCCCGGTGATCCCGCTGGACACCTACCAGGTGTCCACCGCTTCCAAGTGGCCGGACGGCTGGAACTACGCCTACGCCCGCATCGATTCGTATCTGAGCAGCGGCCACTACCAGGGCAGCCATGGCATCGCCTGCAACGACTGCCACAACGCCCACCGTGAGACCGCCAATCCCGCCCAGGTGCGCGACACCATGAACCATAGCGGCGTGAACGACATCCCGTCGCTCGTGGAAAATGACAGCTTCTGCCTGTCGTGCCACAACGCACCCTACTCCTTCCCCACCATCACCGAGCAGATGGTCAAGGACTGGGACGCCAACTTCACGACGATCCGCGCCGCCATCGAAGAGCACACGCACCACCCCTACGGCGCGGACCGCATCATGGGCCTGTCCAACTGCATCACCTGCCATATGGCGCCCAACCAGGGACATTCCTTCATGCCGGCCCGGCCTGAGGACACCATCACCTACCGGGCGGCCACCGGTTTCTACTCATCGGCGTCGGGCAACGTGAACTCCTGCTCCTCCGCCTGCCACCGCGGTCTGGTGCGCATCTGGCAGGATGTGGAGGTCATCTCCGACTGGACCAACAACAAGTTCGGCACGCCCACCGA
>JAKQEI010000219.1 GCA_029573495.1 Bacteroidota bacterium | reverse complement strand
CCCCGACCACGTGGCGAACCAGATCGCCGCCGGGGAAGTGGTGCAGCGTCCGGCCAGCGTGGTGAAGGAATTGCTGGAGAACAGCGTGGACGCCGGTGCAAGCCGCATCTTCCTGGTGATCAAGGATGCGGGCCGCACGCTGGTGCAGGTGACCGACGACGGCAAGGGCATGAGCCCGATCGACGCGCGCGCCTGTTTCGAGCGCCACGCCACGAGCAAGATCCGCGAGGCGGACGACCTGAGCAGCTTGCGCACCAAGGGCTTCCGGGGCGAGGCGCTCGCCAGCATCGCCGCCATCGCCCAGGTGGAGCTCCTGACCCGCGAGACGGACAACGAGATCGGTACGCGCGTCCTGATCGAAGGCAGCCGCGTACGCGCGCAGGAGATGGTGGCCACCGCGGCAGGCTCCACCGTGGCCGTACGCAACCTCTTCTACAATGTGCCTGCGCGGCGTCAGTTCCTGAAGAGCGATGGCGTGGAGATGAAGCATGTGCTGGACGAGTTCCACCGCGTGGCATTGGCGCATCCCAGCATCGCCTTCCAACTCGTTAACAACGACCACGAGGAGTACAACATGCCCGTGGGGAACGAGCGCCAACGCATCGTCCACCTCTTCGGAAGGAAATACGACGAGCGGCTCGTACCCGTGGAGGAGCACACCGACTTCGTGAGCGTCACCGGCTTCGTGGGCAAACCGGAGTTCGCGAAGCGATCGCGCGGTGAGCAGTACTTCTTCGTCAACGACCGCTTCATCCGGAGCAACTACCTGGAACACGCGGTGCGCAAGGCGTACGACGAGCTGGTATCGCGCGAGAACTTCCCGTCGTGGTTCCTCTTCATCACCATCGACCCGGCGGAGATCGACATCAACATCCATCCGACGAAGACGGAGATCAAGTTCCGTGACGATCGGGCGGTGTATGCCGTAGTGCACGCGGCGGTACGCCGGGCGCTGGGCCGGTTCAACATCGTCCCCAGCCTCGACTTCGAACCCGAACCGGCGATCCTCGCGGCCTTCACCGGAGATCGCCCCGCCGCGGCACCACCGCGCGAAGCCGTACCCGCCTGGCGTCCACATGACCTTGGAGCTTTCCAGGCCCCACCTAAACCAAGCGCCGCCGGTTGGCAGCAACTCTTCCACCTGCAGCCCGACGCGGGCACGACGGAAGTGGAGATCGCACCGCCCGAAGAAGGCCAACGTTTGATCCCCTGGCGCGAACATGAAGGCACACCCGGCGAACGACCGGTCTTCCAGTTGCACGGCACCTACATCATCGCTCAGCTACGGAGTGGCTTCATGGTGGTGGATCAGCAGCGGGCGCACGAGCGCATCCTCTTCGAGCGCAACATGAAGTTGATGGAACAGGGCGCCGGTGTGAGCCAGGCGGAGCTCTTCCCCCGCCACATCGAATTGAGCGCCGCCGATCTAGCACTGGTGCAGGATGTGCTGCCGGAACTGCGCAGCATGGGCTTCGACCTGGAGCCTTTCGGGGGCCGCACCATGCAGGTGAACGGCATGCCGGCTGAAGCGGCCGACGAGGATCCCACGCGCCTGTTGGAGGACCTGTTGGAGCAGCTGAAGCACGAGCGCGGCACCCTGCGCAACGAACGACACGCCTTGCTGGCACGCGGCATGGCACGGAGCATGTCCATCCGCCCCGGACGGGTGCTCTCCACCGAGGAGATGCACGACCTCATCGACCGCCTCTTCGCCTGCGAGATGCCCTACCATACGCCGGCCGGGAAACCCACGTTGATCACTTACGGGCTCGACGACCTGAACGCACGCTTCGAGCGTTAGTCGGCACGGCACGCATGCAGGTAACGATACGCTGGCTTCTTCCCTTCCTTGTTCTCGGTCCGGCCCAGGCCCAGGAACTGGTGGTGAACGGCGGCTTCGAGCTACACCAGCTGTGCCCGGAACGTTTCGACAAGCGCCCATTTCGTGGTGTGGCGGCCACACGTACCATTGGCGGCACGCCCGGCTATTTCCATACCTGCAGTGAGATGATGGGTACGCCGTCCAATTGGGCCGGCGTGCAGGCACCGTATGAAGGGGACGCCTATGCAGGGGTCGTCCTCACTGCACACGGTGGGGGCGAATGTGCGGTGCGTGAATTCGTGCAGCTCGAACTGACGGAACCACTCATCAATGGTGGCAAGTACCGCCTCTCCTTCATGGTGAGCCTGGCCGACCGCTCCGGTTACATGACCGACCGCATCGGCGCCAGCTTCAGCTCGAAGGACCGCAGCAAGGAGAAGGGCTTTTCGAGCGCCTTTGGTCGACCGGACGTGGACAACCCATTGAACCGCTTCATCGCAGATACCTCGGGCTGGACGAAGGTGGAAGGGGTATACAACGCGCGCGGTGGCGAGCGCTTCGTGGTGATCGGCAACTTCCAGCTCTGTGACCGCACCAGCCGAAAGGCGGTGACGCCGAACCGGGGTGACGGGCTCGTGCACAACATGAAGCGCAAAGGGGGCGCAGACCTGGACCCGGACAAAGTGCGCGGGCTGCGGCGGAAGCTGCTCGCCACACAAGCGTATGTCTACCTCGACGCCGTCTCCCTGGTACCCATCGGTGCGCATGAGGAGCGGAGCCGCCTGAGCCAGGAGCTCGCGTGTCCACATGATCCCGGTCGGCCGGATGCAGCGCTCGACCTGGTGCCCGACCCCGGCTTCGACCGCACGATACCGGCACATCGTTCCACCTGGAAGAATGCGAGCGGTGGCACCCCGGACTTCGAGGAAGGACGCACCGGTATCTACCTCTATTCAGCGGTCAACGTGGACCACCGCGAATACATCCGAACACCGCTGAAGGAACGGCTGGACCCCTGCGGACTGTATGAGGTGCGGTTGCGCGTGCTTCGCAACGCGACCTATGCGTACGCCGTGGACCGGCTCGGTGTGGCGCTGACCGCAGACTTCGAGAACGACCGGCGCCGCGATCTCCTCTCCTTTCCGCTGTGTTGGGAAATGCGGTCGAAGGGTGTGATGGACGATACCGGACAGTGGACCACGCTCTGCGGCCATTTCGAGGGCGGCGGCTGTGCCGATCAATTGCTCGTGGGCAACTTCAGCAGCGATGACAGCACCACGATCATCCAGCATGATCCGCAGGACGGGCCCTTCGCGTACTACTTCGTGGACGATATCTCCTTGTGGCGCACCGGCACCATCAACGGATGTACCGCAACCTGCCCTGAAGCGCTGGCGGCGATGCCCCTTCCTGAGGACACCATCGTGGAAACGCCGCGCTGGCCCTGGAACCTCCACTTCGCGGTGAACGACCATGTGCCTGGCGACGACCTATTGCCTGTGGTGGAGGAACTCTTCCAGGTGCTGGCTGCGCACCCGGACGCCATGGTCCGGATCGAGGGCCATACGGATGATACCGGGACGGCTGCCGCGAACCTGAAGCTCTCGGAGCGGCGTGCTGGTCAGGTGCGGGATGAACTGGTCCGGTTGGGGCTGGCGCGCAAGCAGTTGCAGTTGGTGGCGCTGGGTAGCACCGAACCCATCGCTACGAACACCACCGATGAAGGAAGAGCGATGAACCGCAGGGTGTGCATCGTGATCGAAGGCTTCACGCCCTAGCTGCGGATTACTTTCGCCCGCGATGCGGTACAACGCCTCTCCTTTCGCAGGGCTTCCCGTGGTGGTGAAGAACCTGCTGATCATCAACGGCATCGTCTTCCTCTTGAAGCTCACCGGGCTCGGGAACTTCGGCGGGACCGACATGGACACCCTGTTCGGGCTGCACTTCTTCGCATCCCCGCTGTTCAAACCCTGGCAACTGATCACCCACATGTTCATGCACGGTGGCTTCGCACATCTGGCGTTGAACATGCTGGGACTCTTCATGCTGGCCCCACCATTGGAATACAAGTGGGGGTCGCAGCGCTTCCTCAGCTTCTACCTCATCACCGGGATCGGCGCAGCGCTCTTCTATTCCGGCGTACACGCCATCGAATATGGACAGCTCGTTCAGAGCATCTCAGCGGACCAGCTCGCGATCCTGAAACAGAACGGCGCTGAATTATGGGCCCAGCGACAGAACTATGTGGACCCGACACTCGGGCGGATCAATGAGATCCTGAACATCCCGATGGTGGGTGCAAGCGGTGCGATCTATGGCGTGCTGTTGGCCTTCGGTATGACCTTCCCGAACGTGGAGCTGATCATGTTCCCGCTGCCCATCCCCATCAAGGCGAAGTACTTCGTTCTGATCCTCGGTGGCCTGTCCCTCTTCAACAGCCTGGACACCAACCCCGGCGACAACATCGCCCACCTGGCCCACCTGGGCGGCATGGTGGTGGGTTTCATCCTCGTGAAGCTTTGGAAGGACCGTGGCGACAACGGCTTCGGTTGGGACCGATGACCGATCACACCAACGGTCCTTGTGTTGCAGGATCCGGTGCGAACTTTGCACATGATGAAAGCGGTCGAAGATCGACCGGGGTGAAGCTGGAGCGCAGATGAGATTACAGGATGACCTGAAGACCCAGTGGCGCAGTGGTGGTATGCTGGTGCGCCTGATCCTCATCAATGTGGGCGTGTTCCTCGCGCTATTGGTGGGCCAATTGCTCTTCATGGCCATCGCCGGCGATCGGAACGGCGCACTGATGATGCGCGAGCATTACCTGATGCAATGGCTGCGCTCCACCTCGGACCTGTCCGCGTTGCTCACCCGGCCATGGACGGTCTTCACGTACATGTTCGTCCATGCGGAGATCGGTCACATCTTCTGGAACATGATCCTGCTCTGGTTCGGTGGCCGGCTCTTCCAGGACCTCTTGGGCGACAAACGGCTGCTCGGCAACTACCTCCTCGGGGGCCTGAGCGGCTACCTGCTCTTCGCGTTATCCATGAACCTGTTCCCGGGCCAGCACGCAGGCATGCATGTCGGCATCCAAGGGGCTTCGGCGGCTGTGCTCAGCGTGTTCGTCGGCATAGCCGCTTATCGGCCTGACATGCTCGTGAACCTCATCCTCATCGGGCCGGTGAAACTGATGTATGTGGCTGCGGTCTTCGTCCTGCTGGACTTCATTGGAATGGGTTCAGGTGACGGGGTGGCGCACGAGGCCCATATCGGTGGCGCGATCTACGGCTTCATGGCCGCTCAGCAGCTGAAGCGCGGCAATGATTGGTCACTGCGCTTCGTGGAGTTGCTTGGGCGATGGTGGCCCTTTGGAAAGCGGGGCGGTCCGCGACTGCGGGTGGAAAAGGCCTTCACGCGAAGTGCGCGACGCAGTGATGAGGCGTACAACGCGAGCAAGCGCGACAAACAGGCCCGTGTGGACACCATCCTGGACAAGATCTCGCGCAGTGGTTATGACAGCCTGAGCAAGGAGGAGAAGGACTTCCTCTTCAAGGCGAGCGACGGGAAGTAGGCTTCATGCAACGGTCGACCGAGCAGCGATGAACAGGCCACGCACCATGCGATCCGATGCCAAGGCCGACCGGTCTCGCCAGCGACCCTCCCGCTGGCTGGCGCCGATGTGGTGGTTGAACATCGGTGCTGCGATGGCACTGGTCATCACCTACCTGGCCCCGCACCTGAGCCCGGTGTACTCCTGGGTACCTGCGTTGCTGGCCATGACCTACCCGTATCAATTGGTGCTGCACCTGGGCTTCCTCGCCTGGTGGTTCCTCATGCGCCGCAAGCGGATGCTGCTTTCCGGGCTCATGCTCGCCGCGGGTGTCGCACACATCGGTGACCATGTCCAGTTCTTTGGTCGCAGCGGTCCTTCGAGCGATGTGGAGGGTGATGGGGTGAAGGTGATGTCGTACAACGTGCGGCTCTTCGACCTCTACGCATGGAGCAGGAACAAGCAGACGCGCGACGCCATCTTCGAGGTGTTCCATCGCGAGGATCCGGACATCCTGTGCCTGCAGGAGTACTTCTACAGCTCGGATCCCCGCTTCTTTCCCACCAAACAGAGCCTGCTATCCGAGTTCCGGTTCGTGGCTGGACATGAGCGCTTCACCAACAAGGCCAAGTACGATCAGCACTTCGGCATCGCCACATTCAGTACCCGACCCATCGTGGCCAGGGGTCATGTCGAGTTCCCGGAGAACCCGGAGAACGTGTGCATCTGGACGGACATCGCCCTGGAGCACGACACCATCCGGGTTTACAACGCACACCTGGCCAGCTACCACTTCGGTGATGCCGACTACAGGTTCATCAAGGCTCTGGACACCGACACGCACACCGACAGCATCAAGCAGGGAAGCGGCCGTATCCTGAAGTTGCTCAGGCGCGGCTTCCGACTGCGCGCCGAAGATGTGCGCCTGATCGTGGACCACATGCGCTCAAGTCCACATCCGGTGTTGTACTGCGGCGACATGAACGATGTGCCGATGAGCTATGGCTACGCACGACTTCGCGAGCAGCTGGACGATGCGTTCGTGGAGAGCGGACGTGGCACCGGCGGCACCTACATCGGTGACCTCCCCAGCTTGCGGATCGATCATATCCTCTATGGTGAAGGCCTGGAGGCCTGGGACTTCA
>JAKQEI010000190.1 GCA_029573495.1 Bacteroidota bacterium | reverse complement strand
GGCAGCATGATCCACATCTGGGATGAGGATTTTGAGAAGAAGACCGAAGCCAGCTTCCACGAGGCGTACATGACGCACACGAGCACCAGCGCCAACTACCAGATCCTGGCAAGCCTGGATGCAGGTCGTCGGCAGGTGGAGTTCGAAGGATATGAGCTGGTGGAGAAGGCCATCGAGATGGGGCTCCTGTTACGCCGCACGATCCGCGAGAACGAGCGCATGAAGAAGTGGTTCGACATCATCACCATCAGCGACATGGTACCGCGCGAGCACCGCGAAAGCGGCATCGACAGCTACTACCGCAGGGACCACGGCTGGAGTGCGATCGAGAAGGCCTGGGCGGAGGACGAGTTCGCCGTGGACCCCACGAAGATCAACCTGTACACCGGCAAGACGGGGATCGACGGGGACACCTTCAAGAACATGTACCTGATGGACAAGCATGGGATCCAGATCAACAAGACCTCGCGTAATTCGGTGCTGTTCATGACGAACATCGGCACCACCCGCGGCTCCCTGGCCTACCTCACCAAAGTGCTGTTGAACATCGCCGACGAACTGGAGGAGCGCAATGCCGGCTTCGAGCGTGTGGACCGGCAGGTACATCTCGGGGTCCTGCGCGACCTGAAGCAGGTTCAAGTGCCGCTCCCGGACTTCACCTGCTTCCATCGCAGCTTCCAGGGACAACCCGGCGTGCCTGGTGGCGACATGCGTGCGGCCTACTTCCTGGCCTACGATGAACGGCGCTGTCGGCATGTGTCCTTGGAGACGGCACTGTCGGAGATGCGGGCCGGGCGCGAACTGGTCTCCGCCAGCTTCGTCATCCCCTACCCGCCGGGCTTCCCGGTGCTGATGCCGGGCCAAGTGATCAACGAGGAGATCATCCATTTCCTGCTGGCGCTGGATGTGAAGGAGATCCACGGCTACCGGCCGGAGCTTGGCCTGCGCGTGTTCACCGATGCAGCGTTGGGACGGCAGCGCACAGTGACGGCTTTGGGGGGACTACCCAGAGCGTCCGCCCCGACCGCGACCTCCAAGAAAGCGGCGAAGAAGGGCGGGAAGAAGCGCGAGTGAGCGCAATAGCCTTCGGCTTGGCCGATCCGCGCCACACTCCAGCGGCGGTGGTGTCCTTCCCCGAACTAAGCGGCGAAGCTCATGAGCAGGCGCATGCCTACCACCCCGATGGCCAGCACCAGCCAGAACCGACGTAACGTCCGCCGCGTGGCGCGATCCACTTCGACATGCAATCGTTCGTTGAGCTCCCGGCGTGACATGTCATGTGTATAGCCGATCCCATGCCGGAACCACCTGGAAGTGTATTTAGGTGCGAGATCGGGGAATTCTCTTCCCAGGTGTCCGCGGAGTGGATAGGTCCATCGATCGAATCCACAGCTGGTGTGGCTTGGAGTATACCAGACCGAGCGTTCTGTTCACCCGCTGGTCGGACCGGTTTGTCCGCTTCCCGGGCATCCGTACCTTGGTTCACACAACTTTGCCGATCGCACATATGTATCAGTAGTTCGAGCAGTGCCATGAGGCTTACCGTCGGTTTCTTCCAGGTCATTGCGTGCATGATCGTTCTTTGGATCACGTACATGGTGTTCGCGGTACTTGATACAGAATGGGGTTTCGATGGCATTATTGGATTGCTCTATCAAGCCATCTGGGGGGTGCTACTGTCGGGGTTGAGCATTTTGGTCGTTTCGATCGTCGGCCTTCCGATACGGCTTTACACCCCCTTACGGAAGTGGTGGTCACAGAGCATCTGGCTTCCCACTCTGATCCTCTTTTGTGGAGGTCTACTCCTGGTGCTTTCCATCTTGTTCTCGGCCGATCAGGTAGTGGAACCTGAGGGCGGTTCTGCAGTGTTAAAGCGCATCCCTCAACTTCGCCTTGCCGTTTCGGGCTGGTTCATGCTCGCATTCGGTGTGCTTCATCTTTTTCCGTCACCTGATCTTGACAAATGGTGGTCCTTCGCACCGAGAGGGTAATGAGTACCTTGACTTTAGCTGTCTGATCCTCCTCGTACCTTTCACTCGATCAGTCCCATCTTGTAAGTTTCCGTTCCATGGCCAAGAAGAAGACCCCGCCGCGTCGACAGCCCGTGAAGAAGGCCGCCCGCAAGGCAACGCCCACAAGGGCCGCACCCGCCGAACGGGTCACCAACAATAAGGCATCAGCGCGCAAGAATCCATCGAAGGGAAAGACGTCCCCCTCCCGCGCCATTAAGAAGCCCGCCCACCTCCTCAAAGGCATCAGCGACATCCGCCGCTTCTTCCACCGCAACGAGACGCCGCTCTACTTCATCAGCGCCACCAACTTCAACTTGCTCGGCGCCGATGAATGGATCAAGGGCTTCAAGTTCATCACCTACATCGATTGCTTCGATGGGATGCATCCGAACCTGATGAGCCCCAAGACCGAGGAGCCGCACGAGGAGTTCCAGAGCATCGAGGACATCAACAACTACCTGCTCACCCACAGCGAGGTGCGCGACTACATCGAGCAACGGAAGACGAAGGGCCGGAACGGCAAGGCGCTCTTCCTCATGTTCGATGAGAAGACCGAGGCGCTGGCGAAGAAGGCCGGACTGGAGGTGATCTTCCCGAAGGCGAAGCTGCGCACCTGGCTTGACAACAAGGTGAACACGAACCGCGTGGCGGAGAAGGCCGGTGTGCCCTGCGTGCCTTACGTGCTCAGCCCCGTACGGCACTACGAGCACCTGCTCGCTGTGGCGCAGAAAGGCAAGCTCGGCAATGACCTCGTCGTGCAGACGCCCTTCGGCGACAGCGGTCACACCACCTTCTTCATCAGGAGTGAAGCGGACTATGAGAAGTACGCGAAGGAGATCGAAGCCGAGAAGGAGTGCAAGATCATGAAGCGCATCAACTGTCGGGGCGCGGCCATGGAAGCCTGCGTTACACGGCACGGCACCATCGTGGCGCCGTTGATGACGGAGCTCGTCGGCTTCAAGGAACTCACACCATACAAAGGCGGCTGGTGCGGCAACGAGATCTTCGCCGGCACCTTCACGCCGGAGATCCGCGCCAAGGCCCGTCGGTATGCGCGGAAGTTCGGTGACCAGCTACTGAAGGAGGGCTACAAAGGCTACTTCGAGCTGGACTACCTCATCGACAAGGACAGCGGCGAGATCTACCTCGGCGAGCTGAACCCACGCGTCACCGGGGCGAGCTCTATCACCAACCACGCCGCCTTCGCGCTGGCCGACGCACCGCTGCACCTCTTCCACACACTGGAATGGATGGACGTGCCCTACGAGCTGAGCGTGAACGCGCTGAACCGCCGTTGGGCCGATGCCGCGAACATCGACAGCTGGGGCCAGATGGTGATCAAGCACACGCAGGACGACATCCGCCGTGTGACCGAAGCGCCGCGCAGCGGGATCTGGCGCATGCGCGAGGACGGCAGCATCTACTTCTGGCGCATGGATACGCACCGCCGCTATGTGGAGAAGGAGAACGAGGCCTTCTTCCTGCGCATCACGCGCGTGGGCGACTGGCTTTACGAAGGCGCGGACATCGGCATCCTGGTGATGCGCGGGCGCATGATGACCGACGACTTCCAGCTCACCGAGCGCGCGAAGAAGTGGCTGGCGGCGATCCGTGCGGAGTATAAGAGCGTGGTGCCGGGCGAGCATGCGGGCACGGGGCATATGCTGGAGATCGGGGGGTTCAAGATGATGTAGAGAGGTTCACCACAGAGACACGGAGGCACGGAGAAAGCCAAATGCGAGGAGCATGAACCCCGGAGACACCGAGACACAGCGCGCGCGAGTCGCAAGTCTCAAATACAATGAGTTGAGCGAACTGATCATCGAGGCGGCCATTGAGGTACACCGTGAACTTGGACCGGGGTTATTGGAGAGCATCTATGAGATGTGCCTTGCCCAGGAGCTCCGGGAGCATGGGGTCGAGGTCACCCAGCAGATGGCCGTTCCGATCATTTACAAGGGCAGGCGGATGCCGAACGACCTGCGGCTCGACCTGCTGGTGGACGATCGCATCATCGTAGAAGTGAAGGCGGTTGAAGAGTTCCACCCAGTGCATCAAGCACAACTCCTGACCTACTTGAAGCTCACTGACAAACGAGTGGGCCTGCTGTTGAACTTCCATTCGCCGGTCATCACCAAGGGCATCAAGCGCATGATGAACGGCTATCTGATCGAAGGCGAATGACAAGTACGATCGACCCCGTTCTTCTCTGTGTCTCTGTGCCTCTGTGGTGAAGTATTCCCATGTACGTCCACCTGAAACTCGTCAAAGAACCCTGGCCCAGCGACCGCTGGCAGACCTTCTTCGACCGCGCGTGGCCGCTGTTCAGGATCTGGTACGAGAGCGAGGGCCTGGAAAAGCGCCCCGACCTGGTGACCTGCCGCAGCGTGCTGGAGCTGCACATGCCGGAGCTGATCCCGGTGTACAACAGCTTGTGCCGCCTCGCGAACAACGACGATGTCGCTTCGCGCTTCCTCAGCATGTGGTGCCCACCGCCTTACATGGCCGGCTGCTCCCAAGTGGCCTGGACCAAGGGTGCGCCCACGCTCATCCGCAACTACGACTTCGACCCGCGCTATTTCGATGGTCGCATGCGCTACACGGAATACGTGAAGCCTGTGATCGGCATCCAGGACAGCGGCTGGGGCCTGCTCGACGGTATGAACGCGGATGGGCTGGCCGTGGCGCTCGCCTTCGGCGGAAGGAAGGTGACCGGCACCGGCTTCGGCATCCCGCTGGTGATCCGTTACGTGCTCGAGACCTGCAGCACGACCGATGAAGCCTGCGTCGCGCTATCCCGCATACCGGTGCACATGGGCTACAACGTCACCGTGGTGGACAAGAGCGGCAAGTACGCAACGGTGTACATGAATCCGGACCGTCCGGCGCAGGTGGTCTATCAAGCGGTGGCCTGCAACCACCAGCATCAGGTGGAGTGGGATGAGTACGCGGCCTTCACCCATACCATCGAGCGCAAGCACTTCCTGGAGCACAGCATCGCGCAGCCCAAGCTCACGCGCGCAACGCTCATCAAGCAGTTCCTCAAGCCGCCCTTGTACAGCCAACAGTACCTGCGCGGCTTCGGCACGCTCTACACCGCGGCCTATGATGTGGCCAAGGGCCGCGTGCAGATCATCTGGCCGGAGAAGCAGGTGGAGGCGAGCTTCCACCGTTTCGAGGAGCAGGAGGTGCAGGTGGTGCTGCTGCGGCCGGTGGGGAGGTATCTGGCGAAGTGAAGGGCGCAAGCGCGCTTGAGTTTTTACCGCAGAGGCGCGGAGAGCGCAGAGAAATGCAACAGTCATGAGCGGTGCGTGGACATACAATGAGTTGACGGAGCAGGTCATCGGTGCGGCGATCGAGGTACATCGCGAGCTTGGTCCCGGCTTGTTGGAAAAGGTCTATGAAGAGTGCCTGTGTCGCGAACTGGAGTTCCGAGGAGTCCCATTCAGGCGACAAGTGGCAGTGCCGGTCATGTACAAGGGCGAGCGCCTTGAATCGATCTACCGCTGCGACCTATGGGTGGCAGGTCTGGTCATCGTCGAAGCCAAATCTGTCGAAGCGTTGCACCCGATCCATGAGGCCCAGTTGCTCGGCTATCTGAAGCTCATGGACCAGCGCCTCGGCTTGCTCATCAACTTCAATGTCAAGCTGCTGAAGCAGGGCATCAAGCGAATCGCGAACAGGATGGAGGAGTGAATGCGGATCGAGCCGCCGAAGCGCGGAGGGCGCTAAGATGCCGTCGCGGCGCATTCCTCTGCGCTCTCCGCGTCTCTGCGGTGAATATGGCCGCGCGCGCGGCCCGTAATTTCGCACCATGCCCAGCACCCTCACCTCCCTCTTCACCCCCGCCAACCTGATCAACGGCAACTGGTCCTTCGAGGGCGATGGCTCCTTCAATACGGTGGTGGACAAATACCACGGCACCGAACTGGCACGCATCCCGCATGCCACGGAGGCGCAGATGGAGGAGGCCATCGCCGCCGCGTACGCGAGCCGGGAGAAGCTGGGGAAGATGAGCGCTGGTGAGCGCAGCATCAAGCTGGAAGCGCTGGCGGCGCTGATCACCCGCGACCAGGAGGAGCTCGCGAGGCTCATCGTGAAGGAGGGCGGCAAGCCCATCGGCTACGCGCGCACGGAGATCGCGCGCTGCATCACGACCGTGCGCACGGCGGCTGCCGAGGCCCTTCGCTTCGGGGGGGAGATGGTGCCGATGGACTTCGGCGCCGGAGCGGGGCGCACCGCCTTCACCAAGCGCTTTCCCGTGGGTGTGATCGCGGCCATCACACCCTTCAACTTCCCGCTGAACCTGGTGCTGCACAAGGTGGCGCCAGCGATGGCCGTCGGCTGCCCCATCGTCTTGAAGCCTGCGCCGCAAGCACCGCTGAGCTCCATGGTGCTCGGCCGCTTCATGGAGGAGATCGGTTGGCCCAAGGACGCGTTCCACGTGCTGATGTGCGGTGTGCCGGTCGCTGAGAAGCTGGTGAAGGATGAACGCGTGGCCATGCTCAGCTTCACGGGAAGCGACAAGGTAGGCTGGCACCTGAAGAGCATCTGCGGCAAGAAGAAGGTGGCGCTTGAGCTTGGGGGGAACGCGGCCGTGATCGTGGACGAAGGCACGGACCTCCCGGCGATCGCGAAGTCGGTGGCGATGGGCGCCAACCTCTACGCTGGCCAGACCTGCATCAGCACACAGCGCATCTACGCGGTGGAGAGCGTGTTCACTGCGTTCCGCGAGCTGCTCGTGAAGGAGTTCAACGCGTTGAGGTCCGGCGACCCGATGGATCCGGATGTCTCGGTCGGCCCGATCATCGACAAGGGCCACTTCGAGCGCATCGGCGCTTGGGTGGAAGAGGCGGTGAAAGGGGGTGCGACCGTGCTTGCAGGCGGCAAAGCGGTGGATACGAACTGCAACATCTACGCGGCCACCCTGCTCACCAACACCAAGGACAGTATGAAGGTGAACTGCGCCGAGGTCTTCGGTCCAGTGGCAGTGCTCGAAGAGGTCAAGGACTTCAACGAGGCCATCGCGGCGGTCAACGATTCCAACTATGGGTTGCAGGCGGGTGTCTTCACCACGAGCATCGCGCACATGAAACAGGCGCACGACGAGCTCGAAGTGGGCGGCATCATCATCAACAGCATCCCGGGATTCCGCATCGACCCCATGCCCTATGGAGGCATCAAGGACAGCGGCCTGGGGCGCGAAGGCCTGAGGTACGCGATGGAGGAGATGAGCGAGCCGCGTTTGCTCGTCTACTGAACGGCTCACTTGCTATCGTGGTGAACGAACCACACGTGGATGCACAGGTCAATGCGCATCGAGCGCACGTCTCAAGACCCTTCGGTTGGGACGGCCATCGCGCTAGAACCAAAGGTGCGAGCTCCAGGAGATCGCATGTGCAGCCTGCTAGATGGCCACCACTCGAAGTGTTGTGCACAGCGATCAAGCACCTTCCTCAACGGGACGGGTTCCACGCCGCCGGTCTTCAATTCCCGCGAGATCCGGACGGCCCGCTGGACGTGATGAATGAGTTCCCGCCAACAGCGCCAGATGGAATAGGAGGGATCATAGATGTGTCCTGGTTCGCTGCTCACGCCGTTCAGCTCGATCACCTCGAAGATCCCGGCCTTCAGGGCCTCCTCGCTCGTCGTGCGCACATCCAGGCGCCCGTAGTACACCCCTTCCACGGCATGGAACAGATCGCTGATCGCCTTCTCCAATTGCGGTGAGCGCAGATGACCCGCATCCATGAACGTCGTCCCCCTGCAATGATTCCCGATCGGTTCCACCTGGAGCACTTCACCGCTCTGGAGTATCCGATCCAGGCCGCCATTCGCAGAGGATCGCAACCGCTTCACCTGTTTCGAACCGCGGTATTCCCGGTGCAGCAACTCGGCGATGCTTCGCTGGCCATCCCCACATACCTGCAGGAATCGCTTTCCCGTGATCGACAGGAGTTCGGTCATGCCAGTGGCTGGCTCACGGGCGAACATCAGACCGTATTCGTGCTCCCCCTTTGCAAGTCGTTGCACAAGAAGGTCCTCGGTCGCGTTCGTGAGCATCTCCACCAGCCGGGTCTTATCCACCACGCGCTCCACGCCGCGGCCCCGCTCACCCACATCGGGTTTAACGATGAGCGGGAGCTGGATCCCCTTGCTGGCGACCAGCGGCAAGATGTCATGTACAGTGGTGCCTGCAGGCACCAATACCGTTTCGGGATAAGCCGTCCCGGGTAACAGCGCATAGATGTCCGACTTGCGTTCCCCGAAGAACCCGCCCATGTCGATACCGGGGTTCACGTTGGTGAAGAACGCCGCTCGCCTTGAACGCAGAACCTCGACCACATAGATCATGAAGACCGGCAAGTAGATCAGGTACCATGGCCAATACTCATGGTTCAGGCGATCGCGCAGGCGCTTCATGACCGGATCAAGCTGAATGTCGGTTGCTCATCCTGGACCAGCTAGTGGAATGGTCCACCCATTCCGCGCGTTCAGTCCCGCTCTCTTGGCGGCGGATCATGCTGGAAGACCTTATAAGGAAGCGCCATACACCTTGCTCATTCCGATCCGGTCGAGCTGCGGTCCATGCCTCCTGAGCGATGCCATCCTCAGCGTGAGCCATATCCATCCTGAAGGACACGAAACCATGGCGGACCCACCATGACGGTAGGAGCGCGACCATCAACGTGCGCGATGATTGCGTGTGGCGGCGGCAACGCCCAGCTCCAAGGGGAAGCCGACTTCGGGCAGGTCCTGCTCCACCACGATGCGCACCATGGCCAGGTGATGGACGCAATGATCGGCCACATACGTGAGTTCTCGGAGCAAACTGGTCTGCTGGGTGGTCCTTCGCTCCTCCAGTGGGAGCTCGCTCTCGAGGGTCAACGGTCGATCGGTATCCAGATCATGGAGC
This sequence comes from Bacteroidota bacterium, assembly GCA_029573495.1. GTDB lineage: Bacteria > Bacteroidota > Bacteroidia > Flavobacteriales_F > PHOS-HE28 > PHOS-HE28. The sequence continues at coordinate 22,495 of JAKQEI010000190.1, read as the reverse complement.
CGTTCAAGGCAGTCCCGTAGCGCGGCACGTGCCAGGGATACCTGCTGTTCGATCCCGTGATCGCGCACGCGACGATCGTAGTTGATCCGGCCGGTGGCCTGCTCCTTCAGTAATTGCAGGTAATACTCCAGGATGTGCCGCATGTGCTGACCGATGGTCCCACCGAAGAGCAGCTCACGTTGTGCACAAAGCTGCACGTCCGACAACTGGACCAGGAGCTCGTCCGCCTGGAGCAAGAGCGCCTTGTTGTATGCGATGGTCTGCGTCATGTGGACGATCAACGTTCGCCCTTCATGGCGGAACGGGGAAGGAAATGTAGCCATCGGTTCCGTTCCTGGATCAGCACCACGATCGAACAGAAAAGAACGATCAACGCCAGGAAGAAGAGGGTCCCCCCATCATCCATGATCTCGATGCCGAGGATGAACAGGTGGCTCAGCAAGGCGCCGGCCATGATACCGATGGCCAGGCATGCCCCCATCCACGAGGTGCGGGGGATCAACAAAAGCACCGCAGCGAGCAGCTCCGCCACCCCGGATCCGATCCGCCCCCAAGGTTCCATGCCGAGGGAGGAGAAGATGAACACCGACTCCGGCGCGGCGGAGAACTTGAAGAACAGGGTCTGCAGCAGGATGATCGCCGCGGCGATGGCTGGCAGCCTTTTGAGCAGCTGTTTCATCATCAATGCGGGGTGTTCGTGGCGTGTTTGAAGGCCTTCCAATTCCGATCGGCTGCTGACTGGAGCCTGACCTCGTCCTCGTTCCAATCGTCCAACGTATTCGTGAAGAACCGGTTGTAGAACAAGTACACCTTGCCGCCCTTCACTTTGAAGGTCTCGGGGTTCACCTCCACCTTCTCATTCCTGGCTCCCATGGCGTAGGCGCACCAGCCACCGTATTGCGGGAGATAGTGTGCAGGGTCGGCAACGAAGAGGTCCTTGTGCGCCTGGCTCACGAAGTGGAAAGTGGCCCCGTTCATCTGGTGAGCGTACCTGGCGTTGCCCTGGGCGGCTCGTCCGTCGACGAGATAGGAAACAGGGTCGCAGCCTTCCACCCAAAGGCCCTTTTCGACGTTCAGTCGGGGTTGCAGGTCGTTCTGGGCGAAAGCACAATAGCCCAGAAGGAGCAGGGCTGTGAGCAGGGAATTACGCATGGCTCGTGGTCTGTGGTACAAAATTGGACAAGGCCGGAACCTCAGAATGTCGGCCGGCCGACACGACCTCAGCGCACCAGAATGGACCGGCGTGAGTATCGCACGAGGCCCTCTCGTTCCAAGGTGCCCAGCAGCTCGGCCACGGTCTGACGTGTGCAGCCGATCAACTGGGCGATATCCTCCTGACGCAGGAGATTGGGAACGGCGCCATCGGCCTCGCGATCGGCCGCAAGAAGTTCGCGATAGCGTTCCAGGAACTCCAGAAGACGGGTCCGCACATCCTTGAACACCAGGCTGTCGTACTTCTGTTCCAGTGCGCGCAACTTCCCTCCGATGTGTGATGCCAACTTGAGCGATACCTGTGGATCGCGGGCCAGGACCTGCTCGAAATCGGCGCGGTTGAACATGCAGATGGAGACATCGTCCGTAAGGGCCACGGCAAACTCGACCTCGGACCGTCCGCGGCCTGCGGCTGGAAGATGGCCGAAAAGATCATGATCCCCCAGCACGTCCTTCACCACCTCGTTCCCGAGGTGGTCCACCTGCACGATCTTCACCGCACCGTGCTTCAGAATGAAGATGCGATCGGTGGTATCAGCCGTGAAGAAGATGTGCTCACCGCGCCGAGCCTCCCTGTACCTGGAAATGATGCACAGACCTTGGATGGCATCATCGGATAGCTGATCGAACAGGCGGTGGTTCTGGAGGTACCAGAACTTCTTCTCTCCCGCGCTCCCGATCGGCATCTCCTCCATCCGAACCAAAACTAGGGTGCCGCGGCGATCCCGGGCCCAGCCGGGCGCTATACGCCGAAAGCCTTGGTAAGGACAGGTATCCAAGCTTGCGATCTGTCAGGATCGGGATTAGTTTAGCCTTTCGCCTTGAAGGAACACCGAAGTGGTGGCATAGCGCCTTGCACACGTGGCTCCTGAAGCGACCTTGTTGCCATGGCACGAACCGTACCCTACCGCACCGCGATCGTCCTCATCACCACCGGAGCGCTGGTCGGGCTGTCCGCCACGATCGAACCACGCCGGGCCGGGACGGTCATCGCCAAGTCCGCGGTACCGCTCAGCGACTTCGTGAACTTCGAGTCGGCACACGTGCATCCCATCGACAAGACGCCGGATGGGACGAAGCTGCTGGTGGTGAACACGGCGAACAACTCATTGGAGGTGTTCACACTCTCGTCCACTGGCATGCTGCACAATGCCACCATTCCCGTGGGCCTGGACCCGGTGACGGTCCGCGCAAGGACCAACACCGAGGCCTGGGTGGTGAACACGATCAGTGATGACATCAGCATCGTGGACCTCACGCTCAGGACCGTGGTGCGCAGCGTTACCACCGAGAACGAGCCGTCCGATGTCGTCTTCGCGGGATCGCCGCTGCGGGCCTTCGTGAGCTGCGCCGAACAGGAGATGATCCAGGTCTTCGATCCGGCGAACCTGGACACAGCACCCACGCACGTGCTGCTGAAAGGGGAACAACCGCGCGCGTTGGCTGTGAGCCCGGACGGGAGTACCGTGTATTGCGCCTTCTTCGAGAGCGGCAACCAGACCACCGTGATCCCAGGGAATCAGTTCCATGCGGGAGGCTTCTGCTCCGTGCAAGGTGGTGCGTGCACCACTGTTCCTAATGTGGTGGCGAACCCGGCAGGCCCATACGGCGGCATCGTTCCTGTTCCGAATTCCGGCGCCACTGGTTTCAACCCACCGATGAACGCGAGCAACCCGCCACCTCCGGGGAACAACAGCCTGGTGGTGCGCAAGAACGCCGCCGGACAGTGGATGGACGCGAATGGTCGCAACTGGACCAACCTCGTGAGCGGCGGCCTGCCGAACACCGGGCGTATGGCCGGCTGGGACATGCCCGATCGCGACGTGGCCATCATCAATGCGAACAACCCGACCACGGCGGGTGTCACCTACAAGCAGACCCTTGGCAACATCCTCATGAGCATGGCCGTGCACCCGAGCGGCGAGGTGTATGTGATCGGGACTGATGCCACCAATGAGGTCCGCTTCGAACCGAACCTGCGTGGGAAGTTCCTGGCGGTGAACGTATCGCGCTTCCTTGGCGCGGGCAGTGTGACGCGAACGGACCTGAACCCGCACATCAACTACAGCACGCACTCCTCCCCGCCTGCGGATCGCGTTCGTTCCATTGGTGATCCGCGCGGCATCGCCTGGAAGGCGGATGGCACGAAGGCGTACGTCACGGGCATGGGATCGAACAATGTCATCACCATCGGCACCACCGGCGCACGGACCGTACCCGAACCGATCAAGGTGGGAGAAGGCCCCACGGGCATCGTGATCGATGATGCTCGCAACCGGGCCTATGTCCTGAACAAGTTCGATGGCTCCATCAGCACCATCGACATCACCACGGACAAGGAGGTGGCGCGAACAGCCTTCTTCGACCCGACCCCGGATGTGATCAAGACCGGTCGCAGGCACTTGTACAACACGCACACGGGAAGTGGTCATGGCCACATCTCCTGCGGCAGCTGTCACGTGGATGGCAAGTGGGACCGCCTGGCATGGGACCTTGGCAACCCGGCGGGCGAGATGGTCACGGTGAACGATGCCGCCGGCAACAAGACCTACCACCCGATGAAGGGATTGAAGACGACGCAGTTCCTCATCGACATCATCAATCGCGGCACAGGCAAGTTGCACTGGCGCGGGGACAAGGAGAGCTTCCAGGATTTCGCCGGAGCCTTCCGCGACCTGCAAGGGACGGATGTTCCGCTCGACGCGGCGGGCATGCAGGAGTTCAGCGACTTCCTGGCCGCGACCTGGTACGTGCCTAATCCATACCGAACCTACCGTCCGGAGACCAGTGTGGCTGCCACAGTGGAGCGCATGAACAACCCGAACCGCGTCCGCTTCACGGGGACCAGCTTCCAGACCGTACCGACCGCGGGGGTGCGCCTCTTCGTGGCCGTGAACGTGAACTGTTCGCACTGCCACCAGACCGGCAGCGGTCGGGGTCACCTGCCCGGCAATGGCAGCAATACCAATCAGGGCAGCCAGGTGGTCATGACCAACAACACCAACATGGTGCCTGATCTACGGTCCGTGTACCGGAAGAACGGCTTCTTCTACAATACCACGGAGTGTACCAGCGGCTTCGGCTTGATGAGTGATGGCATCATGGAAACGCTCTTCAACAGCCCGGGGGTGAGCGGACACTATTTCGGGGACTACGAGCCTGAACTACTGAGCTGGTCCGGTGGCATAGACCCGGATAACAGTCCGCAGAGCCACACCTTCGACCGCGTCCATCCGGTACAGGATGCCATGCCCGCCGTGGGCCTCCGTCACACCATCAATGGTAGCGTGGGCAGCACGGCACAGCTCACCACGATGAAGAGCCTGGTGAACGACAAACCGGGTGAGTATGCGATGATCGTGAAGGGGATCTGGAACAACGAGGCACGCGGCTTCTACTACCTCGGTTCGGACAATTACCAGCCCGATCTGAACGGAGCCGCACCGGTGACGCATGCACAGCTCGTGAGCGCGGCGCAGACCGGCTCCGCACCGCTCACCTGGACCATCGTGCACCCGAACACCAAGGTCCGCATGGGCGTGGACCGCGACAGCGACGGCATCTTCGACTACACCGATGGTGACGCGGAGCTGGACCTGACGGTCTTCCTCGAAGGCCCCACGGTGGTGAACACCATGCGCACCGACCTGTTGAACGGTGGATTGCTGCCCGCCGCGGACCCATACGGGCTCGGCGCCACGGCGTCCACCGATCTCCTGGAACGCACCGGCCTTTCGCGTCCGGTCGATTGGGTCATCGTGCAGTTGCGCGATGGAGGGGGGAGCAACGTGGTGGATGAGCTCGCTGCGATGGTCCTGGCCGATGGTCGCGTGGTGGATGCGAACGGACGGAGCCCATTGTGCTTCGAGGACGCGCCACGTGGCAGTTACCAGGTGAGCGTATTCCACCGCAACCACCTCGGTGCCATGACCGCCGCCAGCACGTTGTACGGAACAGGAGTGGTGAAGCTCGACTTCAGCGACCCGGCGCTGTTGATGTACGGGACGGAAGCGCGGAAGGCCGTGGGGGCACTGCACACGCTATGGGCGGGCGATTGCAATGCGGATGGTACCTTGAAGTACGCCGGTATCACCAATGACCGCGACCTGATCCTCGCCCGGATCGGGGGAGTGGTGCCCACGAACATCGTATCGGGCTACCTGGATGAGGATGTGAACCTGGACGGTCAGGTGATCTATGCGGGTGCCAACAATGACCGCGACCTCATCCTGCAGAACATCGGTGGCATCGTTCCCACCAATACGCGCGCGGAACAACTTCCTTGAAGCGCCCGACCGGAGAACAGAAGGGGCCGCCTCCTGCGAGACGGCCCCTTCCCGTTCACACCCACCAACTCACTGCTTCACGATCGGCAGGGCGAGGTTCGCGTCATCACGCAACACACGCAACCAGTAGGTTCCTGCATCGAGGTCCTGCAGGTCGATCACGTAGCGGTTGGAGCCGACACCGAGGATGCCCGGTTCCAGGCTCCGCACTTCGCGACCCTGTGCATCCACCACGGTGATGGCCGTTCGGCCAGCCTCCAGGACGTCCAGTTGCAACTGCACCGCATCAAGCGTCGGGTTCGGGAATATGGAGCTCACGCGGATGGACCCGTTCTCGCTAATACCAGTGGTGATAGGAAGTGGGACCAGGTCGCCACCTGAAGGAAGTGCGACGTACAGCCCGAATGCAGCACCATTGCTGTTCATGGACGGATCCAGGAAACCGGAGGCAAGCACGGTGATCGCATTGCCCGCCAGGCCAAGCGAAGCCAGGGGGGCTTGATAGGCCGCCACGGGTGTTCCATTCGCAGTGATGGTCAGCCCGTAGTCCGATTCCAGGAGCTCGAGATAGCCGGCGAACTCGCCATAGGCGATGTCATCCACGATGGTGCCTGCCGGCACGACCGTCTCCTCCACATCCACCACAGGAGCATCGGTGCTACCGTGGAAGACGAGCACGTCCACATTACCGGGGTCGGTGCTCTGCTCGCGCGCATCGGCCTGCACGTAGATATCGAAGGGTTGGACAGGTGAGTATCCGCTTCCGGATACGATCCCGTTCGCGACCAGGATGTAGGTTCCTCCTTCCTCCAGTTCGTAGGTGAACCGGGCCAATGCACCGGTGGTGTCCGTGCTGGTGGGCAGGGCGATGCTCACATCGAACGGCACACCGGCCTGCGCATCCACGAACGGACTGGCCGTGCGGAACACGAAGTCATCCAGCAGGAGCGTATTGTTCAACCAGACATCGACCTCCGCAGCGGCGAGATCGGCGCTGTTGTGGATCACTTGAACGCGCGCGGTCGGGATCGCCACGGCTGGTAGTTCGACCAGATCGCCACCGCTTGGCAGGGCCACCCATATGCCGAAGGCCGGTCCGTTGCTGTTCATGGTAGGATCAAGGAAGCCGGAGGCTACCGCTACCAGCGCACTTCCACCGAGTCCGAGCGTTTCCAGCGGGGCAGCATACGCTGCAACGATGGTGCTGTTGTTGGCGTCACGCACCTGCAAGGTGAAATCCAGGGTAGGCAGTTCCAGGTAGCCATCGAATGAACCATACGCGATGTCATCCACCACGGTCGTGTTCACCACCGCGCTTTCATACACATCCACCACAGGGGCGTCCGTGCTGCCATGGTACACGAGCACATCGGTCATCATCGCACCACCCTCGGCTGCTTCACGACCCATCGGGAAGACCGCCAATGAGAATGGGGTCGCCGGGCTGTAACCGGTGGGGCTCACCGTTCCGCTGGCGACGATCACATAGGAGCCGCCGTTCATCAACGTGAACTCCTCGGTGTAGATGGCCTCGCTCGCACTGGTACTGTTCGGGAGTGCGATATCCACGGTGAAGGGGACACCGGCGGGCGCATCAATGAACGGGCTGGCCGTGCGGAACGCGAAGTCATCGATCAACAGGGCCTCATCGAGGTAAACGTCCACCGAGGCGGCGGCAAGGTCCGCACAGTTGTGGATCACCTGCACGCGAGCCGTACCCGTGGCCACCGCAGGCAACTCCACCAGGTCACCACCACTTGGAAGGGCTACCCAAATGCCAAAGGCGGGACCGTTGCTGTTCATGGAGGGGTCGAGGAAGCCGGAGGCTACCGCTACCAGCGCACTTCCACCGAGACCCAGTGTCTCGAGCGGTGCCGCGTACGCTGCAACGACCGTGCTGTTGTCGGCCGTACGTACCTGTAGGGTGAAGTCCAGCGTGGGCAGTTCCAGATAGCCATCGAAAGAACCATAGGCGATGTCATCCACCACCGTCGTGTTCACCACCGCGCTTTCGTAGACGTCCACCACAGGAGCATCGGTGCTGCCATGGTACACGAGCACATCGGTCATCATCGCACCTCCGGCGGAGGTTTCACGACCCATGGGGTATACGGCCAGTGAGAAAGGTGTCGCGGGCGAATAACCGGTCGGGCTCACCGTTCCACTCGCCACGATCACGTAGGTCTCACCATCCGTCAGGGTGAATTCCTCCGTGTAGATGGCTTCGCTCGCGCTCGTGCTGTTCGGCAGCGCGATAGCAACGGTGAATGGGACGCCGGCCGGTGCGTCGATGAAGGGGCTGGCTGTCCGGAAGGCGAAGTCGTCGATGAGCAAGGTTTCATCGAGGTAAACATCCACAGCGGCGGCAGCAAGGTCCGCGCAGTTGTGGATAACCTGGACACGGGCGGTCTGGGCGCTAAGGCCGAGTCCCGCCAGAAGCGTTGTTGTAAGTGTTGCAACGCGTTTCATGGCATCATGCGGTTAGGGGTTTAGTGCGATAACAGCTCATCGTTCATTTTGTTCATTATCGCGGACAAATGGTTAAACATTCCTGACATTGACATGACAGAACCACGCCAAGTGCCGAGAATAGGGGCGTGCTCAGGCCAAGGCCTCCTTGAACGCAGCGACGGCGCGTTTCCGGGCTTGGTCATGATCCACGATCGGGGCCGGCCCTTTCCCCGCCACGTGGTCCGGTGCCCATTTCCGCACGTATTCCAGATCGGGGTCGAAGCGTTTTAGCTGGGTGGTCGGGTGGAACACCCGGAAATACGGTGCCGCGTCACAGCCCGTACCAGCCGCCCACTGCCAGTTGCCGTTGTTCGAGCTCAGTTCGAAGTCCATCAGCCACCGAGCGAACCAGGCTTCGCCCCAGCGCCAGTCGATCAGCAGGTCCTTCACCAGGAAGCTGGCCGCCACCATGCGAACCCGGTTGTGCATGTGCCCTGTCGCGCGCAGCTGGCGCATGCCGGCATCCACCAAGGGATAGCCTGTGCGGCCCTCGCACCAGCGTTCGAACATCCCTTCGTCGTTTTGCCAGGCGATGCGGTCGTAGGCAGGTCGGAAGGCGCCCTGCACCACATGCGGGAAGTGCCAGAGGATCTGCATGAAGAACTCACGCCAGATCAGCTCGTTGAGCCACACATCACTGTGCGATCCGGCAAGGCGCACCAACGCCCGAGGAGATACGGTACCGAAGCGGAGATGCACTCCCACGCCCGTCGATCCATCCTTCGCAGGGAGGTTCCTGAGGTCCGCATAGCGCTGCAGCTGTTCGACCGGCGGCGGGAAGGGTGGCACCTCATAAGAGGCGCGTGCGAAACCCATGTCGCCCAAGGTGGGCGTAGCCTGCGCGTTGCTCCAGGGCTCGAGTTTGTCGAGGTGCCGCTCGGAAGGGAATTGCTCCAGACCAGTGGCTTCAAGAGCGGTGCGCCACTTACGGCCGAAAGGCGTGAACACCGTGTAGGGTGTGCCATCGTCCTTCAGCACGTCGTCGCGCTCGAAGACCGTCTGGTCCTTGTAACTGTGCGCCGTACAGCCCTTTGCACGGAACATCTTTTCCACCGCGGCATCGCGCACCAGGGCGTCCGGTTCATGGTCGTGGTTGTAGTGCAGCGCGGTGAATTGGTGTTCCGCGAGCAGCTCCTCGAAGACCACCACTGGTCGGCCATACTTCACCATCAAATGGCCGCCGTGCTCCGCGATACGTTTGGCGAGTTCATTCACACGATCGTGAATGAAGTTCACCCGCCTGTCATCGCGATCCTCCAGCTTGCCCAGGATGTCCGGGTCGAAGATGAAAATGGTCCTGACCCTCGCACCTGCCGTCAGCGCGCGATAGAGGCCATGGTTGTCCTCCAACCGCAGATCGCGCCTGAACCAGAAGAGGCTGGAGGGCTCCCCGCTCATACGACGGTCGTGGCAAGATGAGCCATGTCCCAGGCGCGCGCATAGCACAAGGGGAACCAGACCGTGAAGCGTTCAGGATGCGCCGCCAGCTCCTGTTCCAGGTCGTGCCGGGCGACATAACGGACCGCCGAAGCCTCGTGCGGGTCCGGAACCGGTGCGCGGTCGCTGACCCCAACGATCACATGGTCCAGCTCATTCTCGCGCAGACCGCCTTCCAGCGCCGCGTCATAACGAAAGTGGAAGACCTCGAGCAGGGCGCAGGAGAGGCCCATCTCCTCCATCAGCCTACGACCGGCCGCTTGAACGGTTCGTTCGCCAGGCCTCGGATGGCCACAGCAGGTGTTCGTCCATAGTCCCGGGGAGTGGTACTTGCCATCCGCCCGGCGTTGCATCAGGAGTTCCCCCTTCGTGTTGAAGACGAACACGGAGAATGCGCGATGCAGCAGGCCGGCATGATGAGCGGCCAGCTTCTCCATGTGGCCGATCTCCTTGTCGGTCTCATCCACCAGCACCACCTGTTCGATCATCGCTCAGGGCAGCACCAGGGTGAAACGACGTTGCACGTAGGACGTGATCAGCATGCCGAACTTCCTTCCATTGGATATCCGGATGCGCTCCTCACGGATGCGTCGGGCAGGGGTCCGCTCGATCTTGCGCAGCAGGGCCTTGTAATAGATGCTCGCCAGCCGGACCCCGTTGCGCGCTCCGATCGGCAGCTCGCTGATGCCAAGGTCGGCAGCTGCCAGGTCCTCCCTGATCTCGGCCTCGATCTCCTTCTTCCGTTCCTCCGTCATCGCACCGTTGGCTCCGGGGAAGTAGGAGCGTCCCAATCGTTGGGAATCATCCCGGATATCCCGCAGGAAATTGATCTTCTGAAAGGCCGCACCAAGACGCATGGCGGCTGGCTTGAGCTGCTCATACCGCTGCCTGTCACCCTCACAGAAGACATGCAAGCACATCAAGCCAACGACCTCGGCGCTTCCGAGTATGTAGGTCTCGTAAGAGGTGTCGTCATGTTCGGAGCGATGGAGGTCCATCTCCATGCTGGCCAGGAAGGTCCGGATGTGCTCGCGTTCGATGCCATAGCGGTGCACGGTCTGCTGGAAGCTGTGGAGGATGGGGTTCAAACTGATCCCCGCGTCGATGGCCGCCCAGGTATCACGTTCGAAGGCCTTGAGCAGATCCGCCCGCGGATGGTCCAGGAAGGTGTCCACGATCTCATCCGCGAACCGGACGAACCCATAGATGGCATGGATCGGACCACGCAACGCGGGTGCGAGCAGACGAACACCAGCGGAGAACGAGGTGCTGAACGAGTTGGTCGTATGCCGGCTGGTCGCCGCACAGACCTTGTCGAATATCTCACGGTTGTTCATCGGGAATGGTCTTTCAGCAACTGCCGGGCAACGATGCCACCGGAGATCAGCGCAGGAGGAACGCCAGGTCCGGGAACGGTGAATTGACCAGCGAAGTACAGGTTCTTGAGCTTGCGGCTCCTTATCGAAGGGCGGAGGAAGGCGGTCTGGCGCAGGGTGTTGGCCAGCCCGTATGCATTGCCTTTGAACGCGTTCACATCCTGGATCAGGTCGCTCACCGAACAGGAGGAGCGATGGACCACATGCGGACGGATCTCCTCGCCAATGATGCGTTCCATGCGCTCCAGCACGAGGTGGTAGTAGTGTTCACGGATGGCCTCCTCGTCATCCAGTCCGGGTGCGATCGGTATGAGTATCACCAGATTCTCCATACCAGCAGGGGCAACGCCGGGATCGGTGACCGAGGTGCAGGAGGCGTAGAAGAGCGGGCGGCTTGGCCATCTGGGGTCCTTGTAGATCTCCCGGGCATGGGGGCCGAGGTCCTCATCGAAGAAGAGCATGTGATGCTGCGCGTTCTTCAGCGTCCGCCCCACGCCGATATAGAACATCAGGACCGATGGAGCCAGGGTCCGATCCTCCCAATAGGAGGCCGAGTAGGTCCGGTACCCGGGGCCCAGAAGCGATTGCTCCACGTGGTGGTAGTCCGCAGCGGCCACCACTTGATCACAAGCGATGTCCACCGTATCGGTGAGCACCCTGGTCACCCGCCCATGCTCCACGGCCAGTTCCTTGACCGTGACACCCGTGGCGATCTCAACGCCCTGTTCCCGGGCCACCTGTGCCATGGCATCCACGACCCTTCCCATGCCACCCATCGGATACCAGGTGCCCAATGCCATGTCCGCGTGGTTCATCAAACTGAAGAGCGCAGGTGTATCCTGTGGGGTGGCACCCAGGAACAGGACAGGGAACTCCAGCAGGCTGATGAGCTTCGGGTGTTTGAAGTACTTCCGCACGTGAGCGCTGAAGGACCCGAACACGCTCATGCGCAACATGCCCGCCAGCGCGCGTGGCTGGATCAGCTCAAGTGGGGACAATCCGGGCTGCTGCACCATGCCACCCATCGCGAGCTCGTACTTGCGGCTCGCCTCCAGCAGGAACCGGTCAAGCTTGCCCGACGAACCCGGCTCCAATTCCTCGAAAAGCCGGTGCAGACCTTCCATGGTCGCCGGCACATCCATGCGCTGCCGGGGACCGAAGTAGACGGAATAAGAGGGGTCGAGACGCTTGAGCTCGTACAGGTCGCTCGGGTGATGGCCGAAATGAGCGAAGAACTCCTCGAACACATCGGGCATCCAGTACCAGCTGGGTCCACGGTCGAACAGGAAACCGGCCTCGCGGAGGACCCGAGCGCGACCACCGAGCTCGTCGTTCTTCTCGACCAGGGTCACACTCCTCCCGGCTTTGGCCAGATGGGCCGCCGCCGCAAGGCCTGAGAAACCACCACCGATGACCGCCACGCGTTCCTTCATACCGCTACGGATGATCCACCCATGACGGCCATGAGTTCCTGTCTGGCCTGATGAATGCGGCTCTTCACGGTTCCCAGTGGCACACCGACCTTCTCGGCGATCTCCTGGTACCGGAAACCATCTTGGAAGAGCTTGAAGGGCTCTCGGAACATGGGGCGCATGCGCTCAAGATACTCCGTGGCCTTGCGTGCATCCATTCCGGCTATCGGATCATGGTCCGGTCCACTGGCGTTGGCCACCCCCGGCCGATCGATATCACCTTCCAAGGTCCTGGACAGACGCTGGCGGCGATAGCCATTGATGAACTGGTTCCGGGTGATCGTGGTGAGCCAGGCTTTCAGATCCGTTCCGTGCTTGAATTTATCCCTGTTGGACAAGGCCTTGAGAAAGCTGTCCTGCACCAGGTCCCGCGCCCTTTCAGCGTCGTGTGTCAAGCTCAATGCATAATGGAACAAGCCGCGCTGTGAGCGAACGAGTTGGTCATTGAATTCGTGCGTTGACATCACATGATTGTTTAATGTTCGGCATCAAAGATTAAACAACTTTGAGCGAAACACAACTATTTAGCCATCAATTGTCAACCATTGATCACCATATATTGAACAAAATGGATGGAAAAGTCCGACCGACGCAAGGTCGTGTTCAGCTGCGGAGCTCCACGACCTCGACCAGTTCTCGCAGGTCAGAGACGAACCGAACCGACTGGATCCCAGCATTCAGCGGGACAGCAAGTGCGTGGATCAACAAGCGGATCCCCGGGGCGGTGGTATGTAGCTCCGACGCCATCGTAAGGAGTTCCTCAAGTCCGGACCGTGTTGAAACGGAGGTCACCAACACATCCGGCAGCCGGCTTGCGATCACTGCGAACAGATCGGCCTTGGGCAGGGTTTGACCGAGATAGAGCACCTCGTGCCCGGCGCGCTTCAACAGATAATGCCCCAGGAGGATCCCGATCTCATGCAACTCGCCTTCCGGAAGGAACATGACCACGCTCACCGCCGGGCTATTCTGTACCGGCTCACAGCCGTCAATGGCCGCAATGACCTTCTGCCTGAGCAGGTTGGTCACGAAATGCTCCTGGCCCGGTTTCATGGCACCCACCTGCCACAACACACCGACCCGTTGCATGAAAGGAAGCATCACATCGAACATGCATCGCTCGAAACCAAGACGAAGTACGCCACCCGCCAGGAGACGTTCGAACCGCGCTCCATCGAAGGAAAGGGTCGCTGCTATGAGGCTTTCCACGATGTCGGGTGCCGCCCCACCCGTATTCTCCATCGCCAGGATCCTGTCCTTCATCTCGTCCTCGCTCAGCTCGGCGATGCGGCTGATCTTCAGGCCGTGGTCGTTCAACAAGGCGACGTTCAACAGGCGGCGCAGGTCATCATCCGAATATTCCCGGATGTTGGTGGTCGTACGGTCCGGCCGCAGCAGGCCATAGCGTTTCTCCCATATGCGTATGGTGTGGGCCTTGACGCGGCTCAACTTCTCCAGGTCCTTGATGCTATACGTGCCCATGCTCCGGTCCGATGTCCCCAACAACACCCGAAAGGTGTGGAAAGTTCACCACAGATGGACCTGGCGTTCAGATATGCGTGACATGAACCGAAAGGGGCCGGGGTTGCTGCAGCGCTTGAACACCGCCATCTGGTTCAATCGACGCCCTTTTCCAGCCGTTCCAGCCGTTCCACGATCCGATCCAGGTTGCGGAAATGGATGTAGCTCTTCCGGTACTTCTGCACCTCGTATGCTGGAGAACCCATGTAGGCTTCCCCGGCCTTGGTGTTCTTGCTGATCCCGCTCTGGGCCGCGACGATGGTTCCGTCCGCGATCTTCAAGTGGCCGATGATCCCCACCTGCCCGCTGAACATGCAGTTCCTGCCGATCTTGGTGCTTCCTGCCACCACGCCGCCAGCAGCATAGTACGTGTTCTCGCCCACCTCCACGTTGTGCGCGATGTGGATGAGGTTATCGAACTTGACCCCCTTCCGCAGGATCGTGGAACCGAGGGTCGCCCGATCGATGGCGCAGTTCGCCCCGATCTCCACCTCATCCTCGATCACCACATTACCGATCTGCGGGATCTTCGCACCTCCGCCCGGGCCCGTGGCGAACCGGAAGCCATCGCTGCCGATGACCGTGCCGCTGTGGATGATGCACCTGGCACCGATCACACAATCGGAATAGATCGTCACGTTCGCGAAGATGGTGGTCCCATCCCCGATCGTCACGTTATCCCCGATGTATGCATGTGGGTAGATCCTCACGTTGTTCCCCAGCTTCACGTTCTCCCCGACGAACGCCAGCGCACCGACGTAGCAGTCCGTACCATGGGTGGCGCCGGCACTGATCACGGCCTGGGGGGAGATGCCCTTCTTATCCAACTTGATCGTGTTGTACATCTCCAGCACCCGGGCGAAGGCCCCCTGGGCATCCGCCACACGAACGAGCGTGGTAGAGACAGGCCCGGTGAGTTGGAAGTCCTTCCCGATGATGACCACGCTGGCCGTGGTGCTGTAGAGATACTGGGCGTAGGCCGGGTTCGCCAGGAAGGACAACGAACCCTCCCCTCCTTCCTCGATCCTGGAAAGGGTGCGTACTGCAGCGTTCGCGTCGCCCTCCACGGTGCCTTGGAGCAACTGGGCGATCTGGTCGGCGGTGAATTCCATGCGGGCAAGGTATCAACGGGAAGCCTTCGCCCATGGCGATCTTCGCACCATGTCCGGTCTCGACATCCGCGAGAAGGTGCGTCTGCTGCCCCATGACCCGGGGGTGTATCAGTTCCTCGACTTCAGTGGCCGCATCATCTACATCGGCAAGGCGAAAAGCCTGCGGAACCGCGTATCGAGCTACTTCGCCAAGCGCCATGACAACGGGAAGACGGCCAAGCTCGTGGCCAATATCGTCGACGTCAGGGTGATCGTGGTGGCCACGGAGTTCGATGCCCTGCTGCTGGAGAACTCCCTTATCAAGCAGCACCAGCCCCGGTACAACGTGGCCCTGAAGGACGACAAGAGCTATCCATGGATACGGATCCGCAACGAGCGCTTCCCGCGGGTGGAGGGCATGCGGAACCCGGAGGATGATGGCAGCGAGTACTATGGACCCTACGCCAGTTCGCGGGTGATGAAGACCGTGGTGGAACTGGTGAACACCATGTACAAGCTCCGCAACTGCAACTACGACCTGAGCGAGCGCAACGTGGAGCGCGGGAAGTACAAGCGCTGTCTGGAGTACCACATGGGCAATTGCAAGGCGCCATGCGAGGGGCTTCAAAGCCAGGAGGAATATGATGCGCACATCAAGGAGATCCGTCAGATCGTGCGGGGCCGCACGCGTGGGGTGGCAAGTCTCCTGAAGGAACAGATGCTGGTGCATGCGGGAGCCATGGAGTACGAGAAGGCGGAGGTGCTTCGCGAGCGGATCGGGCAGCTGGAACGCTATCAGGCGCGCAACACCATCGTGCATGCCGACATCGGCGATGTGGACGTCTTCGCATTGGCGAACGATGCGGGGGGCACCTGCGTGAACTACCTGCGCGTGATCGACGGCGCGGTGGTCCACGGCATCACCGTGGAGCTGAAGCCGAAGTTGGAGGAGACCGAGGCCGAACTGCTGCAGCTCGCCATCACGGAACTCCGCGAGCGCTTCCGCAGCACCGCGCCTGAGGCCATCGTACCCGTGGATCCCGGGATCGAGATGCCCGGACTGCGCTTCACCGTACCCCAACGCGGCGACAAGAGGGCGCTGCTCGAGCTGAGCGAACGCAACGCGAAGTACTTCCTGATGGACAAGCGGAAGCAGGAACGCATCGTGGACCCGGAGGCCGCCACCAACCGCATCCTGGAACAACTGAAGCAGGACCTCCGGCTCTCGGAGCCGCCCCGCCACATCGAGTGCTTCGACAACAGCAACACGCAGGGCACCGACCCGGTGAGCGCGTGCGTGGTGTTCAAGGATGCCAAGCCGAGCAAGAAGGACTACCGCCACTTCAACATCCGCACGGTGGAGGGTCCGGACGACTTCGCCAGCATGGAGGAGGCCGTGGAGCGTCGCTATTCACGCCTGCTTTCCGAGGGGGAACCACTGCCGCAGCTCGTCGTGATCGATGGCGGCAAGGGGCAATTGCATGCCGCCATGAACGTCTTCGACCGCTTGGGTATTCGTGGCAGGGTGGCGCTGGTGGGCATCGCGAAACGGCTGGAGGAGCTCTACTTCCCGGACGATCCGGTGCCGCTCCACATCGACAAGCGGAGCAGCAGCTTGAAGGTGATCCAGCATATGCGGAACGAGGCGCATCGCTTCGGCATCACCCATCATCGTGGCCGAAGGAGCAAACGGATCATCAAGACCGGTCTGGAGGGCATCGCCGGTATCGGCCCGAGCACCGCGCAGAAGCTGCTGAAGCGCTTCGGGAGCATCAAGGGGATCCAGGAAGCCCTGCCCGAGGACGTGGTGGCGGAGATCGGCGCGAAGAAGGCGGAAGTGGTCCTGAAGGCACTGGCAACGGCGCAATGATGGTCTCGGTCCTGCTCCCCTTCCTGAACGCGAAGGATACGCTGGACACCAGCATAGCCAGCATCGCACACCAAAGCTTCAAGGCGTGGCGGTTGTTGCTGATCGACAACGCCTCCGTGGACGGCAGCCGGGCGATCGCCTTGGACTGGGCATGCCGGGATCCTCGCATCCAACTGATTGACGAAGCCCGCATCGGCATCGCCTACGCGTTGAACACCGGGCTCGCGCACGCGGAAGGACCGTACATCGCCCGCATGGACGCGGACGACATCTCACATCCCCGGCGATTGGAGGAACAGGTCGCCTTCCTCAACGCTCATCCGGAGGTCGGTGTGCTGGGCGCGCGAACGTCGTTCGTCAGCAGCGTGGCCGAATGCCGCGGTATGCGGGCCTTCGTGGATTGGCAGAACACCATCCTCACGCCACACGAGCACTTCGTGAAGCGCTTCGTGGATGCACCGCTCGCACACCCCACCGTGATGTTCCGGCGCCACTTGGTACAGCAGCATGGCGGCTATTCCACCGGCCCGGTCCCCGAGGATCATGAACTCTGGTTGCGTTGGATGGATGCAGGGATCCGCTTCGCGAAACTCCCGGAGGAGTTGCTCACCTGGTGCGACCATGCCACGCGATCGAGCCGCACCCACCCCCATTATGGCCCCGAGGCCTTTATGGCCATCAAGGTGAAATGGCTGACGCACTGGTTGGAGCGCCACTTGAACGGACGTCCCTTGATCATCGCAGGAACGAGCCGGCTCTGTCTGGAGCGCGCGCACCTGCTCTCCGAACGCGGGGTGCCCATCCACGCGTTCACCGATGTCAGTGGAAGACCCGCATCAGGCTATCCGTTCATACCTCATGATGAACTCCCGTCGTCGGGAAAGGCCTTCGTCCTCTCCTTCATCAGCCAGCGCGGGACAGGTGATCGCATCGCATCCTACTTGAGCGGTCGTGGCCTGGTCGAAGGAGCGGACTTCCTGCTCGCGGCTTGATGGCGATTACCTTGGGCACATGACCCTGGAGCGGATCAACGCGTTGCGCAGCCACTTCGAAAGTGGTCGCACCCGTGACCTGACCGGGCGACTTTCCGCATTGCGGAAGCTGCGAAGCGCCATCGTACGGAACGAGGAGGCCCTGCTCGCGGCAATGCATGCCGACATGCGCAAGCCGCGCTTCGAGGCCTATCTCAGTGACATCGGTCTGGTGCTCGCCGCAATTGACGGGGCTATCGCGAAGCTCAGGGAATGGGCCGCACCTGTTGCTGTACCCACACCGCTCGCCTTGCAGGTCGCCGAGAGCTCCATTCACCGGGAACCGCTCGGGGTCATCCTTGTCATCGCACCATGGAACTACCCGGTCCTCCTGTTGCTCAGCCCCCTCGTGGGTGCGATCGCCGCCGGGAATTGCGTGGTCCTGAAGCCGAGCGAAGAGGTGTCGAACACCTCGGCCGAGGTGGAACGCATCATCGCGGAGGCCTTCGATCCGGCGCACGTATGTGTGGCCCAGGGTCCAGGACATGAAGTGGTGCCGGCGCTCATGCAGGGCTTCCGTTTCGACCATGTCTTCTTCACCGGAAGCGGGCCTGTCGGAAGGCAGGTCCTCGCGCAGGCCGCACCGCACCTGGTGCCGGTCACCTTGGAACTGGGCGGAAAGAGCCCGGCGATCGTGGACCGAAGCGCTGATGTGAAGGTGGCGGCAAAGCGCATCGCATGGAGCAAGTTCTTCAATGCGGGGCAGACCTGCATCGCCACGGATCACGCACTGGTGCATGCATCGGTGATGGATGAGTTCGTTGATCACCTGACCCATTGGGTCAAGAACGCCTTTGGTGATGATCCGCAGCGGAGCCCCTCCTTCGCGCGGCTTGTGAACGACCGCCGCTTATCGGTCGTCCGCTCGTACCTGGATCAGGGTCGTGCGATCCTCGGCGGGCAGAGCGACGCGAACGACCGGTACATCGCCCCTACCGTGCTGCTCGATGTTCCCTTGGATGCGCCCGTCATGCGCGAGGAGATCTTCGGTCCGGTGCTTCCGGTGATCCCATGGACCGAGCGCGAAGAGGCGATCGCGATCACCCGGCGGAACCCCTTTCCGCTGGCCAGCTATCTCTTCAGCAGCGACCGGGACATGCCTGGCTGGTTCATGGAGCGCATACCATCCGGCAGCACCTGCATCAACCACTGCATGTTGCACTTCGGCGATCCATACCTGCCCTTCGGTGGTGTGGGGGCCAGCGGCATGGGGCGCTACCACGGCCGCTACACCTTCGACCTGTTCAGTCACCAGAGGGCCGTGGTACGGGCCAGCACTTTCATCGACCACGGGCTCCAGGAGCCTCCGTACACGGCCATGAAGGAGTGGGTCCTGCGTCGGGTGCTCTGATCATTCCAGGACCCTTTCCGCGCGTTTGGGTCGCAGGCGGTCGCGGATCGTCGCGAGATGCTCGTCGTCGCATTCCAGGGTGGCCGTGCAACGAGCAGGCATGGCCGTTGTCCAATGTCGGTGACCGGTGATCCCCTCTCGCGCGCAGAACTCATCCACATGCCTCAGGAAATGGGCGGCGGTCTCCGATGCATCCGGTCCGAAGAAGTCCCAGTGGAAGCGCAGGCGTGCCATTCGGTTCGGGCAGCTAATTTGCGCAAAGTGGACGCTCTCCTGATCCTGTTCATCGCCGCGCTTGCCAGCGTCATCGGGTCGCTGCAGGCCGGCATCGTGAACACGGCCGTCCTGGCGCATACGGTGAAGCGCGGGCCGAAGGCCGGACGCCGCATGGCCCTGGGTGGTTCGATCCCCGAATTCATCTATGCGATAGCGGCCTTTCATTTCGCGAGCTGGCTGATGGATGTGTTGGGACTGGATGCACGAGGCGTCGCCCTGGTCGTGGGTGGTGTGTTGATCGCACTGGGCCTGTACTTCGTTCTCCTCTTCAGGCCCGTCTTCGACCTGGAACAGGTGAACGTGAAGGCGAGCGGGGTGCGCAAGGGCATACTGCTCGGTATGCTCAATCCGCAGCTCATCCTCTTCTGGAGCGGGGTGAGGCTCACGCTCGGGCCGCTCGGCTTCGACCATTTCGGCTGGTTCGAGATGATCGCTTTCGGCTTGGGGGCGTTCGCTGGAGCGTTCTTCCTGCTTCTGCAGCTCGTGCGTCTTGGGCAGCGGGCCCTTGAGCGCTGGAAGCCGGGCACACTCACCCTGTTCTTCCAGGCGGTAGGTGGTGTGCTGGTGATCAGCGGGCTCGTGGCGATCTGGCGCGCTTAGGCAAGCCGGTCGCTGAGGAGGCGCATCTCCATCCCGGGCGCCATCTTCTCATAGAGCATCCGGTAAGTGGCCTCGGTGATGGGCATGTCCACCTTCAACTTCCGGTTGATCTCATGGACGCACTTGACCGCATGGTAACCTTCGGCCACCATGTTCATCTCCAGTTGTGCGGCCTTCACGCTGTAGCCCTTGCCCACCATGGTGCCGAACTCCCTGTTGCGACTGAAGGTGGAGTAGGCGGTCACCAGCAGGTCGCCCAGGTAGGCTGGCTCGTTGATGTCGCGATCGATCGGGTGTACGGCCTTCACGAAGCGGGCGATCTCCTGGATGGCGCGACTGACCAGCACCGCACGGAAGTTGTCGCCATAGCCGAGGCCCACGCTGATGCCCGCGCACACGGCCACCACGTTCTTCAGGATGGCACCGTACTCGGTCCCGTATATGTCATCGCTCAAGCTGGTCTTGAGGTAACGGCCGTTAAGCGCTCCGCCCATGGCCTGTGCCTTGGCCTGGTCCTGGCAGGCGATGGTGAGGTAGCTCAAGCGTTCCATGGCGACCTCCTCGGCGTGACAGGGACCGCAGATCACGCCGAAGTCGGTCTCGGCGACCCCCCAATGCTGGAAGAGGAACTCACCAACGATCTGGTTCGTTTCGGGTACGATACCCTTCACCGCGCTGAAGATGGTCTTCCCTTCCAGTTCCGACTTGTCCAACTGGTCCAATGCGCTCTTGAGGAAGGCGCTGGGCACCGCTAGTACGAGGGTTTCCGCGTTCTTCACCACCGCGTGGATGTCGCTGTCCATATTCAGCCGCCCGCCATCGAACTGCGCGGCACTGATGTAGTCCGGGTTGTGGCCATACTTGCGGATGTGATCGATGGTCGCGGGCTTGCGCACCCACCAGCCCACCTTCTCCTGGGTGGTGGTCAACAGCTTCACCAGTGCGGTGCCCCAGCTGCCGGCGCCGATGACCGCGATGCGTTCGGGATCGTTCATGCGTGGCGAAGATCGGGGTTGCGCAGGTTACGGTCCATCGATGTGCCCGTAGGATCGACCCATGGCGTCGACCCGACGTTGTCCGTGCCGGTCGTACGGTTTCAGAAGGTCACCTGCGTGTCCACCTCCCTGCCGTCGCGCAACACCTTGATGGGCGCGGTGTCCCCCTTGCTGAACAGGCTCAGGCCCTTCATGTAGGCCATCATGTCCGTCACCTCGATCGCACCGAGCTTCACGACCACGTCACCCACCTTCAACCCCGCATTGGCGGCCGCTTTTCCTTCGGTGATCCCGTCGATACGCATACCCTTGCCGTCGTAGAGGTAGTCCGGCACCACACCAAGCGTTACCTTGAAGCGCGGAACGTTCTCGCTGTTGGCGTCCTCGGTCTTCGTGAAGGCGAGTTTGCCGTCATCGTTCAGGTTGGTGATCAAGGACTCGATGTAACGCGTGACCTTCAGCATCCCTTCGAAGTTCACCTTGTCCACATCGTCGCTCGGCTTGTGGTAGTCGGCATGGGTACCGGTGAAGAAGTGGATGGCGGGGACCCCTTGCAGGTAGAAGCTCGTATGGTCGCTGGGTCCGACACCACTGGTGGTCGTCTTGGCCTTGAGCCCCCCGATGAGGATACGGTCCACCTCAGCCCAGGCGGGTGAGGTACCTACGCCGTTCACGCCGATGATGTTGCTGTCCAGTCGGCCCACCATGTCCAGGTTGATCATGTAGTTGAGCGTGCTGATCGGCAGGGTCGGATGCTTGGTCCAATGGTTCGATCCGTACAGCCCCTTCTCCTCCCCGCTGAATGCGATGAAGAGATAGTCGTTGGCGTTGGCCTGGTCCATCTCCGCGAGGTCCGCCGCCAGGGCCAGCATCACCGCGACACCGCTCGCATTATCGTCCGCGCCATTGTGTATCGCCTTATCGCCACGGTGCAGGGATCCTTCATCGCCCCAGCCCAGGTGATCGAGGTGAGCGCCGATCACCACCACGTTGTCCCTGCCTTTGTCCAGCAGCCCGACCACGTTGTACGCGGTCCGTTGTTCGCGCACGAGGTCTACGTTGGCGATGAACGGATTGCCGGTGATGATGTACTCGTGGTAGCTATCACCTTTGAGGAAGACCGCCGGGACCCGTATCGGCTTCACCTTGGCCGAGAGGTGGAACGAAGGATCGTCAACGTCCTTGTCATCGTTGTAGAAGACCACGCCCACGGCACCGAGCTCCGCCGCCTTCTCGGCGCGGGCCGCGAGGTCGTGGTAGGCGAGGAACTTGCTGTGCGGATGAATGCCATCCGGAGAGCCGATCGCGATGGCGGCGATCCAACCCTTCACGTCCTCATCCTTGTAATCGTCGTAGTCCAGTTCCGGTGCCTGGATGCCGTAGCCCACCTTCTTCACCTTGGCGCGGGCCACGCCGTTCGCGCTGAAGGGCATCACCGCGTATTGCTCCTCGATCTTCAGGCCGGC
>JAKQEI010000185.1 GCA_029573495.1 Bacteroidota bacterium | reverse complement strand
CGCTATATTTGCGGCCCGTTGCGCCAGCGACGGGAAATGGTGGTTGTAGCTCAGTTGGTTAGAGCGCCGGATTGTGGTTCCGGAGGTCGCCGGTTCAAGCCCGGTCTACCACCCCAAAGCCCCGAAAGGGGCTTTGTCATTTGAACACCGGGTGAGCAGTCCATCCCGCGGACCGGGCAGCACCCGGGTATGAGCAAAGTCCGGTCCACCACCCCAAAGCTCCGCGCCGACCCTGCTCGCTTCGTACCATCACGCTTTGGAGCCCGGAGAGCCGTGCTTGGCGTTGCCGAGCACGGAGTCCAGGTCCCACGGAATGCTCCGCACCTGAGGCGTTCGCCGATGCGGACACCCGGCCAGCGAGCAAATGGCGCAGCTCGTGGGGATGCACGGGTCCATGTGGATGAAGAGTTCCACATCGCGGTCGCAACTCGCGTTCACCAGCCGCTCCATGGTCGCGATCTCCTGATGCGCCTGCTCCAGGCTGTGGTACCAGGGCAGGGTCACATGGCAATCGATATGCAGGATCGATCCGTACTGGATCATGCGGAAGTTGTGGACATCCACCCATTGTGGCCTTCGGTGTTCCTCGAGGATGGCGATGACCCGAGCGGCGAGCGTCAGGTCCGCCTCGTCCATGATCCCCGCCACGGCACGCCGAAGCACCTGGGCACCGCTGAAGATGATGTACCCTGCGAACAGCAGCGCGAAGACGGGGTCCAACCAGGTGACATGGGTGATGGCGATGAGCGATAGTCCCACGATCATGGCGGCGGTGCTCCACGCATCGCTGAGCAGGTGCGCACCGCTCGCTTCCATGGTGATCGAATGCACCGAACGGCCGCGCTTCTTCAAGAGGAGGCCCATGGCCAGGTTGATCGCCCCGGTGATGGCCGTGATGAGGATGCCGATCCCCAGTTCCTTGGGATGATGCGCGTCGTAGAGCGCATGGATGGAACGCCAGCAGATGAGCAGGCCGGCCATGATGACGAGCCCCCCTTCCAGGCCGGCGGAGATGAACTCGACCTTGCCGTGGCCGTATGGATGTTCGCGGTCGCGTGGTTTGGCCGCCAGGATGAGGCTGTACAGCGCGAATCCGCCGGCGACGATGTTGACGATGCTCTCCAGGGCGTCACCGAGGATGGTGTTGCTACCGGTGATCCACCAGGCGATCACCTTCGCCACCATGAGCAGGGTCCCGATGAGCAGCACCCAGAACTGCAGGCGCACGGCCCCGGACCGTTCACGGTCCTGGGGGCCTGCGAGCTCACCTGCAGGATCGGCAGACCGGCGCGTTTCAGTCATCGACCTCCGGCTTCGGTGGTGTGCGCACCAGCCAGATGTACCCGAGGATGCCAGCCAGGCAGGAGGCGCACAGGACCCCCAACTTGGCGTCCGTTCGCAACCAGGCATCATTGAAGGCCAGTTCGTTCACGAACAGCGACATGGTGAAGCCGATGC
>JAKQEI010000168.1 GCA_029573495.1 Bacteroidota bacterium | reverse complement strand
TAGGCTCTTACAATGGTGGCCTGGTGGGGACAAACGCCGGTACCATCACCGACAGCTACGCTACGGGCAAGGTGACAGGCCGTTATACCGGCGGTCTGGTGGCGGCTAATGCCGGTACTGGCACTATTACCAACAGTTTCTGGGACACCCAAACTTCAGGAGAATCATCCTCTGCCGGCGGCACGGGCAAGACCACCGCTGAGATGCAGACATTGTCTACCTTCAGTACCTGGGACATCGACGACACAGGGGACACGGGGGAGACCTGGCGCATCTACGAAGGGAACACCTATCCGCTCCTCCGGCATTTTCTTCCCACCGCGACCGCCACGGCAGACGACACCTCGATGGTCTACAACGGGTCGACAACGGTTGCCGGCGGCTCATACACATGGGACATAGCAGTTGATGCGGGCAAGGTCTTCGGCGCCGCTGCATATACAGCGAGCAGCAAGGATGTGGGCAATCGTGCCCTTTCCCTGACCGGCCTTTACTCGAACCAGCAGGGGTACGACATAAAGACAGTCGATGGAACCGTCGATATCACCCAGAAGGACCTCACCGCCTCCTACACCGGCACTGACAAGGTCTACGACGCCACCACCAACGCAACGGTCACCGGCTCATCGGGAGACATCATCGGGGGCGACGCGGTGACCTTCTCCGAGACCGCCTCCTTCATCGACAAGAACGCGGGCATCGGGAAGACGATCAACGTCACGGGCATCACCCTGGGAGGGGCCGATGCCGGCAACTACAGCCTCCTGAACACGACCGCAGCGACCACGGCGGATATCACGAAGGCAGCTCTTACCGTTACCGCACAGGCCAACACGAAGGTCTATGACGCCACCACCTCCGCGGCGGCGACACCGATTGTTGCGGGCCTTAAAGGGAGCGACACGGTAACCGGCCTCGCCGAGGCCTACGACACCAAGGATGCAGGCACAGGCAAGACGCTCTCCGTGTCAACCTATACCGTCAACGACGGCAACGCGGGGAACAACTACACCGTCACCACCGTGAAC
>JAKQEI010000166.1 GCA_029573495.1 Bacteroidota bacterium | reverse complement strand
ATCGTAACACGCAACACGTCAACACGCAACATCATCCAACACTTCCTTCGAGTGACACGGCAAGAAGCTTCTGCGCTTCCACCGCGAACTCCATCGGCAATTGGTTCAACACCTCCTTGCAGTAGCCGTTCACGATGAGGCTCACGGCCTTCTCCGTCTCGATGCCCCGCTGGTTGAGGTAGAAGATCTGGTCCTCGCCGATCTTGCTTGTAGTGGCCTCGTGCTCCACCATCGCGCTCGGGTTCTCGCTCTCGATGTACGGGAAGGTGTGCGCGCCACAGCGGTCGCCGAGCAGCAGTGAATCGCACTGGCTGAAGTTGCGCGCGCCCTTCGCGCCCCGGCCGATCTTCACCAGGCCGCGGTAGCTGTTGTTGCTGAGGCCGGCGCTGATGCCCTTGCTCACAATGGTGCTCTTGGTGCCTTTGCCGATGTGGACCATCTTGGTGCCGGTGTCGGCCTGCTGGCGGTTGTTGGTCACCGCTACGCTGTAGAACTCACCGATGCTGTTGTCGCCCTTCAGCACGCAGCTGGGGTACTTCCAGGTGATGGCGCTGCCGGTCTCCACCTGCGTCCAGCTGATCTTGCTGCGCTCGCCGAGGCAGAGGCCGCGCTTGGTGACGAAGTTGTAGATGCCGCCCTTGCCTTCCTTGTCGCCGGGGTACCAGTTCTGGACGGTGCTGTACTTGATCTCGGCGTCCTTCAAGGCCACCAGTTCCACCACGGCGGCGTGCAGCTGGTGCTCGTCGCGGATGGGGGCGGTGCAGCCTTCGAGGTAGCTCACGTACGCGCCCTCGTCGGCGATCAGTAGCGTGCGCTCGAACTGGCCGGTCATGGCCTCGTTGATGCGGAAGTAGGTGCTTAGCTCCATGGGGCAGCGCACGCCCGGCGGGATGTAGCAGAAGCTGCCATCGCTGAACACGGCGCTGTTCAGCGCAGCGAAGTAGTTGTCCGTGCGGGGCACCACGCTGCCCAGGTACCTCTTCACCAGGTCGGGGTGCTCCTGCACCGCATCACTGAATGAACAGAAGATGATGCCCTTCTCCTTGAGGGTCTCACGGAAGGTCGTCTTCACGCTCACGCTGTCGAACACAACATCAACCGCAACACCGGCCAGGCGCTTCTGCTCCTCCAGTGAGATGCCCAGCTTCTCAAAGGTCTTGATCAGTTCGGGGTCGGCCTCATCGAGGCTGTTCAGCGTGGGCTTCTTCTTCGGCGCGCTGTAGTAGTAGGCGTTCTGGTAATCGATCTTCGGATAGTGCAGGTGCGCCCACTCCGGCTCTTCCATCTTCTCCCAGATGCGGAAGGCCTCGAGCCTCCACTCCAGCATCCATTCGGGCTCGTTCTTTTTCGCGCTGATGAAGCGCACGATGTCGGCGTTCAACCCCTTTGGCGCCTTCTCGCTCTCGATATTGGTCGTGAAGCCGTAGGCGTACTCTTTCGAGGTGACCTCGCGGAGGATATCGTCGGTGTCCTGGGCCATGCTAGTTCTTAACCGCAGAGTGCGTAGAGATCGCGGTGAATGCGAATGCGGTCAGCTCTTTGGTACATTGTTCTGTATTCCTGTGAGTACTCCGCGTCTCTGCGGTTCAAATGGAGAAGCTCTCTCCGCAACCACAGGTCCGGCTGGCGTTCGGGTTGATGAATTGGAAGCCCTTGCCATTGAGGCCGCCGCTGAAATCGAGTGTGGTGCCCAGCAGGTAGAGCAGGCTCTTCTTGTCCACCACCACTTTCACACCGTTGTCCTCGAAGATCTTGTCGCCGTCCTTCATCTGGTCGTCGAACACGAGGTCGTACATGAGACCCGAGCATCCGCCACCTTTGACACCCACGCGCACGAAGTGGTTCGGCCCACGGCCTTCCTCTCCGAGCAACTTGGTCACCTCGGACTTCGCGTTCTCACTGACCTTGATCATGGCGCCTTATTTAGAGTTGTTCTAAAGAAGAAATGCGGCACAAAGGTACGGCCCACAAGGCGCGTGACCAAGCTTGGTTCACTTGTCGGATCAGGCGTGCAAGCTGGTCCACCAAGGTGGGATCCAGGCACAAAGGCATCTCCGTCCCACCCTGGGTCAGGAGGCAGCTACCACATGGCCCCGGCAGGCTGCGAGCGAGACCTTGACCGGGAGACCGGAGGCAACAATTCAGAGCTCCTTCACCTCGGCACCGGGCGCGTTCGTCTTCACGCTCTCGATGCCATTGTCGCGTGCCGCCTCGCTGGTGTAAACCTGGCTGGTGCCGATCACCTGCCCGTTCCCCGCCTTGAGGTTGAAGCTCCAGCCGCTGGGGGGTACTTGCGCTCGTACATCCCGTCATTCGAGGCGTTCAGCTTCACGCTCTCGATGCCGTTCATCGCACTGGCCTTCTGCTTGTATCCCTCGCTGGCAAGGATGTTCTGTCCATTGCCGGCGTTCAACCGAAAGCGGAACTCGCCCGCCTTGTCCGTGTACAGTTCGAAAGTCGCCATATCTCAAAGGTAGGACCTGTGGTCCAGCACCTCCGTTCCTGCAGGCGCGCCTGATAGCTTTGCGCGACCATGACCGAGGAAAATTCCCGCACCGAGCTGGGCCAACTGGGCGAGTTCGGCCTGATCGACCGTATCGCGTCACGTGTCCATCTGACCTTGCCGAGCTCCGTGCGCGGGATCGGTGATGATGCCGCCGTGATAGATCCCGAGGGCTTGCATCAATTGATCACCACGGACATGCTGGTGGAAGGGGTGCACTTCGACCTGGGCTACGTGCCGCTGAAGCATCTGGGCTACAAGGCCATGGCGGTTAACATGAGCGACGTCTACGCCATGAACGCGGAGCCTCGTCAGGCCGTGGTCGCACTCGCCTTGAGCAATCGGTTCCCGGTGGAGGCCGTGGACGAGCTCTATGAAGGGATGTTGCTGGCCTGCCGGAATTACGGGGTGGACCTGGTCGGTGGGGATACCACCACCTCCCGGAGCGGCTTGGTGATCGCTGTGACCCTGTTGGGAGCCGCTCGCAAAGAGGACATCGTGTACCGCAATGGTGCAAGGGACAACGACCTATTGGTGGTGAGTGGCGATCTGGGTGGTGCATACATGGGTCTACAGATACTGGAGCGAGAGAAGTCCGTGTTCCAGGAGTCCGGTGCCCAACCGGATCTCGACGGCAACGACTACATCCTGGAGCGGCAGTTGAAGCCTGAGCCCCGGCGTGACATCATCCAGTTGTTGAAGAAACTGGAGGTTCGGCCTACGAGCATGATCGACGTGAGTGACGGGCTTGCCAGCGAGGCGCTTCACCTGGCCCGCGCATCGGGACTCGGCGTGCGCCTGTATGATGACAAGCTTCCCATCGATCCAGCCACGTACAACACGGCACGCACTTTCAACCTGGACCCGACGACCTGTGCGCTCAATGGTGGGGAGGACTATGAACTGTTCTTCACCGTGGCCCAATCCGACTTCGAGAAGATCAAGGGCAATCCGCACCTGAGCATCGTTGGCCATATGACCGATGCGGCCAGCGGTCATGTCCTTGTGGACAAACAGGGTGGCGTTCATGACTTACGCGCCCAAGGGTGGGATGCGCTTCTGGCCCGGTGAGATGTCGAGGTCATGAACGCAAAAAGCGCCGTAAGGGCGCTTCCGTTCTGAACGAAAGGGAAATTACCGACGCTTCTTGCGTGACTTCTCACTATCCGAGATGTCATCGCCGTCGTCGCTGATCCCCGGGTCACCT
>JAKQEI010000164.1 GCA_029573495.1 Bacteroidota bacterium | reverse complement strand
TCAACGAGCGACTGAACATCGACGGCGTGGTGCTGACGAAGCTCGACGGCGATGCGCGCGGCGGTGCGGCGCTTTCCATCCGCAGCGTGGTGGACAAGCCGATCAAGTTCATCGGCACGGGGGAGAAGATGGAGGCGCTGGACGAGTTCCACCCGGACCGCATGGCGGGGCGCATCCTCGGCATGGGCGATGTAGTGAGCCTGGTGGAGCGCGCGCAGGAGCAGTTCGACGAGAAGGCCGCGCGGGAGCTGAACAAGAAGATCGCGAAGGACCAGTTCGGCTTCGACGATTTCCTGGAACAGATCGGGCAGATCAAGAAGATGGGGAACATGAAGGACCTCATGGGTATGATCCCCGGCGTGGGCAAGGCGATCAAGAACATCGACATCCCGGACGACGCCTTCAAGGGCATCGAGGCGATCATCCAGAGCATGACGCCGGAAGAGCGCAAGAACCCATCGGTGATCAACGGCACGCGCCGTGCACGACTCGCGAAGGGCAGTGGCCGCGGTATCGAGGAAGTGAACAAGCTGATGAAGCAGTTCGAGGAGATGCGCAAGATGATGAAGATGATGGGGGATAAGAGTAAGATGCAGAACATGATGCGGCAAATGCAGCAGATGCAGGGCATGCGCCGATGATCATGGATGCAGGCGATCGGGGATGAGGAGGTGAGCACTTATAGTTCCAAGGCTTGCCATGGTCACCGCAACATTGAACATTCAGAATACGCCGGATTCCTTGTGCATTCGGCTGACCAGGAAGGGTGATGTTGACAGCTTCCATTCGTTCATGACCGGTATCCTATGCTTCGGTCTGTTGGTGATAGTGGCCTTTATCTACAAGTCGGTGGTTGCGGACGGAATCTTCTCGATCCAGGTCCTCTTTGTCGTCGTGGGCGTGTATGGCCTGTTCTCAGTGAACCGGCAGCTTCGAAGGCTCTGGCTATTCCTAGCTGGTCATGATACTGTTGAGGTCAAGGAGGGACTCTTCACGTTCTCATCCAGTTTCGGGATCTGGAAGCGCCATGTCGTTATGAGGGTTGCTGACATCCAAGGGATCGAACTCGTCCAGAACCCATATCCCTCTATTACAGCCGCAGGAGGATGGCGACCGGACAACAACGCTCAAGTGATAAGAGTTTGGCGTTCCAAAAAGGTCTATTGCTATTTCGGACAGTTCCTGGGAGCTGGGGAAAGGGCGGAATTGCTTGACGTCTTGAGCAGAAGGCTCAGGCCCTTGATGCAGGTCACTGATGAGCACTTCGGCCAGCAAAGGACTTACCTCTGATCTTTACCTTGTCACCCCGACCATCACCCAGCCCATGAAGAAGACATTTGTAGCCCTGTTGTCATTCTCCACCGCATTGAACGCCTCCGCAGTGGACCGTATCGTCGAGGAGTTCGGGATCGCGCCGACCTATCCGAACATCACATCGGCCGTGGCCGCCGCGTCCGATGGCGACCGCATCATCATCAAGAACCGCGCAGGCGACATCCCCTGGATCGAGAACATCACCGTGGACCACAGCCTCGAGTTCCTGAGCTATGCGAACGACGGTTTCTTCATTGTACAAGGTACCTACACCATCGCCTGTGCCGCAGGTCGCGAGGTGCTCATCAACGGCATGCGGAACACATCCGGGGGCATCGCCTTCAGCGGCACGGCAGCGACCCGTTCGATGACGGTGCGCGTGATCGATGGCTTCTTCGTGAACGGGAGCATCTCCCTTGCGACCAATGCCATCCACGCCCATGTGATCGGGAACACCCTGCAGAACGGAACGGTTTCGATCAACTTCGGGAATGTCGTCGGTAACGACATCGACGGCAGCAACATCAGCGATGAAGGCATCAGCATCATCACCACGGGTGCCGGCGCGTCCATCGACACGGCGGCGGTGATCGGCAACAAGGTGAAGAGCAGCGTGGGTTACGAGGGGATCTACACCAGTTCGCTCGGGCAGAACGTACACATCCGGAACAACTACATCCAGCACGGTTGGATGGGGATCGAGGTGTGGGAAGGACCACCGAACGGCGTGGCGAACTACATCTGGAACAACACGATCACGGCCTACACCGGCAACTTCACGACATACGGGGTAAGTCTGGCCAATACGAACACCGGCTCGATCTGGGAGGTGATGAACAACGTGGTCACCCGCACCTGGTCCGGAACGAACCGGGGGATCAACAACGACAGTGGCAATCAGGGTCAGATCAATGTCTACTTCAACCACGTGTCCTCCAATACCTCCATCCCGGTGAGCAACGGCTTCACCTTCACCGGCAACAACACCACGGATCAGCTGATCACCCTGGACGCGGATGGTTCCCTGCAGGCCGGTGCTTCGGCCATCGACGGCGGTAATCCCGCCGCACCATACTACGATCTGGATCTGAGCACCGGTGACGCCGGAGCCTATGGGGGCAGCTACACGCTGGACAACTTCTTCCCCCTGCACACCGGCGCGACCCGTGTGTACATGACCGGACATCCCTTCAACCTGCGGACCGGCACCACGCTCCGGTTGCGTGCCAACGCCTGGGACCGCTGATGGCTGCGCGCATGGAAGCGGAACGTACCGGGTTCATGGTCCTGGCGATGGCACTGACCTGGACCGCAGCAGGGCAGGGGCTCGGCGGTGCGGAATATTATTGGGACAACGACCCGGGAGCGGGCAATGGGCAGGCTGTCATGGCCGCGGACGGTGCCTGGGATGATGTGATCGAAGGACTCCTGTTGGAGACGTCCGGGCTACCGGGCGAAGGCGCACACACCTTGGGGTTGAGGGCCAGGAATGCGCAGGGTAGCTGGGGGCCGACCTTCACCACGGTGGTGGTGATCGACCCGGCCATTGGCTCGGTGCCGGAGATCCGCGTCACCCTGGCCGAGTACTTCTGGGACGACGACCCGGGAGGTGGAAGCGGGATCCCGATGATCGCGATGGATGGGAACTATGACGCGGCGCTCGAGGCCATCATGTTGGAGACCGATGAGTTGCCCGCCATCGGGACGCACACCTTGTCGGTAAGGTCCCGGGATGCGAATGCCGTATGGGGTGTTCCATTCCGCGTGATCGTTGATGTGCTTCCGGGAGCGGTGAGTTTCCCGAACGTGGAGGTGACGGCCGCCGAGTGCTTCGTGAACACGGATCCAGGTGAGGGTTCCGGTACGCCATTGCTGGCGCTTGATGGCGACTTCGGATCCGCCTTCGAGGCGTTGCAGGGTGGATCCATCCCGGTACCGGTGATCGCCGGAGCGAACGTATTGTGGACACGTGCCAGGGACACGAATGGTGCCTGGGGTCCGGCCTTTGGTATCGTGGCCAACATCGACACGACCATCACCGGCACCGTAGGTGTTCCGGACATGGAGCAGGAGCGGGTATTCGTGCTGGCCCCCAATCCGACGGAGGCAGGAAAGGGCTTCCTCATCCGAAGTGATCGCGTGCTCGGCCCGACACGCGTTCGCGTCACCGACGCAGAAGGTCGGATCGTGGCGGAACACCGGTTCAACGGTTCCAATGAATGGTATGTCCCGTTGGCCGACGTGGCTGCTGGGGTGTATCATATCGGGATCCTGCCATCAGAGGGGCAAGCGTACTGGCGACGGCTGGTGGTCCATTAGCGAAGCTGAGCCCGCATAGGCCGTACGTGGGGCTATCACGCGCGATGCGGGCGCCGTGTGTGCTGCGCCGGCCGCTCCGTTCCTGCGTGATGCGATGGGCTGAGCCTGGGACCGGTCCTCCCATGAAGTGTTGTTCGTGGAGGTGCCGCTCGTGGCTGTTCATCACCTGTGGAACTCGATCGGTCGATTGGACGTACAACGTGGCGCGTATCCTCTTCCACCATGCGCAGCCTCCTATTCTACTTCACTGCCTTCCTCGCTCTGGGCACCTTTGCTCAGACCGGGCCTGCCGGCGTTGGAAATAGCAGCAGCAATGTGCTCTGGCTGGACGCGAATACGGGTGTCTCCCACCTTTTTGGGGCAGTGAGCACCTGGGCGGATCGCTCTGGCAACGGCAACAATGCCTACCTGCCGGTCACCATACCCTTGGGGACTCCGAACCTGCTCACGGGAAGCGTGAATGGGAATCGCTCCCTGGACTTCGATGGGGTGGATGATCAGCTATGGGTGCCTCATCACGCGTCATTGGATCTCACGCAATGGCACTTCTTCCTAGTTGCCAAAGTGGACGTCCAGAAGGACTACAATGCGTGGATGGTGAAAGGGAACGACAGCGACGAGAACTATGAGATGTTGAGTTATGCGGACGGCAACATCCACACCCCGGTGAAATGGACCGATGGCAGCCGAACCTCACCCAGTTCAGCAGGCGGGCAGGTATCCACCTCCAGCTACAACGTATTCGAGTACAGCTACACCCCTTCGGTCGGCCGCGACGTGTACAAGAACGGTGGCAACATCCACACCGACAACGACAACAAGACACCGCGTACCAACTCACTGCCCCTCTACATCGGTAACGAGCGCTCGACCTCGGGTCGCGAGGTCAACGGACAGATCGCGGAAGTGATCATGTACAACGCGCCGCTGAACAGCGCACAGCGCATCATCGTGAACAACTACCTGGCCGCGAAGTATGGCCGCAGCTTGTCCGCCAGCGACCTCTATACCCAGGACGATCCGGGGAATGGGGACTACGACCATGATGTGGGCGGCATCGGGCGGATCGACGCCGCTAACCTGCAGACCACTTCGCAGGGCTCCGGGGTCGTGCAGATGAGTAAGGCCAGCTATGGCGGTCTCAACAACAACGAGTTCCTGTTCTGGGGCCATGACAACGCCCCCTTCAGCGCACTGGGTTCCACCGACTTCCCATCCGGGCTTCAGGGCCGCCTGCACCGTGTGTGGCGGGTGAGTGAAGTGAACACCTCAGGCGGCGCCACGAACGTCGGCAATGTCGATATCACCTTCGACCTGGCCGGTCTTGGATCCGTCACCGCCTCGCACCTCCGACTTCTGGTCGATACCGACGGAGATGGCCTGTTCGCCGACGAAACTCCGATCAGTGGGGCGGCCTTCGTGAGCGGCACCACCTACCGTTTCTCGAGTGTGAGCGCCTTGGTGGACGGTTATCGTTTCACCCTGGGGACGACCAACATCTCCGCGACCCCGCTGCCGGTGGAACTCGTTCGCTTCGTCGGAGAGAGCACTGCCCCGGGAACGGTGGACTTACGATGGACCACGGCGAGCGAGCGCGACAATGACCACTTCACGGTCCAGCGCTCCCTCAACACCACGACCTGGTCGGACATCGCACGTATCGAAGCCGTAGGGAACAGCACCACACTTCAAGAGTACCTGGCGGTGGACGCCGCTGCGCCGATCGGATGGTGCTATTACAGGCTGCTTCAGACCGATACGGATGGTACCATGAGCTACTCGCAGCCGGTGGCCGTGAAGGTGGATGCGGCACCATCGGACCTGCTCATCTTCCCGAATCCAAGCGTTGGTACGGTCACCGTCAACGCCGGTGATCCCGTTGCGGGCGTGTTCACCATCGTCCTGTTCGATGCCACCGGACGGCAGGTCCTGGAGCAACGGTCCGGCGATCGCGCGACCGGCCTGATGACGCTGGATGCCAGCGGACTTCCCGCCGGACGGTATATGGTCCGTGTGGAAGGCCCGGAGGGGAGCCGCCACGGCCAGCTCGTGCTCTTGAAGTGAGGGACCGAGCGGGTCGGGGATCCATTGGCAACCCGTATCCTTGTGGCAATGGCCACGCCACGCATCCTGGATGGCAAACGTTGCGGTGACGCTTTGAAGGCGGAGATCGCACGGGGCGCAACGGCCGTGCTGAAGCGCCGAGGCCGACCTCCGCATCTCGCCGCTGTGCTTGTGGGCGATGATGGTGCGAGCAGGACCTATGTGGAAGCCAAGGTCCGCGCCTGCGGCACCGTTGGATTCCGAAGCAGCCTCATTGAACTACCCGCGACGATCTCAGAGCAGGAGTTGATCGACAAGGTCAAGGAGTTGAACGCCGATGCGGGTCTCGACGGCTTCATCGTGCAACTCCCGTTACCGAAGCACATCGACCCGGACCGGGTCATCAACACGATCGACCCTCGGAAGGATGTGGACGGCTTCCATCCGGTGAACGTGGGCAACATGGTCCTTGGTCTGCCGGGCTTCCTGCCTGCCACGCCCAGCGGGATCTGTGAAATGCTGAAGTACTATGAGGTGGAGACGGCAGGTCGCCATTGTGTGGTGGTCGGTCGTAGCAATATCGTGGGCACACCCATCAGCATTCTCATGAGCCGGAACACCTATCCGGGCAACTGCACGGTCACCCTCGCGCACAGCCGCACCAAGGACCTTGGGAGCATCACCCGACAGGCGGATATCCTCGTTGTAGCGATCGGGAAACCGGGCTTCATCACGGGTGAAATGGTGAAGGAGGGTGCGGTAGTGGTGGATGTGGGCATCCATCGGCTACCGGACACAAGCCGCAAGAGCGGATTCCGATTGGTGGGTGATGTGGACGCCACCACCGTTGGTCCCAAGAGTGCGGCCATCACCCCGGTACCCGGTGGTGTGGGACCCATGACCATTACCAGCCTGCTCCTGAACACGCTTCGGGCGTGCGCATCGTAGCCGTCTGATATCCAGCGGATTCGGCCGCCAATTACTCCATTCGTCGAAGTAATTCAATCATTCGTCTTGACATTTCATGCCCTTATCTCTCAAATTGCATCACCTTTCAGCATTGACCGGCTCACACACCGTAATCCCGAAGAACCATGTGGCCAGTCCAGACGTTGACATTGTTGCTCTGCCTCACCGATGAAGAACAGCTCTTCGCCCAGCGCGCTCCGGTGCAACCTGAACCCGTGCGCGTGGAGCAGGTGATCCAGGACAAGGAGGAGGTGGAGCAGGAGGAAGGATCGGTCGCTTACCCGACCGCTTGAGCGAACTGACCAGGACATCGTCCTGTGTTCCGAAGACCCCGGTGCCGCCGCCTTGGTGCCGGGGTCGACCTTTAATGAGGCAGGTTCAACTGCCCGGTTCCTCGACCTTACCCAGCAGATCGCGAAGGCGTTCCAGGTCTCCGCTCCTTTGGCTGTCGCCGAGCTTCTCGTAGCTGTTCGCGAGGTTGTTCAATTGTCGACGGATGATGTCAAGGTTCGTACATGGACTGTAGAAGGATGGGCGTGGCTCGATCTTCAATTTCTCCAGGAATTCGTTGATCTCATTGCGCCCGAGTATGTCACCCTGACTGAAGGCGTTGACGTAGAAGAGCACGTTCTCCTCGCCCTGCTGACCGCCATCCGCACCACCCATGCTGTCCTCGTCCAAGTAAGCGAGCACGAAGTGGTTCGGCAGGTTCACCCCGCGAAGGGGGATGTGAAGATCCTCCGCCAGCACCTGGTAGATGATGGCCAGTGAGAGCGGGTTGCCGGTGCGTGAGTCGAGGACCTCGTTGATGTAGGAGTTCTGCGGCGCGTGGTAGTTCCGCTTGTTCCCCTTGAAGCCGTGGATCTGGAAGAAGATGTGGTTGAACACACGCACCTTTTCGAAGGCGGTCAGATGGTCGTTCAGTTCGAGCCAGATATCCTGGCGGATGGAGGCCAACCGGGCCTTCACCTTCTGCTCGTCCATATCGGGATACCGATATCGACTGATGATGAGTGCGCCGGAAAGCAGGTCCTCGCCACCACCATCGCGCCAGGCGATGAGCCGTTCCGTCACACCACTGAGATGGATGGTCTCGAGGATGTCCTCGATCCGATCGCGGAACAGGTCGCCATGGTCCTCAAACTCCCAGGCGCGTTCCAGGATGGGCACCACATCATCACCGAGGGAGACGATGCGTTCGCGGACCTGGTCATAGACCTCCTGATCGGGGTCTTCGATCAAGGTGATCAGCGCTCGGATCTCGGTCTCGCTCATGCTCGCTCCATTCGTTCAACAGCGGATCGCGACGAAAATATCCGTAGGGAACGGCTGCCATCAGTCGATGCTTCAGCATGTTTCAACCGCCCCGGGTTGAAGGCCCACGAACAGGTAGCTGTGGAAACCAGGGTCCCTTACACGTTGCGATCAACCCGCCGTCACCCGGTGCAGCACCTCTTCGATCATCCGATCGATGGCACTATGGTGGTCCTTACTGTACTCCTTGCGGAGGCGGTTGGCGACCACGGTGCACACCGTTGCGCAGCGATGACCTAACACGCCACCAAGACCATACAAGGCACTGGTCTCCATTTCAAAGTTGG
This sequence comes from Bacteroidota bacterium, assembly GCA_029573495.1. GTDB lineage: Bacteria > Bacteroidota > Bacteroidia > Flavobacteriales_F > PHOS-HE28 > PHOS-HE28. The sequence goes on along the minus strand of JAKQEI010000164.1, from coordinate 259 downwards.
TGCCGCGCAGGCCATCGTGTTCAAAGGCCGTGAACCGCTCGTTCAAGCCGTCCACACTGGGCAGGGCGCGAAGCTGTCGGCCTTGTGGGCCGTAGAAACCACCGCTGGTCATGGTGATGCCCACCACGTTATCCGTCCCCAGCAGGCTCACCAGGTCTTTGTCGCCCGCGGCCACGTACGGGACCGGCAGGTTGTCCGGCCATTCGGTCTGTTGCAGCAGGGCGTTCAACAAGCGAAGCTCTGCATCCGTGTGCTCGTA
>JAKQEI010000151.1 GCA_029573495.1 Bacteroidota bacterium | reverse complement strand
GCTTCGCATCGTGGGGCTTTTTCATACCCGTCCTCGCTCAAGCTGCGCTTGACTCTGCCGGGCATGAAAAAGCCCCAGTGACTTCGTCACCAGGGCTTGGTCTGGTCGGGGTGAGAGGATTGCCCGAGGCGGGCTTTCCTTGATGGGGGAGGCCTCATACACAAGCCCTTGACGCTGCTTCGCATCGTGGGGCTTTTTCATACCCGTCCTCGCTCAAGCTGCGCTTGACTCTGCCGGGCATGAAAAAGCCCCAGTGACTTCGTCACCAGGGCTTGGTCTGGTCGGGGTGAGAGGATTCGAACCTCCGACCTCGTCGTCCCGAACGACGCGCGCTAACCGGGCTGCGCTACACCCCGAACGATGCACCCAGCAGCTCGGGAATGTGCTGCAAGGGGCGGCAAATATAACCGTGTTCAGGTAGCCTACGCGTCGAACTTGTAGCCGATGCCTTTGATCGTCTTGATGCGGTCGTCGCCGATCTTCTCGCGTAGCTTGCGGATATGGACGTCGATGGTCCGATCACCCACGAATAGTTCGTTGCCCCAGATCTGGCTGTAGATCTCGTCCCGCTTGAACACTTTACCCGGCTTGCCGATCAGGAGCACCAGCAACTCGAATTCCTTCTTCGGCAATTGGAGTTCCTGATCGCCCACGTAAACCATCACGCGTTCGAGGTCCACTTTCACACCGTTCGATTCGAGGATCCGGCCTTCCGGACGGTCAGCACCACTCCGCTTCAATAGGGCTTTCACTTTGCTCACGAACACCTTCGGGCGCACAGGCTTCGTAATGTAATCGTCAGCTCCAGCATCGAAGCCTGCTATCTGCGAGTAATCCTCCCCACGGGCCGTGAGGAAAGTGATCACCGTGTTCTTGAACTCCGGCAACTGGCGCAATTGCATGCACACCTCTACGCCATCCATACCCGGCATCATGATGTCCAATACGATCAGGTCCGGTCTATTGCTCTTGGCGGCCTTCAAGGCGTCCTTACCATTCAATGCGGTCTGGACGGCATAGCCCTCACGCTCCAGGTTGTAGCGCAGCAGCTCCACGATATCCGGTTCATCGTCCACCAACAGCACCTTCTGCACCAGTGTTCCAGCCATGTGTTCGCTCATGTTGCGGTGCAAAGGTCCGCCCAAGCAGGACGGTACGTGTTAAGGGTCGGTCAAATATAGGTTAAGGCCCTACCGCCCATATCGAACCCATTGTACGCATGACGGAGGCCCCCAAGCCCCCTTCTTACATAGCGGGGAACGGGCCTCGAACCCGCGACTTTCAGCTTGGGATCCGCCGTACGGCGGACTACCAACCAAGCGTGAGTGGAAAGGTCGACGGACGAAGAACACCATCGTGTTCGGAGCGGGAAACGGGACTCGAACCCGCGACTTTCAGCTTGGGAAGCTGACGCTCTACCAACTGAGCTACTCCCGCAATACGACGCGAAAATAACGCTCGCTCTCCACATCGCATCGTTGACGTATGGTCTTGCTTGTTGAAGAATTGCGTTCCAGCGCGGTACTAAGTTCGGCCCGCAATGGCAAAACGGAAGGCGAAGCAGGTGATCCGCGTGGCGGAGCTATTCGCTGGCGTAGGCGGCTTCAGGCTGGGCCTCGAGCGCGCCTCCAACGGTCCCGTTCGTTTCGAGGTGGTCTTCAGCAACCAGTGGGAGCCCGCGAAGCGCAAACAGCACGCCTCCGAGGTGTACGTGGCTCGTTTCGGTGCCCAACACCACAGCAATCAGGACATCGCCACCGTGGCTGCAAAGGAGATCGCTGATCACGATCTGCTGGTGGGCGGGTTCCCGTGCCAGGATTATTCAGTGGCCAGCACCTTGAAGAACAGCCACGGACTTCAGGGCAAGAAGGGTGTGCTCTGGTGGCAGATCCACAGGATCCTCACGGAAAAGAAGAAAAAGCCCGCTTACCTGCTCTTGGAGAATGTGGACCGGCTCCTCGGTTCACCCGTGGGTCAACGCGGTAGGGATCTTGCCGTGATGCTCCGCTCCTTGGACCAATTGGGCTATGCGGTGGAGTGGCGCGTGATCAACGCGGCGGAGTATGGTATGCCACAGCGACGCCGACGCGTTTTCCTCCTTGGCTATCATAAAAGCACGGACCGCTACAAGTCCTTGCGCAAGTCCATACCAAGCGATTGGATCACCCTCGATGGTACCATGGCACAGGCCTTTCCTGCTGAGCCTGATGGTCCGATGGTGCAGTTCAGCATTGCTCTTGGATTGGACGAGCTCACCCGCGAGTTCGGTGAACGGAAAGGGCGAACACCGTTCAAGAACGCCGGAGTCATGGTGGATGGCGTGGTGTTCACAGGCCCCGTCGAGGCTGCTTTCCACGGAGAGATGGCTCGCCTCGGTGATCACTTATTGCCACACGATCAAGTGCCTGCGGAGTACTTCATCCCCAAAAAGGATCTGCCGGCATGGAAGTACCTGAAAGGGGCGAAGAGTGAGGCGCGCTCCAGCGCGAATGGCCATCGATATGCGTACTCCGAAGGGGCCATGGTTTTCCCTGACCCATTGGACCGGCCTTCGCGCACCATCATCACCGGGGAGGGTGGTCGAGGTGCCTCGCGCTTCAAACATGTCGTATGTCCGGACGGCAAGCGCTATCGCCGACTCACGCCGATCGAACTGGAGCGCCTCAACATGTTCCCCGATGACCATACCGCAGGCGTGAGTGATACCTGGCGGGCCTTCTTCATGGGCAACGCCTTGGTGGTGGGGGTGGTGGAGCGCATCGGAAGAGCCTTGGGTGCGGCCATCGCCGGCTGAACGATGTCAGGTCCGGGTATGCCATGCGACCTATGGGTACGATGAACAAGCCGACCAACCACGTGTTCAACAGTATGATGAAGAACTTCGCGTTCACTTTCCTGGCAGTGGCCTTCGCGGCATGTGAAGGCGGAAGCGCACAAACCAACCCGACCACCTCTTACGACGACATGGTACCCACGAACACCGCCACATTGGACACGATCACCCTTGGCGCCGGCTGCTTCTGGTGCGTTGAAGCCCTCTTCATCGAACTGAAAGGTGTGAAGAGCGTGACCAGTGGCTATATGGGCGGGCACGTGAAGAACCCCAGCTACCGCGAAGTGTGCAACGGTACCACCGGTCACGCAGAAGTGGCCCAATTGGTCTATGATGCCAAGGAGATCAGCTTCGATGAGATCCTTGAGGTGTTCTGGCAAACGCACGACCCTACCACGTTGAACCGCCAAGGTGCGGACGTGGGCACGCAATACCGATCGGCCATCTTCCATCACACCGATGAACAGCGTCGGATCGCCGAAGCGTACAAAGCGAAGCTGGATGCCAGCGGAGCGTTCCGTGGTCCGATCGTCACCGAGATAGTGCCGGCATCGACTTTCTATGCGGCGGAAGATTACCACCAGAACTATTACGCGCTGAACGGTGAACAAGGCTATTGCCAGATGGTGATCCGACCAAAGCTGGACAAGTTCCGCAAGGTCTTCGCGGATAAGCTCAAACCCTGAGATCCGCCAAGGGCTACCTTCGCCGCATGTTGAAGAAGGGCACCAAGCTGTACAGCATCATCAACCGCAAGTGCCCGCATTGTCACGAGGGGGAGTTCCTGGTTTCACGCAACCCCTACGACCTTTCCGTGGTGGGAGACCTCTTGAAGGAGTGTTCCGTTTGCCATCGGAAGTACGAGCCGGAACCTGGTTTCTATTACGGCGGCATGTATGTCTCCTATGCACTTGCCGTTGCGCAATCCGTTACGACCTATGTGGCGGTCACCGTGCTCGCGCCAGCCACCAGCCAGACCACGCGCTTGGTGTGGGTGCTCGGTGTGCTGGTGCTTTCGGCACCGGCGCTCTATGCCTGGTCCAAGGCGCTTTGGGCCAACCTCTTCATCGACTACAAAGGCGTGGAACGCCAGCCGGGAGAGGATCCGAAGTGGTTGGCGTGAGCGGACCGCTCAAGGCTGCGTCATCAGCTGCGAGGGATCCATGCCCGTGGGGTCGTCATCAGCCCCGGACTGCACCGATGCGAAGATGAACGCCTGATAGGGGATCTTGGCTGCGTAGGTGCCCACGTCCGTGTAGCCCGACAGCCCGATGTCGTCCATGATCCGCTCGCTGCTGATCCGCTCGGCCATGGGCGGCCCGATCGGAGTCTCGGTGCTCAGCCATTCGACCAGGAAGAGCGGGTGGGGGGGCTTGGTACCAGCCAGGACCTTGCTCAGGTAGGCTTTCTTGTCCGGGATGCGGGTGTAGCCGTGGACCAGCAAACAGGCGTCCACTTCGGCGGGCGCAAGGCCTGGGTCACCTGCTTGGACCAGGCGCGTGCGCAGGCGCTCATCGCTCAACTTCATTTCCGCTTTACGCGCTTCGATGCTCGCGATCTGCGCAGGATCGTCGCTCATGGCGATCACATTGGCGCCCACCTCGATCAGCTTGAAGGTGAAATAACCATCGCCCGCGGCCAGGTCGGCGATGGTACGGCCGCGCAGATCGTTGCCCATGAGCAGGAAGACCTCCTGGGGTTTCTGCCAGCTGTCGCGGTCGGAGCTGCTACTGGTCACGTCGCCGTGCGTGGTGCTCCCCGAGGAATGAGCGGGGTCCGTGGTGCTGGAAGTTCCGGTGGGTTCATTGCAGGCAGCCAGCAGGCCGGCGCACAGGAGGTAGGCAAGTGGGCGCATGGTTATCGCGGAAGTGGGGCAAAAGTATCGCCCTGCGACCGGGATGAGGAAGGTAATTATTTCCATGGTAAATAATGGCCGTATCTTTGCGCCGCACAATGGCACGCATTGACGAGGAATTGAAGAGCCGCTTCGAGAGCGAGCAGCAGAAGGCCATGTTGAACGTGCTGTTCACCGCGGCCTGGTTCCGCAACCAGCAGGTGGACCATTTCAAGCCATTCGGCATCAGTCCGCAGCAGTACAACATCCTGCGCATCCTGCGCGGTGCGCGCGATCGCATGAACATGCATTGTGTGAAGGAGCGCATGATCGACCGTGCACCGAACGCAACACGCCTCACCGACAAGCTCATTGCCAAAGGGTTGGTGGAGCGTGAACGTTGCGAGGAGGACCGGCGGGTGGTGTACGTACGCATCAGCGCCAAAGGGCTCGAAATGCTGGACCGCATCGACCAGGCCGGTCGAATGGACATGGAGCGGACCACCCAGAGCCTGACGACCGAACAAGCGGAGCAACTGAATCGTTTGCTTGATGGCTGGCGTGAACTGGCCACGACACCCAAGAAGGATAACGCCCGAACGAAATGAAGAACCTCCTCCTGGCAGCAAGCTTGCTGGCCACCACCATCACCACCGCACAGACCGCGCGCACCATTGATCCGGCCGACAGCAAGCTGCTCTGGACCGCGAGCAAGATCACCGGCGACCACACCGGCCGTGTTCCTGTGAAGGGCGGCAGCATCGTGGTGGGGAACAAGACACTGGAGGCTGCAGAGGTGACCATCGACATGAGCGGGATCACGTGCATCGACATCGAGAACGAGGGCTCCAACGCCAAGCTCGTTGGGCACCTCAAGAGCCCGGACTTCTTCGACGTGGCGCAGCATCCAACGGCCATCTTCAAGACCACGAAGGTGGAGGCCGTAGTCGATGCGGTACCAGGCAAGCCGAACTACCGCGTGACCGGTGACCTCACCATCAAGGGCATCACCCAACCGAACACCTTCGATTGCCTCTTCTGGGTGGAAGGGGACAAGGCCCGTGCGGCGGCCATGCTCTCCTTCGATCGCACCAAGTATGACATCAAGTACCGGTCGGGCAGCTTCTTCCCGGAGATCGGGGACAAGGCGATCGACGACCAGGTGCAACTCACCTTCGATGTGACGGCCCGATGAGCGTTGATCTGGTGCGCCGCAGCGTCCTGCCCGTGCTTCCGATCATCAACGAACGGTTCAGTCCGCGGGCGTTCAGTGAACGTGTGGTCACCGATGAGGAATTGGAACTGGTATTGGAGGCTGCACGCTGGGCTCCCAGCAGCATGAATGAGCAGCCCTGGCGCTTCCTCGTCACGCGAAGGGGTGGCACAGGACATGCAGAACTGCTCGGATCATTGAACACGAGCAACCAGGTATGGGCCGACAAGGCGCCTGTGCTCATCTTGAATCTGGTGCAACGCACCTTGAGCCGGAACGGTCAGGAGAACTTTCATGCGCGGCACGATCTCGGGCTGGCAACCGCACAGCTGACCGCGCAGGCCACCGAATTGGGTATGGGATTGCACATCCTGGGTGGCTTTCATGCTGATGCCGCCCGTGCGGCCTTCGGCATTCCGGAGGTCTATGACCTGGTGAGCGTGATCGCGCTCGGGTTTCCGGGGGACCCTGGGACCCTTCCCGAGCATTTGAAGGAGCGGGAACTGCATCACAGTCCCCGACGGCCACTGACCGAGTTGGTCCACTACGGCCGGTTCAACGGCTGATCATTCGTGCTTGATGGAGCGTTCCCAGAGCTGGGTCCCCTTGCTGTCGTACACACGGATCAGCATGGTGCGTGCATCCTTTGGACCGCTGAACTCCAGGGTGCTGAAGTTCCGCTGGTCCACCACGGTGCCCTCCACCCGCAAGGGGTTGGTTTCCTTCGGGGTGTAAGGGCCCGAGGTGAGGGGGGAGGTGGTGAGGTCGTAGAGCGTGCGGCCATCCTTCAGCTTCAGGGTGCTCAGCTCGGTGAAATGCCTGTCGCCGGTGAGGAAGACCACGCCCTTGATGCCTTCCGCCTCGATGCGCCGCAAGAGTTCCTCGCGCTCCTTCGGGATGGTGCTCATGTTCTCGAAGACCGCGGCCGGGTTGAGCACCTGGCTGCCGATGGCCACCAGCTTGAAGGAAGCATCGCTGTACTTCAACGCACGGATCAACCAATCGAGCTGCGCCTTCCCGAGCATCGCCGGTTCGCTGGTGGTCATATCCCCGCGCATCCGGAAGGTGCGGTTGTCCATGAGGAAGATGTCCGCGTCGTAGTAACTGAACATGGAGGTGCTGCCTTCCACACCGGGCACGCCGTTGGTGGGGTTCGGCCAGAAGAAGGCGAAGGCTTCCCGGGCCATGCGGGCACCAACAAAAGAGCCATCACAATCGTTCGGCCCGAAGTCGTGATCGTCCCAGATGGCGGCGTGGCTGCTGCTGCGCAGGAGGCGCTGCATCTCCGGGGTGCTGCGCGTGTGCGTGTAGCGGTGCAGATAACCGCTCCAGCTGCCCCAGTCGGGTTCGCGCAGGTAGGTA
>JAKQEI010000129.1 GCA_029573495.1 Bacteroidota bacterium | reverse complement strand
CCGGCAGGACGAACTGCGGTACGCGCTGGCGAGCATCCTGCCCGAGTTCAAGGACAGCGAGTTCACCTGGAAGGACTTCCAGGACAAGAACAACAACGAGCTGGTGAGCATCCTCGGGAACTTCGTGCAGCGCGTGTTCGTGCTGTGCCACAAGTATTATGAGGGGAAGGTGCCCGAGCCGGCGGATGGCAACGAGCAGGATGTGCTGCTCTGGGCCGAGCTGAATGCGTTGCCCGCCAAGGTAGCCGCCGAGGTGGACCGCTTCCGGTTCCGCGATGCGCTCGCGAGCGCCATGCAGGCTGCGCGACTGGGCAACAAGTACCTCACAGAGACCGAGCCGTGGAAACTGGAGAAGACCGACCCGGCGCGTGTGCGAACGATCATCTTCAACAGCCTGCGGATCACGGCGGCGTTGAGCGTCCTGCTGGACCCCTTCCTGCCCTTCACCGCGGAACGGCTGCGCGGCATGCTCGGGATCGGGCCGTTGAAGTGGGACGATGCGTTGCGCTCCGGTCTGGTGGTGCCCGGTACGGCATTGGGCAAGCCGGAGCACCTCTTCAAACCGATCGACGATGCGGCCATCGCTGCCGAGGTGGAGCGGCTGCAGGGGCAGGGGCAGGCGCGGGGGCAGGGTGTGCCTTCGCCTGGTGGAACAAGCGGGTCGCCTGCTTCGAAGCCGAACATCGCATTCGATGACTTCGCGAAGCTCGATCTGCGCGTCGGCACCATCGTGACCGCGGAGAAGGTGGCCAAAGCGGACAAGTTGCTGAAGCTCACCATCGACATCGGCGAGGCCGGACCGCGCACCGTGGTGAGCGGCATCGCGCAGCACTTCGACCCGGCGGTGCTACCCGGTCAGCAGGTCCTCTTCCTGGCCAACCTGGAGCCGCGGAAGATGCGCGGGGTGGAAAGCCAGGGCATGGTGCTCATGGCGGAGGATGCGAGCGGGAGGCTCCACTTCGTGCGGCCGGATGCGCTGTTGGAGAATGGGAGCGAGGTGCGCTGAGCGGGACCACGGTCGAAGTGAGGATCCGTCTACTTTTGCGGCCGCTATCCCGACCCCATAGTTCAATGGATAGAATAGGAGTTTCCTAAACTCTTGATCCAGGTTCGACTCCTGGTGGGGTCACTGCTGAAGGGCCGGGCTGACTTCCGTCAGGTCCGACCTTGTACCGATCTCCGCTCTTTGCGCCATGCGCGCCAGCCAGCTGACGGAGGTCACCTGCTTCCATTGTGGCGACCCCTGTGCGGAGGATCATCGCCAGCACGATGGCCATGACTTCTGCTGCCATGGTTGCGAGGTGGTGTACGACCTGCTGAACGAGGCCGGATTGTGCGACTACTACGCACTGGGTGAGAAACCGGGTGTGAAGCAGCGCAGCTCCGTGGACGAGCAGCGCACCGAGCTCTTCGACCTGCCGGAGATCCGAGAGCGGCTTGTCGAGTTCCATGAAGGTGGGATCATGCGGGTCCGATTCAACATCCCGCAGATGCATTGCAGCTCGTGCATCTGGTTGCTGGAGAACCTGCAGCGCATCGAACCGGCCATC
>JAKQEI010000121.1 GCA_029573495.1 Bacteroidota bacterium | reverse complement strand
GGGCTCGTTGTCTTCGTGACAGGCGCGGTGCCCGGTGATGTCGCCGACCTGCGTGTGACCGCGAAGAAGAAGAACCTCGCCGAGGCCACGGCCGTCCGGATCTTGGAGAGATCGCCGGATCGGGTAGAGGCTTTCTGCAGGCACTTCGGCACCTGCGGCGGCTGCAAGTGGCAGGACCTCTCCTACGCCAAGCAGCTCGAATACAAGCAGCAGCAGGTGATCGACAATCTGGAACGGCTCGGCGGGCTGGAACTGCCGTCGATCACGCCCATCCTGCCATCGGCCCGCATAACGCACTACCGGAACAAGCTGGAGTTCACCTTCAGCAACAGCCGGTGGTTCACACGGGAGGAGATCGGCACGTTAGGCGACGATCCCGACCGCAACGCCCTCGGCTTCCACATCCCGCGCCGGTTCGATCGGGTGCTGGACATCCACACCTGCCACCTACAGCCCGAACCGAGCAACAGCATCCGCAATTTCTTCCGCGAGCATGCCCGCGTACACGGCCTCACCTTCTACGACCAGCGCGAGCATGTGGGCTTTCTGCGTACGCTGCTGATCCGCACCACCACCACCGGTGAGTGCATGGTGCTGCTGGCCATGGGGCATGAGGATGTGGAGGCCCGGGAACGCGTCCTAAGCGATCTGGTCGCGCGGTTCCCGCAGCTCACCAGCGTGCTCTGGACCGTGAATACCAAGAAGAACGACACGATCTACGACCTGGACGTCCGCGTGTTCCACGGGCGCGATCACCTGATCGAAGAACTGCCCGACGGCCCCGGCGGAAGGCCGCTGAAGTTCCGCATCGGGCCGAAGACCTTCTTCCAGACCAACCCGGCGCAGACCATCGCCATGTACCGCCTCACACGCGATCTGGCGGGCCTCACCGGCGCCGAGAACGTGTACGACCTGTACTGCGGCGCGGGGAGCATCACGCTGTACCTCGCCGCGAAGGCGAAGCACGTGGCGGGCGTTGAGTTGGTACCCGAGAGCGTGGCCGATGCCCGTGTGAACGCGGAGTTGAACGGCATCACGAACGTGAGCTTCACCAGTGGCGACATGAAGAAGGTGATGGACGCGGACTTCGTGGCGCGGCATGGCAGGCCCGATGTGGTGGTGACCGATCCCCCGCGCGCCGGCATGGACGAACCCGTGGTGCGTCACCTGCTGGAGCTGGCACCGCCGCGCATCGTTTACGTGAGCTGCAACCCGGCCACACAGGCCCGCGACCTGGCCATCCTCAACGATGCCTACCGGATCGACTTCGTGCAGCCGGTGGACATGTTCCCGCACACCTACCACGTGGAGAACGTGGTGCGGTTGGTGAAGCGGTAGCTGAGAGCACGAACCGCAGATGGACGCGGATGAACGCAGATAGCAACTGCGAATGCCATGAATTTGAACGACCCAAGTAGTCAGATGGCTTCCGACAAACGGACCGAAGCGATATTGAACTGTGCGTTCGAGGTGATCAATACCATTGGCCATGGGCTTCTTGAGAAGCCATACGAGAACGCTCTGTGTGTGGAGTTCGGCCTGCGTGGTTAACCCTACGTCCAGCAAGTGAGGTTTCCGGTGCTATACAAGTCGGTCGAGGTTGGGATCTATGTTCCAGACCTGATCGTCTTCAGCGCAGTGGTGGTGGATACAAAGGTGATCGATCGCATCACGGACCACGACCTCGGTCAAATGCTGAATTATCTCAGCATCACAGGCCTGGATGTAGGATTGATCGTGAACTTCAAGCGCTCCAAGCTGGAGTGGAGGCGGGTGATCCGCTCCCACTGACATTCCGGATTGCCATTTCATCCGCGTTCATCCGCGTCCATCTGCGGTTCGTTCCCTCCCAGTCGATCCGCGGTTCACCCTTACGCCACCACCTTGTCGATGTACCGCGAGTTCATTACGGTGAGCGCGCCCATGTACTTCAGGTTGAAGGTGATCTCGTCGCCGACCTTGTAGTCGTAGGAGCTGGCACCGAGGTCGACCACCAGCATATCCGAGCTGGCCTCGATCACGGTGAGGCGGTCATCCTCGGGGAGGAGGAAGCGCGGCTGCACATCCAGCAGGCCCACGTCGATGATGGCGCGGTAGCTGGTCTTGTCGCGGTCGGCCGGGTCGAACCTGGTCTTGCGTCCGGAGGGGTTCTCCATGCGGTCGCCAGTGGGCACCACGGCCTTCTCCTGCAGTTCGATCACTTCGGTGTGCAGCCGGAAGACATCGGCATGCATGCCGGGCAGCACACCGCCGGTGAACAGGTCGGCACCGAAGAAGAGCGCTTCGCCCACGCGGAAATGGTTCACGCCCTTGGGAAGCTCCTTGTTCAGCAGCAGCGGTATCGCCACGGTGGTGCCACCGCTCACCCAGGGGATCACCTTCTGGAAACGCGCTTCGATGAGCTGCTTGTACAGGCTCAGCTGGATGAGCTTGTCGGTGGAGGGCATCACGCCGTTCAGGCAGTTCAGGTTGGTGCCGATACCGATGATCTCGATGCCCGGCAGCTCGAAGACCTGCGCGTAGAAGTCGCCGAGATGCTCACCCAGGACCCCTTCACGCAGGTCGCCCATCTCCACCATGATGATCACCTTGTGGATGCGCTTCTGCTTCACGGCTTCAATGCTGAGCCCGCGTATCGTGGCGAGTTCGGTATTGAAGCTCACATCGGCGTACTTCACCACGTTCTCCCAGCTGCGTTTCGCCGGCGGCTTGATGTAGACGGTCTGTACGTCCGGTGCGATGGCCTTGATCGCCTTGAGGTTGCTGATGCGGGTATCATGCATCTCCCGGATGCCGAGATCCACCAGCTCCTGCAAGTAGGGCTTGCTGCCACATAACACCTTGGTCACCACACCCCATTCGATGCCGTTCTCGGCGAACCATTGGTCGAGCTGGGCATAGTTCTCGCGCAGCTTCTCGCGGTAGAGCTTGAGGTAGGCCATGGTCAGTCGATGAGGATCCTGGGGATGTTGCGCGGCAGACGGGTCAGCAGTTCGTAGTTGAGCTGTTCGCTCATCTCCCCGAAGCTGGCCACGGTGATCGCCTGCTCGCCTTGTGCACCGATGAGGACGACCTCATCGCCCTTTTCCACACCGGGGATGGTGCTGACGTCCACACTGATGGCGTTCATGTTCACGATACCGGTGACGCGTGCCTGTTCGCCGCGGATCAGCACGCGACCCATGTTGCTCAGGCCCCGATCGAAGCCATGGGCATAACCGACAGGAACCACCGCGATCCGCATCCTTCCCGGGGCCACAGCACTGTTCCCGTACCCGATGAGTCCACCGGCCTCCACCTCGGTGATGGCCATCACGCGGCTTCGCCAGCCGATCACGCGGCGGAGCGGATCCGCACCGATCCTATTCGTCAAGCTGTACCGCAACCAGGTCTCCGCGTTCGACCAGAAGCCATACTGCATGATGCCCACCCGCGCCATCGGACCGATGGTCTCGGAATAGTTCATGACCGCGGCTGAACAGGCCTGATGCGCGTACCGTACCCGGAGATCCGCTGCTTCGACCAGCTTACGGGCCCTTTCGAAGCGCGCCATCTGACCGATGACACGATCATGATTGCTGCGGCTCTCGGCTCCAGCGAAGTGGGTGAACAGGCCGACCAGTTCCAAGTGCTCCCGGGCGGCCTGGATCACCGGGATGGCCGCCTCGAGGTCCGCCAGCGCGAATCCCGTACGGTGCATGCCGGTCTCCACCTCGATGTGGATGCGCGCCTTCCTGCCCTGCTTCTTCGCCTGTGCGATGGCATGTTCCAGTCGATCCCGGTCGTGCACGCAGAACTCCACGTCCTGTTCAACAGCCCAGGCCAGACCATCTCCTTCCACCATGCCCATGATGAAGAGGTCCGGTCTTGCGGTCACCCGTTGTCGAACGACCCAGGCCTCATCCGCGGAATAGACCCCGAAATAGTCCACGCCCTCGGCCAGGGCCAGTTGTACGAAGTGCTCCAGGCCGTGTCCATAGGCATTGCCCTTCACCACGCCACACAGCCGTGCCGGTCCCAACTGCTTCTTGAGGAAAGCGACGTTGTTGCGCAGCGCACTGCGGCTGATGGTGATGGTGCTGGGTTCGAACATTCAAGAGGACTGTCTGATCACTTGTTCGAAGACGGCGATCCCGTGCGGAATGATCGCATCCGGGAAGTCATAGTCGGGGTTGTGCAGCGCGGGTGTATCCTCGCCCGCTCCGATGCCGAACATGCAGCCGGGGAAGCGCTGGGTGAAGAGGCCGAAGTCCTCACCCCATTTGAACGGATGATCGGCCTCGAAAAGGTGGAGCCCGGCTGCCTGCACCGCGGCGCGAACGAGGTCCACGGTGTCGGGGTCGTTCTGGTTCGCGTGGAAGTGTTGTGTGTAGTGGATGCTCAACTCCAGCTGTCGGGCGCGCGCCACTTCGACCGCCATCTGTTCCACATCGCGTTGCAAGGCGTCCAGGTCCTCATCGGTCCAGCACCGAAGGGTGAGATGCACCTCCGCGCTCCCAGCTGAAATGCCGTAGTCCTTGCTACCCAGGAGGGCGTGGACCGGTGTCACCACGCGCATGTGCGGATCACTCGGAACATTGTTCGCCAGGGCGAGGGCGCGGGTGATGATCATGCTCATCGCTTCAGCTGGGTTGATGCCATGTTCCGGTTCGGCCGCGTGGGAGGTACGGCCTTTGAGCTGGATGACGATGCTGTTCACCGCAGCGGTGAAGGTGTTGTTGCGCACCCTTACGGTGCCCTGTGGCACGCCGGGCAGGTTGTGCAGCGCGAACACACGGTCGAAACGCAGATCCGCCACCCGAGGATCGGCCAGGACCGCTTTCGCGCCCATGCCGTTCTCTTCGGCGGGTTGGAACAACAGCCAGACCCTGCC
>JAKQEI010000118.1 GCA_029573495.1 Bacteroidota bacterium | reverse complement strand
CCCGTGTAGAAGCCGACACCCGACGCATAAATGGTGTTGGACGCATCGGTCACCACCGCTGTCAGGCGATCCTCGTCCGAGAGTTCGTTCGTCCAGGTCCAGGCGAGATCCCCGACAGGGGAATACTTCAGGACGAGGTGGTCCATGGCGTCCGCACTGTTCTGCCTGGTGGCACCTACGACAATGGCATTACCGTCACCATCGATGGTGATGTCGTACGGGGCATCGAACTGCAGTCCACTGCTGGTGTAGGACTCCTGCCAGACGATTTCACCCTGCAGGTCGATCCGCATGGTGGTCACATCGGATTGATCGTACTCGCCGGTGGCCGCGGCGATCAGGATGGCCCCGTTGGCGCCCACGGCCATCACGGGGTTCGGGGCCGATGTGGCCAGTTCCCCGATCGCGTCATAGTCCTCGCTCCAGAGCATGTCCCCACCGGTGGAGAGCATGAGGAGCGTCAGGGTGGAGTACCTTCTTCCGAGGCACAGCACCCTGTCCTGGCCCACCATGGCGATGGCGCACGGTGTATGCACCATGGGCCAGGGTGTGCTCCAGACTGGATCGCCGGAAGTGGCATCGTAGCGGGTCACGAGGCCATCGAAGGAGGAGGCGTTCGCCGCGACCACGTACATGGCATCGTCCGGTCCCAGCACTGCTGCGAACGCTGCTTCATCGCCGTTTTCGGAAACATCCGGTCCGCTGTGCTGCCAGACGATGCTTGGTCGCGGGTTGAAATAGATGTCCTGGGCGAAGGAAAGGGTGCAATGACAGAAGCTGGTGACAAGCACAAAGGCGGCACGAGAACCCATCGGATCCGTCGACCCTGCGTGAAGGCAGGATGGGCGTTGTTCCAAATATATCCAGGTCCCCCATCTGTCCATCGCCATGGACCGTAGCAGGGTGTACCGTCTATGAGCGTTACCCGCGGACATGCTTGAACAAGAACAGGGTTGGGTGGCTGTGGCTATCTGGACCACCGCAGGGTGTCCACCCCAACCCCCCCGCTGCAGCGGACAGGCGCTGCGGCCCGTAGCCGCGATCACCTGCACGCCTTGCTACCCCGATCCCGTGCGGCCGTGGATCCGTTCGGGTTCTGCGCCCGATCGCTCGGTACCGCACACCACCTCATTGTTCCTCCAGAACGGACGAGCCTTTCGAGCGGTCCCCCGAGGTCCATTCCCACGATTCGTGCAGGCGGATCTTCCCGTTGGGGAGTACTTCGGGGGTGGATCGGCAGATGCCGGTCATCAGTTCGCCGCGGTCGTTCACCTGGTGGTACCGCATGTCGATGCGACCCTGTTCGTCCACGAGGCCGATCAGGTGCCCCTGTCGGATCCTTCCGCCGGAATACGCGGAGGTGAGGATGTTGCCGACCTGGCGATACAAGAACACGGTTTCGTCCGAGGTCTCACCGTTCTCCGTATTCGAGATGGGCCGGAACACCCTTCCATCATAGTTGATCATGGTGGTTCATTTGAGGTCCTCGATCCGGTCGAGCACGTAACACTGCGGCCATTGCGTCATGCCGATCCGTGGATAGTACTCCACCGCTTTGGGTGCCGAGAGCAGGATGAGCTTCGCTTTTGGGGCGGCTTCCTTGGTGCGTCTGATGAGTTCCTTCCCGATCCCGGTCCGCTGATGATCGCGATGGACAGCAAGGTCGGACAAGTAGGTGCAATAGTCGAAGTCGGTCAAAGAGCGGGCAACGCCGACCAGGAGCCCGTTCTCACGAGCCGTCACGATCAGGTTGGCGTGTTCGATCATCTTGGATAGGGTCGCGTGATCGTCCACCGGTCTGCGTTCTCCGAGCGTGGAGTTCACCAGGATCTCCCTGAACTCCTCAACAGGCAGGGTTTCTTCAATGCGATATTCGATCATTCCGATCCGTGTTCAGGTCCAACAGGTAGATCCAGTATTGCTTGTCGTACCGCGTGAGGCTGCGCACGACCTTGAACCCGAAGCCTTCGTAGATGTGGCGTGCGGCATCCATGAATTCCGAGGTGTGCAAGGCAATGTATCGCTCCCCGGTGCGGTGCGCGCGGTCGATGCACATCGTGGTGAGGCGTTTGGCGATCCCGTTCCCAGTGAAGTCCGGGTCAACGCCCACCATGCGGATGTAGCTCCAGGCCGCATCGAACAGGTCCGTGGGCCGACCGTTCGGCACCAGAAAGGCCATGCCGACGATCTCTGTGTCACGTTCGCACACAAAACACGTCGATGTACGGATCAACTGCGTGTACGTGTCCGGAGCGGCCATGAACGCATGGAACTTCTCCCAGTTCGCCGGCGTCAAGGCGGACCGGTACTGTCCATAGGATCGGAGCCCCAAAGCATGCAATGCCTCGGCATCGGCAAGAGTGCCCATCCGGTATGTCAGCGGCATCGGGTCCATTCGTTCTGCATGTGCGATCGCTTGTTCATTGGACGGGCGATAACGGGGCTGGGCAAGGTAGAGCGGTCCGCTCATGGGTTCCGCCCAAGCCTATTCCCCGAACCACACTGGGAGCATGGCCGGTTTTCCTCCAGCATCCCCCGGGTCTGTCCACTGCACGCGTGATCTTTATTGCGAGGCGCTGCGCAGTATTGCGATGCGATGGCTGGGATCCTACGGCCCGAAGAAGATCACGGTGTGATCAACAACGCACGCACCACCGAATTACTACCACTGCACGAGTTCCCCACGCTGATGCGCAATTCCGCCGGAGTGTTTGTCGTCACGGTACCTATGGTCGCCAGGGTATTGATCGTCGTATGGAAGTTGTCCGGGTCCTGGGTGGTCGCATACAGCGTGCTGTCGTTCGCTGTGGCAACGATGCTGATGTTCACTGAAGTCAGCCTGGGTTCCGCAGGAACGCCTGCACTGAGTTGGGTGTAGCTGCCATCCGCGATCACGTACATGTCCAAAAGGAGACTATCGTAGGACACGACCCATGTGCTGTCCTGGTGCAGGCCCATGGGCCATGAATTCAGGTCGATGTAGGGAACGGGGGAGGAGAGGCAGGGGGCCGGGCTGTCCTCCTTATTGCAGGCGAGGAGCAACGTGAGCGCAAGCGCTAGGATGGTGAAACCTCGGATCATGGAGTTGGGCTTTGATCAAAGCTAAGTGCGTCGCTCCCTGCGATGTATCGTTCAGGATCCACCCGTGGTGGTCGACCACGGTAGCGCGTCTTTCCAAACTCCCTTCTGTCCGGACCACTACCGGGTCTGCTCCCATCCGCAGCACGCTTTCGCGGCGCACTGGGCAAGCGGGAACAACAAAGGGTCCTTACGGGGACCCTTTGTGTTGAGGGATGCATCTGCTATTGCTGCACCACGGGGTCACGCAGCGTCTCCACCAAGGCGCCGATGTCCGTGACGATAGCGGAGGGCACATTGTTCTGTGCCGCACCCGCCACCAGGTCCACGATGAACTGGTCGAAGTCCGCGTCGGTGACCAGCCCGGTCATGCGGGGGTTGGCACTGTTGTGCGCGTCCACCATGTTCATGCCGGAGTACGTGAAGTTCTGCGCGCCGGTGGCCACGGCGAAGAACTCGGTAAGGTTCTCGCTCAACGCGGCGAAACCCGTAAGGTCACCGCTGCCCACTTCGGCCAGGAGCACGGCGAAGTAGGGTTGCAACTGAGCATCACCCGCGATCACGAAGATGGTGCTGTCCACCACGGAGCGAAGGCCCAGGTAGCCCTGCTCGATCATGGTGCCGGGGTTGGCCGGATCGTTCACCATGGTGGTGCCGCCCAAGCGCTGGTAGATGGTCGGGGTCGGGTTCGAGGGAGTGGGTGCGGGAGGATCCTCGTCATCCTTCTTGCATCCGCTGAGGAGCACGGCGGCCGCGGCGAGATAGAGGGTTCCTTTCCAAAGCGTTCTCATGGTGTTCTGTTTTCGTTGTTGGGTTCGTCGTTCAGTTCATCAGTCCGGATATCCAGCCACCCAGGCCATCCATGCCGCCTTGCACCATGGCCGGGCATCCCCTGGCAGCAGCCTCGGCCGTCACCACGAGGCGTTCGCAGGGTGTCGGGCTCAGCTCCTTCACCACCACGAACACGCGGCGCTGATCCTGAAGGGCGCGATCGTAGGAGTAGACCAGGTTGGTGCGCGCATCATTGATCCGGGCATGTCGTACGCCAGGCAATGCGTTCACGGCGCTGCGGATGGAGCCGGCCTCGTGAGCATCGAGTTCCGTGGCGAAGTCGATGCGGGCGAGTTGGATGTTCGCATGGTGGACGTTCGCGTGCGGCTTCGTGACGGCCAGGATGTGCCACACCATGGTGGTGGTCAGTAACAGGATACTGGCGAACGAGATCCAGAGGGCGCGTTTGAGGATGTTCATGGTCCAGGAGGTTTGTCACAGTCATGTACGAGGCCGGTTCGCCGATCGGATCACCGTGCCCCACATTTTCTTGGATCGGCCATCCGGTCAGTACGTGGCAGCACGGATGACGGCTACCTTTGAACCAATGCCGCGCGACCCATTCGAGTTGCTGAGGTCCGTTGCGGCGGGTGATCAGCAAGCGTTAGCGGATCTCTACGATGCCTTCAGTGCCGCGCTCTATGGCGTGGTGCTGCGGATGGTGGAGAAGGAAGAGGTGGCCCAGGAGGTGCTGCAGGACATCTTCGTGAAGGTGTGGCGCAACGCGGAAGGTTATGACCCGGACAAGGGGCGGCCCTTCACCTGGTTGGTCAACATCGCGCGGAACACGGCCATCGATGCACTGCGATCGGCAGGTATGCGCAACGCCGGATCGATCCGACCGTTCGACCAACACGTATATCGGCTTGGTGAGGACACCTTGAACACCGACCTGGCTGCCAGGGATGTGCGCGCTGTGGTGGGCCGCCTGCGCAACGAACACCGCGAGTTGATCGAAATGGCCTACTTCCAGGGATATTCCCAGCAGGACATCGCGGAAAGGACCGGACTTCCGCTGGGTACTGTAAAATCGCGCACCCGGGCGGCGCTGCTGGATCTCCGGGAACAACTGAAAGACCACTCATGAACGCCGAGGAGCTCATCGGGAGTGGATCGCTCGAGGCCTACGTGATGGGCCAGCTGCACGGCGAGGAGGCCGCTCTGGTGGAGCGTCTGCGCTCGAGCGATGCCCGCGTGCGCGCTGAGATCGAGGCGATCGAGCTGGCACTGGAACAGGCTGCCATGGCTGCTGCCGTGGTGCCGCCACAGAGCTTGAAGGAAGCGGTGTTGGCGCGCGTGACACAGCCGGATCCACGTCTGGGACGGATCGGCCCCGTGGCTCCGGTTGGACGGGCCGCGGAAGTGGCGTCCTATTGGCGCTGGCTTGCGGCGGCATCGGTCGCGGCCCTCATCGGCAGTGCCTACTTCAACTACCGCATGATGGGTGAACTGCGTGAGGTGCGTCAGCAGCTGGTGCGCATGGAGGATGAACGCAGCGTGCTCGCCCAGGAACTGCAGGTACAGCGGACCGCTCTGTACGAGGCCAATGACCAGCTGGCGGTGGTGCTGGCTCCCGCATCACGGACGGTGGAGCTCAGTGGCACTGCGAACGCGCCGCAAGCGAAGGCCCGCGTGTATTGGGATGAGTCTAGCCGGAGCGTGCATCTGGCCGTGGCCGAGCTGCCCAGTGCCCCCGCCGGCAAGCAATACCAGCTTTGGGCCCTACTGGATGGCAAACCCATTGATGCCGGTGTGTTCGATGCCACTGGTCGTGTGCTTTGGAGCATGAAGGAGGTGAACGGGGCTCAGGCCTTTGCCGTGACCATCGAGGATGCAGGAGGAAGCCCAACGCCCACCTTGGAGACGATGGTGTTGATGGGCCAGGTCTGAGTCATTGATCACGACCGGTGAGCCCCGTATATGCGGGGCTTTTTCATGCGTATCGATCCGATCGGTCCGGAGGTTCCGTATGTGACCAGGAAGCACAACAGGAACCAGAACCAACGATGATGAGCATGAAGAACTGGATGAGCGCTGTGGCGCTGATCGCTAGCCTGGGCACTTTGAGCGCACAGGACAAGGGCAACGTGATGATGGTGGGAGGTGAAGCCATGTACCCGACCAAGGACATTGTGACGAACGCGATGAATTCGAAGGACCATACCACGCTGGTGGCGGCGGTGAAGGCGGCGGGACTGGTGGAGACGCTGCAAGGTCCCGGCCCGTTCACGGTGTTCGCGCCGACGAACGCGGCCTTCGATGCCTTGCCCGAGGGCACGGTGGGTACGCGGCTGAAGCCGGAGAACAAGGCCATGCTTGCAGGGATCCTCACTTATCATGTGCTGCAGGGCACGCATGACATGAAGTCCATCGCCGCAGCGATCAAAAAGGGAGGTGGCAAGGCGAAGATGAAGACGGTGCATGGCGAGGAGTTGACCTTCGGCATGAACGGGCCGAGCAACATCATGGTGTGGGACACCAAGGGCGGCAGTGCCAACATCAGCGTGTACGATGTGATGCAGAAGAACGGAGTGATCCATGTGGTGGATGCCGTGCTCATGCCTTAGGGTATAGTGGCGGCATGGTTGGCCGGGCCTGTCACTTCCAATGGAAGTGGCGGGCTTCGGTTATTCTGGGAGAATTGGGGCTGAACTGATCATCATCAGGCCTGAACCGGTCAGCATCGAGCTTGAACTGATCATCATCGGGCTTGAACTTGTCAGCATCGAGTCTGAACTGATTATCATCGGGCTTGAACTTGTCAGCATCGAGCCTGAACTGATCATTATCGGACCTGAACTTGTCAGCATCGAGTCTGAGCTGATCACCATCGGGCTTGAACTTGTCAACATCGAGCCTGAACTGATCATCATCGGGCTTGAACTTGTCAGCATCGAGCCTGAACTGATCAACAAAGGAGTTGAACTGATCGGCAAGGGAGCTGGTGTGATGCGATCGAGTATTGGATAATGAGCCACGCTTGACATTTGTCGGGTGTTCGTGAACCAGCGGTGGGCTAATGGTCGAGCACCTTGGTTTGTGCGGCCCATTTGACCCGTCGATCCGGCATTGTCCTCCGATCACCCCCGAATGATCACCAGCACCTGCCCGTGCTTCTTCCCGGTCTTCAGGAGCAACTGTTCCCTGCCCTTGCCGCGGCGCAGGATGGCGCGTGCGGTGTTCGGTGGTATGCGCCCCTCGTTGTGCGCGATCAACTGCAATCGGTTGTACCCGTGCTGGAGGTCGAGCCGCAATTTCCTGGCCTCGTGCGTGAGTTCATGGGCGACCAGGACCGGTATGCCGTTCAGCACCACACTGATCGTATCACCGTCCACCTCGGCATCGTCCCAGAGCGAAAGGGTGACCCGTTGACGCTTGCTCGTGAAGGTGGCCAGCGTGTCCATCGCCACCCCGTCCAATGTCGGGGCTGGTGGCAGGGGAGGGTCGGCCTGTTTCCGGATCCCGAGGTGGTAGCGGACCACCAGGGCCAGGTGGTCATCGCTCGCCTGCGTGGTGGCCGTGCTTCCTTGAAAGCTGCTGGCACTCGTCCATGCCGGTGAGGCGTCGAGGTGGGCTACGTAGCGGAGGGCGAACTCGAAGCGGTCCTTGCCGCTGGAGGTGAAGCGGCCGAACTCCGGCGCGAGGTATGGGCGCTGTTGGCGCTCCGCAACGGTGTAGGTAAGGAAGCCGTCCTTGTCCGTGCGCTGGTCATCGGCGCGTTGAAAAGTCATGCCGATGCCCAGACCGAAGGTCCATTGTGTGGGGACGTTGCGTCGGGGCAAAGTGTGCCAGGCCAGTCGCAGTTCGGCGCTCTTGGCGCTGTGGTATACGCTATGCACCATCGTATCCAACGTCATCATGTAACCGTTCCATCCCCAGCCCCCCGCCACCGAGGCCATCAGCCGATCGCGGTAGGTGAACGAAGCCCCGCCTTGGAAGCGCAGACCCGGCCAGGGGTAGTTGGTGGTCCGTGCCTTTCCCGTGTGTTCGGTGGTGCGGGCGGCCTGCAAGGTGACGTCAAGTCCACCGAAGAACCGCGTCTCCACATCCCGTCCCAAGGCGACCGGGGTATCATTCATGTAGCCCCCGATGCCAGCGAGGGCGCCGATAGCCCCGGTCAGGACGCGCCCACCATCGCCACCACCACCCTGCAATACGCTTGTACCGCCCGAGACCGATTGGCCGAAGGCGCCGGATGCAAGGGTCGCGAACGGAAGAAGGAGACGAACACGCATCCGGGCAGGCACATCACGAATATCGGGCCGGGATCGGGAAGTGCTTCAGGTGGTCGCGCAACTGGATCCGTTACAAGGCCACGCTTCAATAGCTTTACGAACATGCCAACCTCCTGCTCCGTATTCTGCGGTCTCAGCCTCGACGGCTTCATCGCGCGACCCGATGGCGCACTTGACTTCCTCGAGGGCGATGGCAGTGCCGAGATGGGTGATCATGGCTACGAGGCCTTCATGGCCGGCATCGACGCCATCGTGATGGGGCGGAACACCTTCGAGGTGGTGCTCGGGTTTGGGAACTGGCCGTATGCGAAGAAGGTATTCGTGCTCAGCAGTGGCCAGGTGGACCTGTCCATTGCACGTGCGCAAGGTGCGGATGTGGAGCTGCTTAATGCCCCACCAGAAGAAGTGGTGCGCCAGCTGGCCGAACGTGGTCACAGGAGTCTCTACATCGATGGCGGCGGTACCGTGCAACGCTTCCTGCGGGCAGGCCTGATCGACCGCCTCATCGTCACACGCCTGCCGGTGCTGATCGGACAAGGCATCCCCTTGTTCGGCCCCTTGGATCAGGACATCCGCCTGAGGTTGTTGAGCAGCCGTACGTTTCCCGGTGGACTGGTGCAGAGCGAGTACTCCTGCTGATCACCGTGTGCCCCATCATACCTGGTGACCACATCCTACCTTGGCGGCGAACCACCCCATGAGGCCGCAGGTCCCACCCACTGTGAAGAAGCTCTTTCTCGGAAAGGAAGGGGGCGCGTGGAAGAGGTCCACGATACCTTGAAGACCCGCTGGGCGAACGTGCGGGCCATATGGAACAACGACTTCGAAGAGGACGCCGGCCTGGAGAAGGTGGTGCGCCTCATGCTCGCCATCAGCCTCTTCCTTTTCCCCGGGGTGTATGTGCGCTGGCTCTTCTGGCGCAAGGGTGCCATCTACCAGGACCTTGCGATGGAGGTGTACATCCTGTTGAAGACCGCGCTGCCTGCGGTCGTGCTTTATACCGGTTGGTGGGATCAGGCGGTCGTCTTCGGGATCGCGATCTGGCTGATGACGGAGACATTGCTCTACATCCCCACGCTCATCTTCGCCTCTGATGCGTTGCCATCACCGCGCTCGTTCAGACGCTCCAATATCCTGATCTTCCTCAACTACGTGGAGGTGGTCCTGTCCTTCGCCATGGTGCACATGGCGGGCCAGTACATGAACCAGCCCATCGCGCAATGGACCGATGCGATCTACCTCAGCTTCGTGATCACCAGCACGATCGGGTTCGGTGAGTACTACCCGGTCACGGACATGGGCAAGCTGGTGGTCACCCTGCAGAGCATGTTCTACCTCAGCTATATCGCGCTTTTCATCAGCTTCTTCAATGTTAGGTCGAACCGGGGTGGCTATTTCCAACGGCAGCGCGAAAAGGGATGAGGACCCGAAGTGGTCGCGGTTCTCATTACAGCCAGCGATGTCCAACTTTTCGATGACGTGGTGCTCTTCCAAGCGCTCATGGCGGATATCCTGATCAGGACACTGGTTCACCGGTCAGGATCGAACGAACGATGGCGGATCCAGTTGTGGCCGTCCACTTCCGCAACACCCGAATGATGGTGTGAAGGGTTCCTGCCCAGGGATCGAGGCGGCCGAGGAGTCCATAACAGGTTCGGCATGGTGTGTCGGAAGCTTGCTGACACTGATGCCATCCGGATCCCTATTTTCGCTCATGCGCCTTGGATGGCTTCCATTGCTCGTTCCGCTCTGTGGCCCATTGCAGGCCCAGCGCATCATCACGGAGGACATCCCACGCTTTTGGGAGGCCTACGATGCACTGGCCACCGCGAAGGACCGTGCGGATAGCGTTGCTTGTTTCCAACGCTTGTATCTGGACCGTGCCTCCGAGGGTCTTAAGCGCTTCATGAAGGTGCGGGACCTGGGGGCGGAGCATTTTGCCGATGCGGCCTGGCACAGCGCGTTCTGGTCATCTATACGGCCCAACACCCTGCGCATCCAGGAGCGGGAAACGGCGATCAACGCGGTGCTTGACCATTACGAGCGTGAATTACCGGGCTTCACCCGTCCGCAGGTCTGCTTCGCGATCGGCCGCCTGTCCACGGGCGGAACCGTTTCGGGCTCATGGATCCTGATCGGTTCGGAGATCGTATGCGCGGACAGCACCACGGACACGCACGAGCTTAGCAGCTGGTTGCGCAGTGCGATGCGCCCCACGGACCAGTCGGTGGCCTTCGTGGCGCACGAGGCTGTGCATACCCGACAGCGCATCGGCCCGCGAGCGGTTTTGGGCATGCTCACCAACCGATTGCGCACCCAGGCACTGATGGAGGGGACGGCGGACCTCGTGGCACGTGAAGTGGCCGGAGTGAGCATCAACGAGCAATTGCAGGCCTACGGCCTGGCGCATGAGGATTCGCTCTGGCGGGAATTCCAAGCGGCCATGCGGGGCAATGACACCTCGCAGTGGCTCTACCAAGGGCCTGCCAGCAAGGATCGCCCGGCCGATCTGGGCTACTTCATGGGCGAGCGGATCGCGGCCGCCTTCTACACGGCGGCTGCTGACAAGAACAGGGCATTGCGCGTGCTGTTGCGCACAGGCTCTGCGGGAAAGGTGGTCAGACGCAGTGGATACGCGCCTGGTTCTCCAGCACGCTGATGGACTTTCGGACGAGTCGTAGATCCCTCAGACGTTTCCCGCTTTCCCGCCCTTCACCAGCAGCCATACCGCCAGCGCCATCTCCCCGAAGATGCTCGGGATCGCGACCAGCATGAGGAAGATCTCCGCATGGTCCTGGTAGTTGGGCAGCAGGAAGTGCGCACAGGTGTCCACCATGTACATGAGGCCGGCGATGGCGAGGAAGAGGACGATGAAGCGTGGTCGACCGAGGATCCGTGCGAGCATCAGCAGGTGGATCCCGAAGAAGAACAGTCCGATGAGCCAGATCGTGTCGAAGGTGCGCACGTGGGCAAGGATCCCTTCCGCAGTGGTCTGCTCCAACGCAAGTGGCAGCGCGAATACGGCCATGGCCATGATGGCGGCGTGCATCATTCGGAAGAGCATGCTCGGAAGGGATAGTGCGTGATCCTCGAAAAGAACGAACAGTGCCCAGGCTACGATGACATCGAAGAGCACGGTGATCATGAAGGCGATGATGCCGGCGCGCACCATGGTGTGCGCGTTCTGGACGGTGCCGAGCGGGTCGGCCTTGATGCGCTCGAGCATCAGGAAGTTGGCGAAGATGGCCGCGAAGAAGATGATCCAGTAGCTGATACCGGCGAGGAGGGAGAGTTGACGTTGGTTCATGGCGTGGTGGGATGGACCTGGTGTTGGTTCAAGGGGTATGTGCGTGGCAGCGGAGGATGGAACCGCTACCGGAAGGCCTGAAGCCTCGACCGATCGGATGACCGGAGGCGCATGGTGGGAGCACCGGATGCGCCGGAACAAGATAGGGGTTGCGTACCAGGCGCCTCGACGATCATACCTTCGATCCACGTGATGCGATCAACCTCCGGTATGGCGAACGGATCCTGGAAAGTCTTCATTCCAATGGCGCTCCTCGTATTAGTGGGTTGCGATCGCTGGTCCTCCACCTCATTGCGCAATGACCTCCCTGAACCCGCGCGGCTCCATCTCCATTATCAATGGAAGGGTGGAGAGCTGGTGAAACGGAGGATGCCCGGTGGAGCCGGGAGCGACGGATATGTGTGGACGACCTTGACGCCCGAAGGGGAGATGCGCTTCTGCGCCAGACCCGTGATGGCACTTGACAGTGGCGAAGTGGTGGATGAGGTGCAGCACGAGGTGCTGAAACGTTGGGAACGAATGGAAGCCTGTGTGGACGGTCTGACCACGATGGACGCCTATGTGTTGCATTTGACCCTGGCGCCGGGGGAGTCATTGCACCTGGCGAGGGGCTTCGGTCTTGTCTCCGGGCACTACATGGATTCCCTTTTGCTCGAAGTTGGTCCTGACTGCTATCGGATGCGCTCTCCGGAGGCGATATCAACTGCGATAGAGAAGGAAGGAGGGGCGGAATTCAGTGCACGGGTGTCCCGGATCAGGCAGGAGGCCGAGCTGTGTGATCCTCGATAGGGGTGGTCGAGGCACCACCGCTTCAGGAAACGAGGCAGGTTGCGAACTTCGCCCCATGTCCACGGTGCAGGCATCCCGCAAGCGCTCGTTCTGGCTCACGGTCGGAGGCTACGGTGCGGCCATGGCGCTGCTCGTCTTCATCCTCAAGTACGTGGAGTACAAGTACCTGCTGCGTGACCTGCGGGTGGAGGTCTACGTCGGCGTGGTGGCGCTGCTCTTCACCGCGCTTGGGATCTGGATGGGCACCCGGATGCTGGCGCGAAAGGCCGGGATCGTGGCAGCCGCGCCGGTGAGGCCGGACCAGGAAGCACTGCGACGGACAGGGATCAGCGGTCGCGAGCTCGAGGTGCTGAAGTTGATCGCCGAAGGACGCTCCAACCAGGAGATCGCCGACGCCTTGTTCATCTCGCTGCCGACGGTGAAATCACACTCGTCCAGCCTGTTCGGGAAATTGGAGGTGAAGCGGCGTACGGAAGCGGTCCACAAGGCCAAGTCGCTGGGTATCATACCTTGACCGGCCTCATACTTCGGTATGGATCTCCGCCTCGCGGGAGCAGATCCGTCCTGAAGTATGATGGTCCGGAGCCTGCCAGGGACTTCTTTCGCCACCAAACCAACGACCATGAAACGGATCATCCTCACCTACGGCCTCATCGGAGGTCTCATCGTATCGGCCATGATGTGGTTCACCCTCGGCGACGGTGTGCACGATTGGGAGAACGGCGAATTGATCGGCTACACCACCATGGTGATCGCCCTCAGCACCATCTTCTTCGGGGTGAAAGCCTATCGCGACAAGGAGCTGGGCGGCTCCATCCGCTTCGGCAAGGCCTTCCTCGTCGGCCTGTACATCACCCTCATCGCATCCACCCTGTACGTCGCTTCGTGGATGGTCATGAGCGCGAACATGAAGCAGGACTTCATGGAGCAGTACATCGAACACACGAAGGCGAAGCTGGAGGAGAGCGGAACGCCTGAAGCAGAGGTGGCGGCGCAGGTCGAGCAGATGCGACAGATGGGCGAGCTCTACAAGAACCCCATCGTGAAGATCGGCTTCACCTACATGGAGATCCTGCCCGTCGGTCTGTTGATCAGCCTGCTTTGTGCGGCGATCCTGAAGCGGAACGCCGCTCCCGTGGGTTGAGCCAGCGTGCTTCGCCCGAGCTCAACGATGGGCGTCGAGCTTCGCGAAATGCTCGGAGATGGTGCGCTCCATCCGCTCGGCCGCGCCATCGATGGCCTGATGCAGGTTGTCCGCGTAATGGGTCAGCGCAACGGGATCGAGACCACGGGGACGCACCTCGATCATGCAACGGTGGTCCTTCTGGCCGGCCTTGGCGCCGTTCTCATCGCCCAGGTGCACTTCCACCCGGGTGATGCGTTCCTCCATGCGACCGATCCGTTTGTGCACTACTGTCCGCACATGCTCAGCGAGTTGTTCCGTACCGTCGACGTTCTTGTCCGTTGAGATCTGGATGTCCATGTCACAAAGGTAGGATCGAAGGGAGGTGTCCTTGTGACATCGGTCCCCGGGGATGCCATCGGTCAGTCATCCCATTCCATCGGCACCACCTCGTTCACCGAGGATAGCAGACGTTTCGGCACCGAGCGGCGGATGGCGGTGGAGAGTGATGCCAATGCCTTCCGTCGCACGAAGGGGTGCCGCACCACGAGGACCACCTCGCGCGCGGGTTCCGGTGCCTCGAAGCGTCGTACGTTCCGCTCCTCCGGATCCACCGATAGCTCGGGCACGAGCGTAAGACCGCTGCCGCTGGACACCATGCGCTTCAGCGTCTCGATGCTGCCCGTGCTGTAAAGGATGTTGTCATGGCCGGCCGAGCTCGGCTTCTCACAGATGTGCAGGACCTGGTCGCGCAGGCAATGCCCCTCGCTGAGCACCCAGAGCGGCGCCTTGCGCAGGTCCTTGCGATGAAGACGTTTCCGTTTCAGAAGCGGATGGCCGGTGGGCAGGTAGGCCAGGAAGGGTTCGCGGAAGAGGGTGATGGACTCGAACTCGTCGTCATCGATGGGGCCGGCCAGGATCCCCAGGTCGAGCTCACCCTTGCGCAGGCCTTCGATGATCCGGCTGGTGCGGCGTTCATCGATGGTGAGCCGGGCCTCCGGGTGGGCATCGGCATAGGTGGTGAGGAAGAGCGGCAGCAGGTAGGGGGCGAGGGTGGGGATGATGCCGATGCGGAGGGTGCCCGTGGTGCCGGTGTGCAGCTCCTTCACCAGGTCCTTCAACTGTCCGGCCTCGCGGAGGACCACCCGCGCCTGATCGATGATCCCAGCGCCTTCGGTGGTGGGCAGCGCCGGTCGCGCTTTGCGTTGGAAGATGGTCACACCGAGCTCCTCTTCGAGTTTCCGCACCATCATGGTGAGCGTGGGCTGGGTGACGTGGCAGGAGCGCGCCGCCTTGCTGAACTGCCCCGTATCCGCCACGGCCACGATATACTGGAGTTGCTGGAGGGTCATTCGATGCTGTCGATAGGAACATCGAAAGTATCGATTAGGTCGATGATGAAGGTCAGGGTAGTTTCGTGCTGCGAACACCACCTTCGTAGCGCGCTTCGAGATGAAGTCCGCTTGAGCGATCATTGAACCACACCGACGGGAGGAACACGTCCCGCCCGGAAACAGAACGAACCATGGCCAACGACAAGAAGAACCCGCACCACACCGCGGAAATGGAGGATCTGAACAAGAGCAATGGCAAGTGCCCGGTGATGCACGGCAGCGCACCGAACCCCGTGGCGGGCCGCGGTACGCGCAACCGGGACTGGTGGCCGAACGCCCTCAACCTGTCCATCCTGCACCAACATGCACCAGCCTCGAACCCGCTCGGCCCGGACTTCGACTACGCTGAGGCGTTCAAGAAGCTGGACTACCAGGCACTGAAGGCCGACCTGACGAAATTGATGACCGACTCGCAGGAGTGGTGGCCGGCGGATTGGGGCCACTACGGCGGCCTCATGATCCGGATGGCCTGGCACGCAGCGGGCACCTACCGCACCGCCGACGGGCGCGGTGGCGGCGGCACGGGGAACCAACGCTTCGCACCGCTCAACAGCTGGCCGGATAACGGCAACCTGGACAAGGCCCGTCGCCTGCTGTGGCCGATCAAACAGAAGTACGGCAACAACATCAGCTGGGCCGACCTCATGATCCTCGCTGGTAACGTCGCGCTGGAGAGCATGGGCTTCAAGACCTTCGGCTTCGGCGGTGGCCGGGCCGACATCTGGCAGCCGGAAGAGGACATCTATTGGGGCAGTGAGACCGAATGGCTTGCCACCAGCGATAAGCCGCGCAGCCGCTATTCCGGGGAGCGCGATCTGGAGAACCCCCTGGCCGCCGTGCAGATGGGTCTCATCTATGTGAACCCCGAAGGTCCGGATGGCAACCCCGACCCGGTGGCGAGTGGCCGCGACGTGCGCGAGACATTCAAGCGCATGGCCATGAACGATGAGGAGACCGTGGCGCTCACGGCCGGTGGCCACACTTTCGGGAAGATGCACGGCGCCGGCGATGCGAAGCTGGTGGGACCTGAGCCGGAAGCGGCCGGGATCGAGGAGCAGGGACTGGGCTGGGTGAACAAGTTCAAGAGCGGGAAAGGTGGCGACGCCACGACTAGCGGACTGGAAGGGGCGTGGAAACCGAACCCGACCAAGTGGGATGATGGCTACTTCCGCGTGTTGTTCGACTACGATTGGGAACTGGTGAAGAGCCCTGCCGGTGCTCAGCAGTGGCGGGCCAGGAACGTGAAGCCCGAGGATATGATCCCGGACGCGCACGACCCGAATGTGAAGCACGCGCCGAGCATGACCACTGCGGACATGTCCTTGCGCTTCGACCCGATCTACGAGCCGATCTCACGCCGCTTCCGCAATGACCAAGCGGCTTTCGCCGATGCCTTCGCGCGTGCCTGGTTCAAGCTCACGCACCGCGACATGGGACCGAAGAGCCTCTACCTCGGACCGGAAGTGCCGAAGGAGGACCTGATCTGGCAGGATCCGATCCCGGCCGTGGACCACAAGCTGGTCGACGACAAAGACATCGCCGGCCTGAAGGACAAGGTGCTCGCCTCCGGGCTGAGCGTGAGCGAGCTCGTGGCGACGGCCTGGGCCAGTGCCTCCACCTTCCGCGGCAGTGACAAGCGTGGCGGCGCCAACGGTGCGCGCGTGCGGCTGGCTCCACAGAAGTTCTGGGCGGTGAACGATCCGGCGCAGCTCGGCAAGGTGCTCGATGCGCTGGAGAGGGTCCAGCAGGAGTTCAACGCTTCTGCCAAGGACGGGAAGAAGATCTCGCTGGCGGACCTCATTGTGCTCGCTGGTAGCGCCGCGGTCGAGAAGGCTGCGAAGGATGCAGGTCACGTCATCAATGTTCCGTTCACGCCCGGTCGCATGGACGCCAGCGCAGAGCAGACCGATGTGGAGAGCTTCGCGATGATGGAACCGCAGGCCGATGGCTTCCGCAACTGGCAGAAGAAGACGTACAGCGTGCCCGCCGAGGAGATGCTGGTGGACCGCGCGCAGCTGCTCACCCTGAGCGCGCCGGAGATGACGGTGCTCGTGGGCGGGCTGCGGGTGCTCGGTGCCAACACCGGCGGCAGCAAGCACGGCGTGTTCACCGATCGCGTGGGACAGCTCACCAACGACTTCTTCGTGAACCTGCTGGACATGCGCACCGCCTGGGCGCCGAAGAGCGGAGAGGAAGGCATCTATGGCAGCCACGACCGCAGGACCGGCGAGCGCAAGTGGACCGGTACGCGTGTGGACCTCATCTTCGGAAGCAACTCACAGCTCCGCGCCTTGAGCGAAGTGTATGCGCAGAACGACGCCAGGGAGAAGTTCGTGAAGGACTTCGTCAAAGCCTGGGTAAAGGTGATGGAGCTGGACCGCTTCGATCGGAAGAAGTAGGATCCATGGTTGGACATGGAAGAAGGCGGTCCCCAGGACCGCCTTCTTCGTTGGTGAACGCCCGTCGTGCTACCTTGACGGGCACGATGTGCAACTCACGAACCATCACGCCGCTGGGGCATCTCCTGCTGACGGTGGCGCTCGCCGGACCGGGAAGGCTCCAGGCCCAGGTACCACCGTACACCGCAACGGACTTTCCTCCAGCGGAGGGCTACTACTTCCTCACCACGCTGAACTTCCAAGGGAACAACCAGCAGAGCCAGATGCTCATCCTGGATGGTGCCGCTCAGGTCGCCTTCAGGCGCACGGTGGCCAGTGCGTCCAGCTTCCGCCCATGGCCGGATGGTCGAATGAGCTACGCCACAGTTGGTCAGCACCTCCTTCTTGACGGCAGCTTCGCTGTCATCGACACCGTGACCTGTGTGAACGATGTCCCGACGGACCTGCATGACATCCGGCTGCTGCCCAACGGACACTACCTGATGCTGGGAATAGAGAGCCGCACGATGGACCTGAGCGGTGTCGAGCTCTTTCCCCCGGGTGACGCACCGGGTAGTTCGAACGCGGTGGTCCGCAGCGGTGTGATCCAGGAGCTTGATGCCAATGAGCAGCTGGTATGGGAGTGGCACCTGGCCGACCACATCGACTTCCTGGAGGTGGATCCCGCACGGCTCAACAACCCCAACAATGTCGATTGGAGCCATAGCAATGCGCTGGAGTTGGACACCGACGGGAACATCCTGCTCTCGAACCGCCACTTCAACTCCATCATCAAGGTGAACAGGAACAACGGGGAGATCATGTGGAGCCTCGGTGGAGCAAGCAACGATTTCGACTTCGGTGGTGATCCAGGCTTCTGGGGACAGCATGACATCCGAAGGCTGCCCAACGGCCACATCACGCTCTTCGACAACGGCCTTGCGGATACGCATCCGTGTCGCGCAGTGGAATACGCGTTGGATGAGACGGCCATGACGGCGACGGCGGTCTGGTCGGGCAGCTATGGCGGTGCGGCTTGGAGCCGCGCCATGGGCAGCGTGCAGCGGTTGGATAACGGGAATACCGTGGTGGGGTGGGGCGCGATCACGCCGGATAACGCGACCTTCTCCATCCTTCGTCCCGATGGCAGTCGGTTGGGAGACTTGCGTTTCGCGGACACGCTGGCCACCTATCGCGCGTACTATTTCGAGGAGCTCCCCTTCGAAGTGCCGCGTCCTTCGATCTCCTGCACGACGGTCGGTGGAACTTACCAGCTCACCGCAGAGGCTGGATGGCCCAACTACCTCTGGAGTACGGGCACGAGCGGGCAGAGCATCACCGTAGGCGCGTTGGATACAGTGTACGTGGAAGTGCCGGCCGGTCCCATGCTCGGGTGGTTCCGGTCTGAGCCATACGTCGTGGCCAGCGATTGCCTGACGAACGATGTGGTGGTGCAGGAAGCGGTCGAGTTCACGATCCTACCCAATCCGGTGCATGAT
>JAKQEI010000108.1 GCA_029573495.1 Bacteroidota bacterium | reverse complement strand
ACTTCGCGATCCGTTCGAATGGCACCGGCGACAGATGGAGCGGATGATGCGCGACATGGAACAGATGCGCGGCATCTGGTACCGCGATCGGGTGCAGCCGCCGGTCCACGACCGATCCAGCAGGACGATCTAGGTTCCTGTGGCGTACACGATCGCCCGTGCATTGGTTCGCGCGTTCAGCTCGGAAGGGCGAACGCCAGGCCGATCGGCTGGACAGGTGCGATACCGGACCGGACGGTTCATCCAGCCCGTGCGATATTCGCGTTCATGGGCGCAACGTTGAACTGGAAGAAAGGCCGTGGCACGCTCGGGCCGCTGGCCCCCTTGCTGGGCGCATGGGTGGCCACGGCGGAAAGCCCCATGGGCAAGTTGATCTGCGAGCGAAACTTCGAGACGGTGCTGGGCGGGAAGTACGTGCAGCTCACCTGTACCTGGCGCTTCGCCAAGAGCACTTATGAAGAAGTGGCCCTCTTCGGTGCGGCGGACGGTACCCTGGCCTTCTGGTCCTACACTTCGGATGGCAAGCGCTCCAACGGCGTGCGCACCAGTGCGCCGGACATCCATCCCGATGCGTTGTGCTTCGAGGCGGAGATGCCGGCCGGTGTGGCCCGACAGGTGTACTGGCCCAATGAGCTGGGTGGTTTCGACTGGGTGGTGGAGTCGAGGACGAAGAAGGGCTGGAACCGCTTTGTCCTGCACCGGTATGCAGCGGTGGAGTGATCATGGTCGCCGCCGATCCGGTCAAGGTTGGATCCTGATTTCGAACCACGGATGGACTCGGATGCACACGGATCAGTGCACGGTGAGACGGTCCTATCCTTGTTTACCGGTGGTTCAATTTCCTACGGACACGACTCCAGTCTTGCGGCGCATTTCGACCAGCCTCTTGCGTAGGCCATGAGAAATGGTGAACACATCCGGCTCACCTCATCCGCCTGCCCGCCCACCATTCCACCGCCCCCAACGCGGCGATCAACCCTTGCAACCAGAAGCGGTCGGTGAGGAGCAACTGCACGCCGATCCACCCGAGGGTGATGAGGCCGAGCAACTGCGCAACGCGTGCGGCATGTGGGGAACGGCGCAGGGTGAGCAGCCAGCCCACCGCATGACCGAAGCCGAGCACCACGCACAGCACCAGGCCGGGTAGGAAGAAGTCCGGGAGGAGGTCGGTGCGGAGGAAGCTCAACGGCAGCTGCAGCAGGCGGCCGTCGGGGGCCAGCATGAGCAGTGCGCCGCCCACGAGCGCGTTGATGGCCAGGAAGCCCTGCACGATGAGGAGGAGCACACGCATGAGGCGAAGATCGTGCGGGGAATGGTCCGCACGCTCAGCGGCGTGCGCCGATGAGCGTGTGGCCGTAGATCACCAGCATCCACAGGGCGCAGAACGGACCCATGTCCAGCCAGCCGATGCTGTCGGGTGGTGCGGGGAAAGCGGCCATGTTGATGACGAAGAGCCCGGCACCGCAAATGATACCGCACACGCTCAGCACCCGGCCGAAGGTGCCGCGCCGCCAGTAGTGGATGGCGAACAAGGTGATGCTGGCGGCGATCAGGCAGTCCCAGGCGATGTCGAGCCCGAAGTGCACGGCATCGCTCAAGGCGATGAGCGCCTCGCGGGATGGATCGACCTCGGCGATGTCGGCTTGCGCGGCAAAGAGCGCTTGCTGCACCGTGAGCATGGCCAGCACCGTGATACCGGCCGCTGCACCGAGGAAGCCGGCGATGCGCAGTCCGACACGTGGGACCTCCTCCTTCCATGCCTGCACCAGGCCCAACGAAGCGATGGATACCAGCGGCCCGAAGGCGAAGGCGAG
>JAKQEI010000098.1 GCA_029573495.1 Bacteroidota bacterium | reverse complement strand
GCAGCCGTGCCCATGCCTGTTGACCGAAGCGCAGGAACGCGCGATCACATACCGTGGTCGTGGATCGCAGAAGTAGTATTACAGGTGGCTTTACGAAGGGCATCATCTCTTTCAGTTCAATGGGTGTTCTCTTGCGAAGGCGCGTCCTGCTCCCAAACTCCGGTCCAAAGTCCAGCATATCTGCTTGCGCCTACTGCTTAGGATGATCTCAACGATCGTGCTCGGATCAGGGCTTGAAGGTAGGGCTGCTGAGCAGTAGACCTTGGCAGGAACGTTCCGCTTGTGAGAGGCATGCCTCCACCAACCGCCGGATCGGCTAAGGGCTCCAAGCGTACCGGTCCATGTTGAGTTGGTCGTGGACCGCCCTGTGGCTGTGGGTGAGCACATGCCATCCTTGATCCGACCTCCTGGGGTCAATAAGGAACCGGTGGTGTGAACGTCGACCAGCGCAAGCCATATCGTTCCTGCCTTGACGGAAGTCTGGGAACACCACCGTCACGGTGATCCCCTTCCTTTGCCTTTTGTGAACCAGGACCTCACGCCAAAGCTCTTCACGCTTTGGAAGGCGGGCATCCCCCGCACGCAGCTACGCAAGGACATCAGCTCCGGCGTCATCGTGGGCATCGTGGCACTACCCCTGGCCATCGCCTTCGCCATCGCCAGTGGTGTGCCGCCGGACAAGGGACTGGTCACCGCCATCGTGGCGGGCTTCTTCATCAGTGCCTTCGGCGGCAGCCGCGTCCAGATCGGGGGACCCACGGGCGCCTTCATCGTGATCGTGTACGGCATCGTGGAGAAGCACGGTGTGCAGGGGCTCGTGATCGCCACCTTCATGGCTGGCGCTATGCTGGTGGCCATGGGCCTGCTGCGCGCGGGACGCTTGCTCAAGTACTTCCCGCACACGCTCATCCTGGGCTTCACGGCGGGCATCGCGCTCATCATCCTCACCACCCAGATCAAGGACCTGCTGGGGCTGCGCATGGGCGCGCTGCCGAGCGGCGCCGTGGAGCAATGGATGGCCTATGCGGGGCATCTCGGCACGGTGAACCCCTGGGCCTTCGGCCTCGCATTGGTATCGATCGCGCTGGTGGTGCTGCTGCCCCGTATCACCCGCCTGGTGCCTGGTCCGCTCGCCGCCATCCTCCTCTGCACCGCGCTCGCATGGGGTCTCGACCTGCCGGTGGAGACCATCGCGGGGCGCTTCGGCGCCATCCCGCAGACGCTGCCCACACCGCGTTGGCCCACGTTGGACCTGGCCACCTTGCGCGAACTGCTGCAACCAGCCGTGGCCATCGCCCTGCTCGGTGCCATTGAATCGCTGCTGAGCGCCGTGGTGGCCGATGGCATGATCGGAGGACGCCACCGCAGCGACATGGAGCTGATCGCGCAGGGAGGTGGCAACATGCTCTCGGCGCTCTTCGGCGGCATGCCGGCCACGGGCGCCATCGCACGCACCGCCACCAATGTGAAGAACGGCGGGCGTACCCCGATCGCAGGCATGGTGCATGCCATCACCTTGCTGGTGATCATGCTCGCGGCCGCTCCATTGGCGGGGCGCATCCCGCTGGCCTGTCTCGCCGGCATCCTAGTGGTGGTGGCGTACAACATGAGCGAATGGCGCGGTTTCGTGAGCGCGCTCAAAGGTCACCGTTACGATGCGGCGGTGCTGCTCGTCACCTTCGGCATCACGGTGCTGTTCGACCTGGTGCTCGCCATCGAGGTGGGCATGGTGCTGGCCGCCTTCCTCTTCATGAAGCGCATGAGCGACATCACCGACCTGAAACCAGCACTCACCGAAGGGCCGGAGGCCGAGGAAGGTGAGGTGAAGGTGCCAGCGGGTGTGCGCGTGTTCGATGTGAGCGGACCACTCTTCTTCGGCGCCGCGCAGAAATTCCAGGACGTGCTCGCGGAGATCAACGACCGGCAGCGTGTGATCATCATCCGCCTGCGGCACGTGCCCATGATCGATGCCACCGGCATGCACCGCATCGGGCACATCGTGCACCGCATGGAAAAGCAGGGCAAGCGCGTGTTCCTGGCCGACGTGCAGCCCGCCGTGGCGGAGGAGATCCGGCAGGAGCCCTGGTTCCGCGAGGAGCTGATCGCCGCGAACGTGCCCGAAGCACTGGGGCGGCTCTAGATCGAAGAGCGAACGGTGGTGGGCACAGCGCTGTCCATGTGGAGCCATGGCCGCCTCCTGCCGTATCATTCATGCTGGCCGCTTTCGGGACCGTCGAGTAGCCCCGCCCTTGGACGATCCCACCCTGGTCTGCAGGATGGACCTACATTGTCGGGCCATACACCATCTACCATGCTTGTCACCGCCACTCGCTTCCTGCAACTCTATATCGGAAGCCTCGTCGTGGGCACCATGTTCGCCGTATGGGTCGGGTATGATCCGCGTGGCCTCACGTACGCCACCTTCGTGGAGCAGCATCAGAACGCCGTGAGCGGCCTGAACACCTTGATACCCGCGTTGGGCGCGCTATTGATCCTGCTGACCTTGTTGCTGGTGTACCTGTTGCGCGAGCAGTCCGGGCAGCGTTGGCCTCTCCTTGCCGGGGCGCTTTGTTTCGTGGGAGCTGGACTGGCCACGCGCCTGGGTTGCCAGCCGATCAACGCACTGGTGGACACCTGGACGACGGAGGATCCACCGTCGGACTGGCAGGCATTGCGCGCCGACTGGTGGCATTACCACCTGCTTCGTCTCGGCAGTGGAGCGATCGGTTTCGCGCTGGTGCTCTGGGCGGCGCTGCGGTCACGGACCAGGTGACCGACCGGTAGCACCATTCCGCACCCGGATGCCGTACCTTGTGCCCATGCCCGGTCTCACTTGCCGGGTCTTCTGAAGACATTGCGGGCCCCATGGCCCCGGCCAGAGCAAGGCCAGGCAACGGTCCTCCGATCGGCGATCCCGAAGTGGCCCTGTCTCCATTGTGGCGGCAGTGCGATCCGTTCCGCGGGAGAACGCAATACCGCTCGCAAGAGCCGATCACATGGATCGTCACCGTCCCATTGCCATTGCCATCCCCTGGGAGTCCTGGCCAGATGCCAGCTACCGCGGTCACTTCGTCCGGTCCCTCCTGCTGCGGTTGCTGAACAGGTTGGAACGGCTCCTGAACTGGACGAGCACCTCCCGACGCGCGTGAGGCGATCGAGGGTCAACCTGGCGGACAAGCCGGATGAAACGGGTCGCATCCGGGTGCGCCTGGACCACCGCACCATCGTGCTGATCAAGAGCATGGACAAGTTCGCCTATTGGAAGGAGCGGTATCCGAAGGCGGAGGTGCTCGATGACCCTGCGAAGGGTCGGAAACCATGAGCCACCTGGCGATCCCTTCACTTCCCTTGAACACCGAACCACCCGCATGACCCAGGCAGTTCCTCGATACATCGGCACGGACCATGAACGTTCCTTCGGCAGCACGGTGCGCGCCCGGGTGAACGCCTCCTTCCGGGAAGCCGGCCTTCACACCAAGGCGGATGCACGCCTGGTGCCGAAGGTCATCCTCCTGCTCACGCTCTTTCTGGCCCCGATGGCCGTGATCCTACTGGTACCCATGTCGGCCTGGTGGGCGCTGGTGCTGGCGTTGGTCATGGGCGTGGGCATGGCGGGCGTGGGCATGGGTGTGATGCACGACGGATTGCACGGGGCCAGCTCGGCCCGGCCCTGGGTGAACGACCTGCTGGGCGGAACCATGTACGTACTGGGCAGCGATGCCTTCACCTGGCGGATCCAGCACAACGGCGCGCACCACACGCACACCAACGTGGACGGTGTGGACCAGGACATCGACCCGCCGGACCTGCTGCGTTTCAGCGAACACGCACCCTTGTGGCGCGTACATCGTTTCCAGCATGTCTATTCCTTCTTCTTCTACGGTCTGCTCACCCTGGTGAAGCTTGGCAACGATTTCAACTCGTTGACCCGCGTGGCGCGCAGCGGTGATGCGCGGTACAAGGGCCGGAGCTATGCACGCGACCTGGGTGTGATGGTGCTGGTGAAGCTGGCGCATCTCCTCTTCTTCATCGGGCTGCCCCTGTTGCTCACGCCCTTCACCTGGTGGCAGGTGCTGCTCGGGTTCTTCCTCATGCATTTCACCTGCGGTGTGATCCTGGGCACCGTGTTCCAGCTGGCACATGTGGTGGAGGGCGCCCAACAACCCCTGCCCAATGCCGAGGGCGTGATCGGCAACGACTGGGCCGTGCATGAATTGCTCACCACCGCCGATTTCGCGCCGCACAACCGGCTGCTCACCTGGTTCACCGGCGGACTCAACTTCCAGGTGGAGCACCACCTCTTCCCCAGCGTGTCGCACGTGCACTATCCGCGCATCGCCCTCATCGTGCAGCGCACGGCGGAGGAGTTCGGCCTGCCCTACAACGTGAAGCCCAGCTTCCGTGCCGCCCTGGGCTCGCATGTGCGCCGCCTACAGCAGCTGGGTGGCCGGCGCTGAGGCAAGACCGGCACCTTCCAGGACAATGGCAGTAACGACGAAGCCCCGGCAGTGCCGGGGCTTCGCTGATGTTGCTCGAGGATGGACCTCAGGCCTTGGTCACGTTGACCGCGTTGGGGCCTTTCGCGCTCTGCTCCACATCGAAAGTGACCTTGTCACCTTCGTAGATGGGCTCGCGGGTCCCGGTCTTGTGCACGAAGAGTTCCTTGCCACCCTCATCCGGGGTGATGAAACCGAACCCTTTCTCCGTGTTGAAGAACTTCACTGTACCACTTGCCATGTACTCACTTGTAATGCGCCCCTATCTTACCAGGGCTTTGTTCGGTCCACGGCAAAAGCACCGGGACCATGATGGTACAAAGGTCGACCGAATGAGCGATGCACCGACGATCGGGCGGAAATAAAGGCGGCGGGATGGCCTAGGAGCCTCTTCGGGGTGGCCATGGACCATGTTCACCGCTGGATCTGACCCGCTGGAACGTTGTCGGAGAGCCCACAGCAACACCCTACCTTATCCACATGCCGATCGACGGGAAAGCCATCAAGGGCCGTGGTGCGAACACACAGGTAAGCAATCGCTTCCTGCAGCACAGCTACGGCGTGGTGCATTGGGAGGGCATCGACGAGGTGGTGGAAGAGAACCCCGCCACACGCTACGTACCCGAACATGCGAAGAGGATCGTGAACAGGGTGGACAGCCCGGACCTGCGCATGAACTGGAGCATGAACCCCTATCAGGGCTGCGAGCACGGCTGCGCCTATTGCTACGCACGGCCCACCCACGAGTACTGGGGCTATGGTGCGGGCCTCGACTTCGAGCGCGTGATCCTCGTGAAGCGCAACGCACCGGAGCTGCTCCGCGCCACCTTCATGGACCGCAAGTGGCGACCGGAGCCCATCATGTTCAGTGGCAACACGGATTGTTACCAGCCCGTGGAACGTACCGAACGCATCACGCGCCGCATGCTGGAGGTGCTGCTGGAGTTCCGCCATCCGGTGGGCATGATCACGAAGAACGCGTTGGTGCTGCGCGACCTTGACATCCTGAGCGAGCTGGCCGCGATGAACCTGGTGAGCGTCGCCATCAGCTTCACCACCCTCAACGAGGACCTGCGTCGCGTGATGGAGCCGCGCACCAGCACCGGCGTCAACCGACTGAAGGCCATGGAGGCCTTGACGAAGGCGGGCGTGCCGGTCTTCGCGATGATCGCGCCCATCATCCCCGCGCTGAACGTATCGGAGGTGCCCACCTTGATCGAGGCCGCCGCGAACGCCGGGGCACTGGGCGTGGGCTATTCGGTGGTTCGGACGAACGGTGCCGTGAAGCCGGTCTTCGAGACCTGGATCCGCACCCACTTCCCCGATCGTGCGGAGAAGGTCCTCGCCCAGATCCGCGATGCGCATGGCGGGCAGACGAACGACAGCCGCTTCGGTCGGCGCATGCGGGGTGAAGGTCATTTCGCGGAGAACATCCGTCAGGTCTTCGCGCTGATGCGCCGGAGGCATTTCGCGGACCGGGAGCTTCCCGAACTGGATTGCTCGCGCTTCCAACGCCCGGAGCATGGGCAACTGGCGCTGTTCAGTTAGAAGGCGTCGCGGCGGGGGTGGTGACCATTCATCGCCGCGCGAGCAAGCCGTGCCGAAATACCACCTTCGCGATCGCGTTCTTCCTCCATCCGCATGCATCGCCTCCTGCGCTGGCTGCCAGCGCTCCTCCTCCTACCCTTCATGCTTCAGGCCTTCCTGCCGGAGCGGCCGGAACCCGTCGTGATCCCCGCCGCTTTCCGCTGGCGCAACAGTTCCTGGCTGGACGGGGCCGAGTCGCAGGCCATCGAAACGAACGGACTCCAACGGGTCTACCTCAAACTGTTGGACATCGACTGGAACTCGGCCCACGGTGCACATCCCGTCTCCTCGGCGCGGGTGCCCCGCCAATGGCGCAGCTCCTGGGGGTATCCAGGAAACTGGAAGGACAAGGTGGAACTGGTACCGAGCATCTACATCACCAACGGCACCTTCCTCAAGCTCAGCGATGCGGAAGTGGCCGAACTGGCCACCAAGTTGCTGCGCAAGCTCCGCATGGAATGTCCGGAGACCATCCACGGCGTGCTACTGGATTGCGACTGGACGGAGAAGACGCGCAAGCCCTTCTTCCACCTCACACGCATCATGAACGACAGCCTGGAGGTGACGCTCACGGTGACGATCCGGCTGCACCAATACGCGCAGCCCGCGAAGACGGGGATACCACCGGCGGATCGCGGCATGCTCATGCCTTACAACGTGGGTCGCCTCACCGCACCGGGCACGAGTAACTCCATCTTCAACGAGGCCACGGCCGCACCGTACTTCGCCAGCAGCGATCCCTATCCCCTTCCGCTGGACATCGGCCTGCCCGCCTTCTCGTGGGGGGTGCAGTTCCGCAAGGGGACATTCCTCGGCATCCTGCGTGAAGAAGAGGTCGACCGGGCGATCGACTTGGGGCTCGTTACTGGACGGACCGGTGGCCTGTTGCAGGTGGTGAACGAGGACAATGACCAGATGCCCGCGCTGCACCTCGGCGATGAGATCCGCGTGGAGAAGATCACTCCGCAGGTGCTCAAGCAGGTGGCGGGGCTGGCGAGCCAGGCGGTCAACAGCGACACGCTGGCGGTGGCCTACTTCGAGACCGGTACGCACAACTTCCAGGGCTACTCGCGGGCGGTCGTGCGCGACGGCTTCACGCGCTTCGGCAGGCTGCGAGCGAGCCCCTTCTTCGACAACGGACCGATCATGGAAGAGGCCGAAGTAAAGATGGATACGATGTGGATCGTACCGGACACCACCATGCTCGAACCTGTCATGGACAGCACCCGATGATGAAGCGCGCCCTTCTCTTCGCCCTCGTACTGGGGCTGCGTCCGGTCAACCTGAACAGCTGCGGTTGGGACTTCCAGTCGGAGGCCTTCCGCTTCTGGCTGCTGCAACCGGAACTGGCCGATGCGCGCCCGCTCCACGCCTTCTACTTCACCACCGAACTGCTCAACGGTCCGGACTACGACGAGATCACCCAACTGCCCTATGCGGCGAACCTGCGTGAGTGGCATGCGGTGATCGGGGATGATGTGCCGGACGCGGCGATGGAGCAGGTGCTCTATGGCATCGACCTGGATCATTTCGAAAAGGACCAGGATTCCCTGTTCCGCAGCAACGCTTTCCTCGTACGGTTGAAGCAGATGAAGCAGGGCTGGCCAGCCTACATCGCCTTCGCCAAACGCTGCGAGCAATTGGTGAACAGCGATGATCCCTGGGGCTTCATCGCACACGACGGCGACGGTATCCGCAAGGCGTGGACGGATGGCGTGAAACAGCTGAAGCGCGCGGAACATTCGCAACTGCGGGCGCGCCTTGCCTTCCAGCTGGTCCGCCTGGCGCACTATGCGCACGATCCCGAGCGCCCGGACCTGGACGTACGACCCATCTACGAGAAACACTTGGCGCCCTTGCGGAACAGCACCTGGATGGAAGGTGCCGCCGCCTTCTACCTCGCCAACATGCTGCCCAACCCGCAGCGTGATCTCGCGTTCGCGGATGTCTTCGAACGCGCCACGGACAAGCAGTTCCGGATGATGCAATTGTTCGTGAGCAGTGAAGTGGAGAACTACCTTACGCTCGCCACCAGCGATTCCCAGCGCGCGACCTTGCTGGTGATGCGCGACTTGCAACATCCGGGTCGAGCGTTGGATGACCTCGAGCGCATCGCCGCGTGGGATCCCGGCAACGCGCACCTCCCGCTGCTGCTCACCCGCGAGGTGAACAAGTTGGAGGACTGGCTGCTCACCACCGACCTCACCGACTACGGCGCGGCCATTCGTCAATGGTCGGCTCCGGAAGGAGGCGTGCGGCCCGAAGAGGTCCTGCACGCGGATATGAACTACCTGCGGGATGTGCAGGCCTTCATCCGTCGCATCGCCCCCCAGGCGCACGCTGAAGACCGGCCCTTGTTGAACCTGCTGGACGGGCACCTGAGCTTCGTTGCAGGCCGCTTCCCCTTGTGCAGGAACTTGCTGGAAAAGCTGGTGGACCATCCGCAGGCCGCACCCTTGATCAAGGCCCAGGCCCATCTGGACCTGATCCTTTCCGGCGTGATGAGCAGTCCCACCCTCAACGAGGCCACGCGCGCGGACATCCTCTCGCTGGTGCGCCTGGTGAACGAGTCTCCGGAGCTGCGATCGAACGGGCGCGACATCCTCGGGCAGTTGCACCTTTACCTCAGCAAGAAGTTGATGGCCCGTGGCGAGATGGTGGAAGGCCTCT
The DNA here is from genome assembly GCA_029573495.1 of Bacteroidota bacterium. Classification (GTDB taxonomy): domain Bacteria; phylum Bacteroidota; class Bacteroidia; order Flavobacteriales_F; family PHOS-HE28; genus PHOS-HE28. Next base: position 5,099 of record JAKQEI010000098.1, on the reverse strand, counting down.
TCCTGCTCGCCCGGTGTGAACGCGCCCATGGTGATCTGGTCCCGCTCTACTACAGCAAGAACGCCCGCCACGTGGCCTTCGAGCGCGCCACACCGCCCACCTACGATGGCATGCTGGCGCTGCTCGCCAAGCCGGACAAGACCGCCTTCGAACGCTACCTCACCGCCACGGATGAGCGCCCCGAGGGCTGGGCCGATACGGAGAACACCTTCCGCCAGAACGAGCTGACGCGCGACCATCTGCTCGACTACAAGGCCATGTGGTTCCTGCGCGCGGACCGGCTGGAGGAGGCGCTCGCCACCTATCGTGAGGTCTCCCCGGACTATTGGAACGACTACCGCGTGGGCTTCTTCCGCGATGACGACCCCTTCGTGGTGAACATCGAGGATCCACATAACTACCGCAAGAGCGATAGCATCCAGTACACGCGCCTCACGATCGTGGAGCGGATGGTCGCCTTGAAGAAGGAGATCGCGCGCGATCCGAAGAAGCGCGCGTTGGACCACTACCTGCTCGGCAATGCCTATTTCAGCTTGAGCTGGCACGGCAAGTACTGGGGCCTTTCGCGCATCGGCTGGAGCAGCAACGAGATGAGCGGCTGGGCCGATGAGCTCTACCAAGCGAGCGATGCGGACGATTATTACGGCTGCGCGCGGGCCAAGGACCACTACCTCCTGGCCATGGAAGCCGCCACCGACCCGGTGTTGAAGGCCCTGGCCTGTCGCATGGCGGAGGAGTGTGAATACAACTGGGGCCTCTACAAGAACTACGACGACCCCATCGGCCCGGAGCCGCCCTACCTCTACCGGCTCAACGATGCGAAGAGCCGGGAGGCCTACGCGCGGATCGAGGATTGTTCGGGGTATGCGGAATTCGTGCGGCGGTATCGGTAGGACACCCTTGGGGGTGCATTGTGCTTCAGTGCTGCGCGTGTGAATAACCACCGGTCACACCGCTCTTCAACCGCTGGTCGACCACATCACACCCTATCCCGGAACACGCATGCGGCCAAGTTCACGCGGTCTAGCTTTCAGCTATGAAGGCAACACATTACACGCTCCTCTTACTTCTAGGCTGCAGCACAGGTGCAACGGCACAGTCGGTCGCGATCGATCCGGACGCCGAATGGCATGAGGAACATTGGCTCTACGACGGACTGACCGCCCACCACTCGGTATACACCTGTCAGGCCGATGGGGATACGGTGATCGCCGGGAACCTGTGCACGCGCATCCGCCAGGTCGGTGTCGATAGTATCAGCACCTTGGGGTCCTCCACGCCGCCGGTCGCCTCACCATTGGACCGTTATCTCGGTGCCATCCGGGTGGATGAGGTTGCACGCAGGTGGTATGTGACCCTAGCCGGTTATCCAGGTGAACTCCTGCTGTACGATTTCAACCTGGAGGTGGGCAGCACGACGCTCGGCACCTTTGGCGATTGTGGCACGGGACTCACGGTGACCAGCTTGGACCAGGTGATGCTCGGGGGCGAGTGGCGTCAACGCTGGCATCTGGACATGCCCGGTCGCTTCATCATCGAAGGCATCGGCACGAACGCAGGTCTGTTCGGGCAGCTCTGTCAGTTATTCGAGGAGTTCAGCTGCCTGCACGTGTACCGGGAGCCGGACGAAACGCTGGTGGTGGATGGTTGCGGTGCGCTGAGCACCTCGGTGACCGAGCCCGATGGAGACCGAGCGTTGCTGCTCGCTCCCAATCCGACAACAGGCATGGTGCGCGTGACAGGTACATCACCCGGGGCGTCAGTGGCGATATGCGATGCTGCCGGTCGGGCCGTGCTTCATTCGGTGACCATCACGAAGGACGGCCAGCTCGATCTGGGCGCCCTGGCACCGGGGCTCTATATGCTACGGATCGGGGAACGCATGGCGAAGGTGGTGAAGGAGTGAGGCGGGCTTGTCCGTTCCGCCCCATGGCATGAGCCGCATCGCGGCGATCACGACCACGTGAAGTCCTCCGCGCGTGGCGGATCCTGGAGGGCATCGATCACCGGCTGCGGTGGGACGCTGATGCGACGGCTATTGGTATTGAACCAGGCACCATCCACGCGCACCACGGCACATTCTTCATCCCCGCGGAGGAAGCGGTGCTGGAAACCGAACTTCCGGTAGTCGCGTCCCAGCGCAGTGATGGACAGCTCGATGTCGATGGGATCCTCGATGCGGACTTCCTTGTGGAAGCGGCACTCCTCCCGGAAGATCACCGGCCCGAAGCCCTGCTCCTGCATGTAGCGCATCGTGACGCCATGCGCGGCCAGGAAGCGGATGCGCTGCTCGGATCCCAGATCGTAGAACACCGTGTGACGTACGTGGACGTTCGCATCGATGTCCGCCCAGCGGAGGGCTACGCGCCGGAGATAGATGTCATCATGCGCGCTCATGATGGCAAGCTACGGATCGGTGCATGGATAGAGCCTTCCAGAAGGCATCCCCGTGTGAGAAAGGCGACCTTCTAGACAGCTCCGCTCAGACCCCCGAACTGAAGATCCACCCTTAGTGGGTATTTCCCGACCAAATAGGTGACCTTAGGTTCGTGTTCAGAACGAACAACACGTGTACAATTCCCAACAACGGACTGCTGCGGTGATCCGCGGCACGCCTATGATGGAGAACGCCATGGCGCGACCCGAGCGGCCTTGGACCAGATGCCTGAGTGGTTCTGGCATGGATAGCGTACTCCGTATCGCACAGACAGCCGATGCTGGCTTCATTCAGGCCGGCAGCATGGAGTCGAACAACTGGGATGTGCATGGTCTCCACGGCTCCATGGAAGATGCCTGGGTGGTACGGTTCGCGGCCGAACCGGTATCCGTTCATGAATTGGGCAAGCCCACGTTCGACATGGCCCCCAACCCTACATCCGGCCGCGTTACGATCAACTTCGATCCAACGGTGCTGCCGAACGCCATCCGCCTTGTGGATCCCATGGGCCGGGTGTTGATCGAGCAGCGTATCACCAACACCCATGGACCGATGAGCCTGGACCTTGGCCATCTTTCCAACGGCCCATACGTGGTCGAGGTCTTCCACACGAATGCACCGCGCGCTATGCGGACCGTGTTGAAGCGATGACCCCATGTTCGCCCCTTGAACGCACGAACCGATGATGATCAGAAAGCTCCTCTTCCCCCTGCTCTGCTTGCTTGTGCTGAACACGTTCGTTGCCGCACAGTCCCAACGCGACAGCCTGCTGGCCATCACCCGGAGTGCGAAGGTGGATGAAGCCACTCGTCTCCAAGCCACCGCCGATCTCATCCTGCGCAATTGGATCGCCCCGCATCAGGATAGTTCTCTGGCGCTTGCCCGGCGGATGCGGGCCATGAAGGGGGATCAGCGGCTCGCCTACTACGGCAGCTTGGTGGCCGGGAACATCTGGTCCAAACGCCATTACGGAGATAGTGTTCAGGTGTATCACGACCTGGCCGCTGAGCTGATCCCCGATACCACGGTCAAGTCGGATCGTGCCTGGCTGTACGCCCTCAAAGCGAATGCAGCGAAGGATCGTGGCGATTGGATCGATGCCATTGGCCCATTGAAGGCCGGACTGGGACTTGCCAAGGAGGTGGGCGACCGCGGCATGGAGGTCCAATTCCTGTTGTGGATCGCAACACCCCTTGGCCAGGTCGGAGAGACCGTGGAGGCCACGGAAGCCTTGACCAGTGCACTGGCGATCTGTGAAGCCACCGCGGATAGCGTTGCACTTTTCCAGGTCTATGAAGGGCTCTCGGGCAGCCTCGGTATGGTGGGTGATCAGGAGGCCTCGGATGCGTATTCCAGGAAGAACCTCGAACTCTCCAAAAGGCTCGGTCGACATGACCTGCTTGCCAGTGCCTACTTGAACATGTCACACCCCGCGGCGAACGAGGATCTGGACCTCGGCATCGCTTATGCGGATAGCGGTATCGTGCATTTCCTTGCACTCGGTGATGTGTCCGCGGCACAGGTCGGATACAGCATGAAGAGCCGCATCCAAGGCTTCGCCGGGCGTTACGAAGCAGCCTTGGCGTCCTTGGACCAAGCCATCGCGATCGCTCCGGATGATGCTTCAGAGAACCGCGCAGCCTTCCTCGGTGTCTCCCGCTCATCCGTACTCCGCAAAATGGGGCGGAACAAGGAAGCACTTGCCCTTTCCAGGACCTTGTACGACAGGTACAAGAACTCCAAGGATGTGAATGTGCGTATGTGGGTGATCAGCAGCCTTTCGTACGCAAATGAGGCCATAGGCGACCATCGCGAAGCGTTTGATCTATACAAGCGCTTCATTCAACTACAGGACAGTGTGAAGACCGAGGAGAACAAGCGCGGCGTGATCCGCAAGGAATACCAGTACGAATACGACAAACAGGCCCTAGCCGACAGCCTGCAGCATGCTTCCGAACTGGCGGTGAAGGCCGAGGAGGTGCGCCGGGAGAAAGTGGTGCGCAACGGCTTCATGGGCGGCTTCGCGCTCGTAGCGGTATTCGCCGGCATCTTCTTCTTTCAGCGCAACCGTATCAGCAAAGAAAAGGCGCGCAGCGAGGAACTCCTGTTGAACATCCTGCCGGAGGAGGTCGCCGAAGAGCTGAAGGCGAAAGGCGAAGCCGACGCTGTGCAGATCGATGCGGTCACGGTCCTCTTCACCGACTTCAAAGGCTTCACCGCCTTGAGCGAGACGCTGAGCCCGAAGGAACTGGTTCGCGACCTGCACGAGTGCTTCAGCGCCTTCGACAACATTTGCGAGAAGCACGGCCTGGAGAAGATCAAGACCATCGGTGATGCCTACATGGCCGCAGGTGGACTGCCCACGCCGAACACCACGCACGCCACCGATGTGATCAAGGCTGCTTTGGAAATGCGCGACTTCATCGCCGAGGGCAAGGCGCGGAAAGTCGCAGTCGGTCTCCCCTACTTCGAGGTCCGGATCGGCATCCACACCGGCCCCGTTGTGGCCGGCATCGTGGGTGTGAAGAAGTTCCAGTACGACATCTGGGGCGATACGGTGAATACCGCCAGCCGCATGGAATCGTCGGGAGAGGTCGGCAAGGTCAACATCAGCGAGGCGACGTATGAGATGGTGAAGGAGGCCATGAAGGAAAAGGATGTG
>JAKQEI010000065.1 GCA_029573495.1 Bacteroidota bacterium | reverse complement strand
GTGGACGCCACAAAATAAGTTGTACTTTTCTATCGTGTTTCACCATCGCCGTCCGATAACTATCATATGGGCACGGCGATGGCTGACAAGTACTTCATGAAGATACTGGATACGCTGAACGAAGCCCAGGCGCGTTGGTATGTCGCACGGGAGACGATCGCCCGTGGCCGGGGTGGTCTTCAGGAGATGCACGAACTGACGGGTATGTCGCGAGTGACCATTCTGCGGGGGGTTCGCGAGCTGCGTGAGCGAAGGGATTTGCTGGCTGGTGGTCGCGTGCGTCAGGTGGGTGGCGGGCGCAAGCGGCTGGAGCACGATGATCCGGGCCTGACGGCGATGTTGGAGCGGATCATGGACCAGAACACCGCCGGGGACCCGATGAGCCTCCTGAAGTGGACGAACAAGTCCACGGCGCGGATTGCCGAGGAGCTGACCGGCCAAGGGCATGTGGTGAGCCCCGAGACGGTGCGGCGCCGGCTGCGGGAAATGGACTACTCATTGCAAGCCAACGCCAAGAACCTGGAAGGCCAATCGGTGCCGGAACGGGACGCTCAGTTCCGCTACATCAATCAGCAGGTCAAGAGGCATCTGAGGCGCGGCGAGCCGGTGCTGTCGGTCGACACGAAGAAGAAAGAACGGGTCGGAAACTTCAAGAATGCCGGGAAAACATGGCGTCCCCAGGGCGAACCGATCCCGGTAAATGTCTATGACTACCCGTACCTGGGGCAGGGGACGGCCATCCCCTATGGCGCTTATGACCTGGATCGCAACCAGGGATTCGTGAACGTGGGGATGACGCATGATACGGCCGAGTTCGCGGTCGAGAGTTTGCGACGGTGGTGGAAGCTATTCGGTCGGCGGCATTACCCGCAGGCTCGCTCGTTGCTGCTGTGCGCCGATGGTGGGGGCAGCAATGGCAGCCGCACCCGGGCATGGAAGTACCATCTCCAGCAGTTCGCGAACGAGTTCGGCCTGGCGGTGACGGTCTGCCACTACCCGCCGGGCACGAGCAAGTGGAACAAGATCGAGCACCGGATGTTCTCGTTCATCAGCATCAACTGGAAGGGCAAGCCGCTGGTCAACTATCAAACGGTGGTGAATCTGATCGGCTCGACGCGCACGCGGACCGGACTGCGTATCAAGGTCAAGCTGGATGCCGCGAACTACAAGACCGGGGAGAAGATCAGCGATGAACAGATGGAGCGCGTTCGCCTGCACCCACACCGAACGCATCCACAATGGAACTACACCATCAACGGCGTGGCAGAGGGATGAAACACGGTCAAATAGTACAAGTTATTTTGTGGTGGCCGC
>JAKQEI010000058.1 GCA_029573495.1 Bacteroidota bacterium | reverse complement strand
AAGGAAAGAGTCATGCAACTCAATCCCGCAGAAATTTCTGAACTGATCAAGAGCCGCATCGAGGGCCTGGCAGCCAGCAGCGATATCCGTAACCAGGGCACGGTGGTTTCCGTGTCCGACGGTATCGTGCGCATCCACGGCCTGTCGGACGTGATGCAGGGCGAAATGCTCGAATTCCCGGCCACGGCGGATGGCACGCCCTCCTACGGCTTGGCGCTGAACCTCGAGCGCGATTCCGTCGGCGCCGTGATTCTGGGTGAGTACGAGCACATTTCCGAAGGCGACACTGTCAAGTGCACGGGCCGCATTCTGGAAGTGCCCGTCGGTCCCGAACTCATCGGTCGTGTGGTCAATGCCCTGGGCCAGCCAATTGACGGCAAGGGTCCCATCAACGCCAAGCTGACCGATGTGATCGAAAAGGTCGCGCCTGGCGTGATCGCACGCCAATCGGTGGACCAGCCGCTGCAGTCGGGCCTGAAGTGTATCGACTCCATGGTGCCCGTGGGCCGTGGCCAGCGCGAGTTGATCATTGGTGACCGCCAGACCGGCAAGACCGCTGTGGCCATCGACGCCATCATCGCCCAGAAGGGCCAGGGCGTGACGTGTATCTACGTTGCCATCGGCCAGAAAGCCTCGTCGATCAAGAACGTGGTGCGCGCACTGGAGCAAGCCGGCGCGATGGAATACACCATTGTTGTGGCTGCCTCGGCTTCCGAATCTGCTGCCATGCAGTACGTGTCCGCCTACTCCGGCTGCACGATGGGTGAATACTTCCGTGACCGTGGTCAGGACGCGCTGATTGTCTATGACGATCTGTCCAAGCAGGCCGTGGCCTACCGTCAGGTTTCGCTGCTGCTGCGCCGTCCTCCAGGCCGTGAAGCCTACCCCGGCGACGTGTTCTATCTCCACAGCCGTCTGCTCGAGCGCGCAGCCCGCGTGAACGCTGACTATGTCGAAGCCTTCACCAAGGGTGAGGTCAAGGGCAAGACCGGTTCTCTGACGGCCCTGCCGATCATCGAAACGCAGGCCGGCGACGTTTCCGCCTTCGTGCCGACCAACGTGATCTCGATCACCGACGGCCAGATCTTCCTGGAAACCAACCTGTTCAACGCCGGTATCCGCCCCGCCATCAACGCCGGTATCTCGGTGTCGCGCGTCGGTGGTGCTGCACAGACCAAGCTGGTGAAGAACCTGTCCGGCGGTATCCGTACCGACTTGGCCCAGTACCGTGAGCTGGCCGCGTTCGCGCAGTTCGCTTCCGACCTGGATGAAGCCACCCGCAAGCAGCTCGACCGCGGTGCCCGCGTGACCGAGCTGCTCAAGCAGGCACAGTACAGCCCGCTGTCCATCTCGCTGATGGGCGCCTCGCTGTTTGCGGTGAACAAGGGCTTCATGGACGACATCGACGTCAAGAAGGTTCTGGACTTCGAACACGGTCTGCACCAGTTCCTGAAGACCAGCCATGCCGCGCTGCTGGCCAAGCTGGAACAGGCCAAGGCCATGGACAAGGACGCTGAAGCCGAATTGACCGCCGCGATCGCAGCGTTCAAGAAGTCGTTCGCTTAAACCGGACGAGGAGCCATCATGGCAGCAGGCAAGGAAATACGCGGCAAGATCAAATCGGTGGAAAACACCAAGAAGATCACCAAAGCCATGGAAATGGTGGCCGCATCCAAAATGCGCAAGGCGCAGGACCGGATGCGTGCCGCCCGCCCCTACAGCGAAAAGATCCGCAACATTGCAGCCAATCTGGGTCTCGCCAATCCCGAGTACGTTCACCCGTTCATGAAGGTGAATGAGTCGAAGGCGGCGGGCCTCATTGTGGTGACCACGGACAAGGGCCTTTGCGGCGGCATGAACACCAACGTGTTGCGTGCGGTGACCGGCAAGCTGCGCGAGTTGCAGGCCGCAGGGGTATCCACCGAGGCCGTTGCCATCGGCAACAAGGGTCTGGGCTTCCTGAACCGTGTGGGTGCCAAGGTGGTTTCGCATGTCACGGGTCTGGGGGATACCCCTCACCTGGACAAGCTGATCGGCCCCGTCAAGGTGCTGCTCGATGCGTATGCTGAAGGCAAGATCAATGCGGTGTATCTGAGCTATACCAAGTTCATCAACACCATGAGGCAGGAGTCGGTGGTGGAGCAGTTGCTCCCCCTGTCTTCCGCGCAGATGCAGGCCGAGAAGACGGAGCATGGGTGGGATTACATCTATGAGCCCGATGCGCAAAGCGTGATCGACGATCTGCTGGTTCGCTATGTCGAGTCCCTGATCTACCAGGCGGTTGCTGAAAACATGGCATCCGAACAATCGGCGCGCATGGTGGCCATGAAGGCTGCCACCGACAACGCAGGCAGCGTGATTGGTGAGTTGAAGCTGGTCTACAACAAGACCCGCCAAGCCGCCATCACCAAGGAACTGTCGGAGATCGTGTCCGGGGCTGCGGCCATCAGCGGCTGATCGCTGCCCGCCACCACCGCAAGAATCAACCAATTGGAGCAACAAATGGCTCAAGCTCAAGGAAAAATTGTTCAATGTATCGGCGCCGTGGTGGACGTGGAGTTCCCGCGCGACCAGATGCCCAAGGTGTATGACGCCCTGAAGCTCGAAGGCTCTGCCTTGACGCTGGAAGTGCAGCAGCAGCTTGGCGACGGCGTGGTGCGCACCATCGCCCTCGGCTCGTCCGACGGCCTGCGTCGCGGCCTGGTCGTGACCAACACCGACCACCCCATTACCGTGCCCGTGGGCAAGGCCACCCTGGGCCGCATCATGGACGTGCTGGGCACGCCTATCGACGAGCGCGGTCCCGTGGATCAGACCCTGACGGCCTCCATCCACCGCAAGGCACCTGCGTACGACGAACTGTCGCCGTCGCAAGAGCTGCTGGAAACCGGCATCAAGGTGATCGACTTGGTGTGTCCGTTTGCCAAGGGCGGTAAGGTGGGCCTGTTCGGTGGTGCCGGTGTGGGCAAGACCGTGAACATGATGGAACTCATCAACAACATCGCCAAGGCCCACTCGGGTCTGTCGGTGTTCGCTGGTGTGGGCGAGCGTACCCGCGAGGGCAACGACTTCTATCACGAAATGGCCGATTCCGGCGTGGTGAACCTGGAGAGCCTGGGCGAGTCCAAGGTGGCCATGGTGTACGGCCAGATGAACGAGCCCCCGGGCAACCGTCTGCGCGTGGCACTGACCGGTCTGACCATCGCCGAGTCGTTCCGCGACGAAGGCCGTGACGTGTTGTTCTTTGTGGACAACATCTACCGCTACACGCTGGCCGGTACCGAAGTGTCCGCTCTGCTGGGCCGTATGCCTTCCGCCGTGGGCTACCAGCCTACCCTGGCCGAAGAAATGGGCCGTCTGCAAGAGCGTATTACCTCGACCAAGGTTGGCTCGATCACTTCCATCCAAGCCGTGTACGTGCCTGCCGACGACTTGACCGACCCGTCCCCTGCCACGACCTTCGCTCACTTGGATTCCACCGTGGTGCTGTCCCGTGACATCGCCTCGCTGGGTATCTACCCCGCCGTGGACCCGCTGGACTCCACCAGCCGCCAGCTTGACCCCAACGTCGTGGGTGAAGACCA
>JAKQEI010000051.1 GCA_029573495.1 Bacteroidota bacterium | reverse complement strand
GGTCGTTCCAGCTGGAATACCTGCTTCCGGGTATGGTGGCCCAGAACAGCCCTCGGGAACTTCGTCTTGTCATTCTGAAGGACATGTGTGGGCGGAGGATCCAGGACACACGCGACGAACGACAGGCCAAGGTCGCATTTATCATCGCCTCCGCGACCCATCTATTCCTTCTTCATGTATTGTCTTCCAGAGACATGTAGGTCGGCTCGGCGAAGCGTCCTGAGCGAACGCCTCTCGGCCGGATCCCGGGACCAAGGCGAAGTCCATGGTCCCGGCGATCATTCCATCCAGCCGGAAAGAGAAAGCCCTCCGCAAGGGAGGGCTTTCCATGAAGAGGGTGGTATCTCAGTAGTAGACAAGGCGGCGGACCTTGGTCACATGCTTCGCGAGCCGGATCACCTGCTTCGTGTAACCGAACTCGTTATCGTACCAGGCGTACAGTACAACGCTCTTACCGTCCGGCGCAACGATGGTGGCATTGCTGTCGAACACACTGCAACAGGTGTCACCGATGATGTCACTGCTCACCAATTCGGGATCCACTTGATAGTGGATCTGATTGACCAGGTCACCGACGAGCGCCGCGTTCCGGATCATATCGTTCATGCCTTCCAGACCTCCTTCGACGGGCTTCTTCAGGGTCAGGTTCATGATGGCGAGCGAACCATTCGGGGTCGGTACGCGCACAGCGTTGGCGGTCAACTTGTCCTTCAGGCTTGGGATGGCCTTGGAGACCGCGGTTCCGGCTCCGGTTGAGGTGATCACCATGTTGATGGCGGCGCTGCGGCCCCGGCGCGGTCCCTTGTGATAGTTGTCCAGAAGGTTCTGGTCGTTGGTATAGGCGTGGACCGTTTCGATATGGCCTTTTTCGATGCCCAGGTTGTCCTCCACGACCTTCAGGATCGGACAGATGGCGTTGGTGGTGCAACTGGCCGCGCTGAACACCTTCTCGTTCTCGATATCCAGTTCCTTGTGGTTGATGCCGTACACGATGTTCGGTACCTCTTTGCCGGGTGCGGTCAGCAGGACCTTGGCCACGCCCTTGCTCTTCAGATGCCGTTCCAGGTCAGCACGCTTCGTGAAGGCACCCGTGTTGTCGATCACCAGGGCATTGTTGATGCCGTATTGTGTGTAATCGATGTCCTCCGGGTTCGAGGCGGCGATCAGTTGGACCTGCTGGCCATTGATGATGATCTGTTTGTTCGGGACGTCCTCGATCACGGTACCCTTGAAGGACCCGTGCACACTATCATTCCTCAACAGCGCCGCCCGCTTGACGATCTCGGCATCCGTCAGTGTGCGTGTCACGATGGCCCGAAGCCGCAGCTGCTGGCCCTTTCCGGCCTGTTTCACCAGTTCACGCGCGGCGATACGACCGATGCGACCGAAGCCGTAAAGGACCACGTCCTGGGGCTTGAAGGTGTGCTTGTCCTGTCCGATGAAGCCGCTCAGGTGATCGTTGAGGAAGTCGGTGATCGACTTCTTTCCGGAATTCATGTATTCATGAGTGAGCTTGCCGATGTCGATCTTGCTGGGTGCAAGGTCGAGATCGAGGAGGACGCGCGCCACATCGGCCGTGGTGTGCACGTCGATGGGCTTCTTCACCACCTGTTCGGCATACTTGAAGAGCTTGATCACTTCGGAGATGCTGATATCCAGGAGGTGGTTGCGGAAGAACACGAGTTCAACACCTTTACCGTACATCAACTGGCCCACCGAGTTGATCAGGTCCACGGCGGCACGTTCACGATCCACATGTTCCTTCAGTCCGGCTTCATATCCGGTTGCAGCGACGGTCTCCATTAGCGGGTTTTGAGTGGGGGATTGGGGGTTGAGGAAAAACAAAAGGGGGCCGTGAAGCCCCCTGTTCGATCAGCCCAAGTAGGCTTTGAGCAATTTGCTCCGGCTCGTGTGTCGCAGTCGTCGGATGGCCTTCTCCTTGATCTGGCGCACACGCTCCCGGGTCAGGTCGAATTTGGCGCCGATCTCTTCCAGGGTGAGCCCGTGGTTGATGCCGATACCGAAGAAGAGCTTCACCACATCGCGCTCGCGTTCAGTGAGGGTGCTCAGGGCGCGTTCGATCTCCTTCGCAAGGGATTCATTCAGCAGCAGTCGATCGGCCGGTGCGCTGTCGTTGTTGGGCAGTACGTCCAGCAAACTGTTGCTCTCACCTTCCACGAAGGGGGCATCCATGCTGATATGGCGGCCGCTCACCTTCATGGTGTCGCTCACCTTTTCGGCTGGCAGGTCCAGGAAGGTGGCCAGTTCATCGGCACTGGGCGGACGTTCGTACTCCTGTTCCAGCTTGGCAAAGGCCTTGTTGATCTTGTTCAAGCTGCCGACCTGGTTGAGCGGCAGACGCACGATACGGCTCTGCTCGGCCAAGGCTTGGAGGATGCTCTGGCGGATCCACCACACGGCGTACGAGATGAACTTGAAACCGCGGGTCTCGTCGAAGCGCTGCGCGGCCTTGATCAGACCGAGGTTGCCCTCATTGATCAGGTCGGGGAGGCTAAGGCCCTGGTTCTGGTACTGCTTGGCCACGGACACCACGAAGCGCAGGTTGGCCTTCACCAGTTTCTCCAGCGCCAGCCCGTCACCTTCCTTGATGCGTCGGGCCAGTTCCACCTCCATATCGGCGGTGATCAGGCCTTCTTTGCCGATCTCCTGCAGGTACTTGTCCAGCGACTGGCTTTCCCGGTTGGTGATCGACTTGGTGATCTTGAGCTGACGCATCCTGGATGCCATACGCGAGGTGTCTTTTTGGGTGGATCCGAATAAGTTGACGGTCCCTTCAAGGCAAGGTCACTTACCCGGTCGGGCTGCGAAGGTACGACCCCCCACCCGTATGGGACAAGCCCACGGTCAGGTGAGGGGTCGATCCGGCAGGGGGGCAAGGGAATGGTCAGAGACCCAGGCCGTAATAGGCACGTGTGCCATTCGGGTAGACACCCTCTACCAGCACCCCTCCACGTTTGTTCTCCAACAGATCGGCCAACTGAGTTGGATCCGTCACGTCCTGCTGGTCGATCCGGGTGATGATGAAGCCCTCCTTGATACCGCTGCTACGGAACTTCCCTCCGTTGATGGCCTTCACCTTGACCCCGTTCCCGAGCCCGAGGGACTTCAGCTCCGCCGCGGAGACCGTGGAGAATTCGGCGCCGAGGGAGGCTGATCCGATGCTACGGGTGTTCACGGCAGCCACCGTAGTGCCCTCCTTGCCGCGCAGGGTCATGTCGAACACCTGTTCCCGTCCCTTCCGCAGGATCGTTACCGGCACGTTGTTGCCCGGCCGGAACTTCCCGACCTGTTCCTGCAGCTGCGGAACGTTGTTGACCTCGATGCTTCCGACCTTCACGATCACGTCCCCGGCCTGCATGCCAGCCTTCTGAGCGGCACCTCCGTCGGTGATCCCATTGACATAGACCCCACGGATCCGGTCCAGTCCCACTTCGTCGGCCAACTTCTGGTCCATATCCCGGATGCTGACCCCGATGTAGGCACGCTGGACGCTTCCGAATTCGAGCAGGTCGTTGGCCACCTTGCGCACGATGTTGGAAGGGATGGCGAAACTGTAGCCGGAGTACGCACCCGTGGTGCTTGCGATCGCACTGTTGATCCCCACGAGCTGTCCCTGTGCGTCAACAAGCGCGCCGCCACTGTTCCCGGGATTCACGGCCGCATCGGTCTGGATGAAGGATTCGAGCGGTATGATGTCCCGAGCAGCGTCGTATTGGAGAAGGTTGATGTTCCGTGCCTTGGCACTTACGATCCCAGCGGTGACCGTGCTGGTCAGGTTCATCGGGTTCCCCACGGCGAGCACCCATTCCCCGACCCTGACCTCGTCACTATTGCCGTACGGTACGGTGGCCAGGTCCTTGGCGTCCACCTTCAACAGGGCCAGGTCGGTACCCGGGTCCCGGCCGACCACCCTGCCTTCCAGCATGCGTCGGTCGTTCAGGTGCACCTGGATCTTGTCAGCGCCATCGATCACATGGTTGTTGGTAACGATGTATCCGTCACTGCTGATGATCACGCCACTGCCGGCCCCTTGACGCAGCTGCTGTTGCTGCGGCGCACGGTATCCCCAGAAGAAATCGGCAAAGGGATCGCGCACGTTCACGGCGGTCTCCGTGGTCACATGCACCACGGCGTTCACCGTGTTCTCCGCGGCATAGGTGAAGTCCAAGGCCATGGCGGAACCACCATCCGGGGTGGGGAGGTTCACGAAACGCACGGGTGGCGGAGCGGTGTCCGCTCGGCCCGGTTCGATCGTGTCCTTGGTAAGGGCTTGATGTCCCGCAAGCGCGAGCACTGCACCGGCGAGGCCCATGGCGAAGTATCCGATAGCTCGTTTCATGGTGTCATTTGGATTCGGTTCCCACGGTCAAAGTTCGTACCGCTGTCATTGATATGAACGCATTGTCAGTCCCATCGTGTCGCGTTGTCGCGTTAAGAAATGTTGATCAGAGAGTACCCCATCGCAAGAGCGCAGTGAATGCAACGGCAGGTGTTCGTCCGTTCCGGAACACCGCGCACCCCGGACTTCGCGTTGGTGCCTCCGCGGTCGCCGCGTCGTGGCAATGCCCGCCTTGGACGGTCAGCAACGCCCGATATTTGTCCAACGATGGTACTGCACTTCGCCAAGTGGCATGGCACAGGGAACGATTTCATCCTGGTGGATGACCGGACCGGCACCTTCGCCGCTTCCGATGAGTTGGTGCAGAGGCTCTGTGATCGTCATTTCGGGGTCGGGAGCGATGGACTGATCCTGATCCAAGCTCCACGGGAACGTGGGACCCGATTCCACATGGAGTTCTTCAATCCCGATGCCAGCCGCAGTTTCTGTGGGAACGGCAGCCGATGTGCCTTCGCCTTCTGGAGCGGGTTGAACGGTGGTGTGGCAGAAGCCTCGTTCACCGCGATCGATGGCTTGCATATGGGTGAGTGGCGGGAGGAGCTGGTGTCGGTCACCTTGCAGGATGTCAAGCGGCTCGTGCATGCATCGGATGGTCCGAACGTGGACTTCGTGCATAATGGATCACCGCATGAAATGGTCTGGGTGGATGACCCCGCGACCGTGGCTGTCCCGATCGAGGGGCCACGCAGGCGCCATGCGCCGGCCCATGCACCCGGGGGCACCAACGTCAACTTCGTAAGGGCCCGGAACGGTGTGGTGGAGATGCGGACCTACGAACGAGGTGTCGAGGCGGAGACCCTGAGTTGTGGGACGGGTGTGGTGGCCGCTGCCCTCAGCGCCCTGGTGCGCGGGCAGGCACGGGTACCGGTACCGGTCCTGACGCCGGGCGGGGCGTTGTCCGTTGAAGCGGTGCTTGCCGGTGATGGCGCTGTTCAGTTGCGCTTGATCGGCCCTGTGGTCGAGGTCTTCACCGGTTCCATCCCCATCTGACGCATGACGAAGCGCGGACGCATGGCAGGTGGGGTCTTCTTCCTCGTGCTCATCATCATTGGTGTGGTCGCATTCTGGACCTGGTCGAGGTTGACCGGTCCGGTCACACGATTCGCCTCGGATAGCGAGGTGCTGTTGATAGCACGCGGGGCGGATCTGTCACAGGTCATCGACAGTTTGAAAGCCATCGGCGCCGTCCAGGACGAAACGGCCTTCCGCTGGCTATGTGACCGTAAGAACTACACGGCCAAGGTGAAGCCGGGCCGGTACCGCATTCCGAACGGCATGAGCATGAACGCGCTCGTCAACAAGTTGCGGTCTGGCGAACAGGAGCCAGTGCGTGTGACATTCAACGGTATCCGCCGACTTCCGGAACTCGCAGGCAAGCTTGGACGGGCACTGGAGCCGGATTCAATAGCCTTCCTGGAGGCATTGATGGACCGTGGGATACAGCAGAAGGCGGGTTACACGCCGGAGACCTTCATCGCCGCCTTCGTTCCCAACACCTACGAGCTATGGTGGACCACCACTCCCGATCAGTTCATCGTTCGGATGGGGAAGGAGCATGATGCCTTCTGGACGACGGAGCGAAAAGCGAAAGCGGTGGCGATCGGGCTCTCTACAGTGGAGGTGGCCACCTTGGCTTCAATAGTCCAGGCGGAAACGGTGAAGCGTTCGGATGCACCGCGGATCGCCGGGGTCTATCTCAACCGCCTGCGCATAGGGATGCCCTTGCAGGCCGACCCCACCTTGAAGTTCGCCTTGGGCCTGGACAGCATCAGCCGCGTGCTCAATACTGACAAGGAGGTGGCCTCACCCTACAACACCTACCTGAACACGGGGCTGCCACCGGGTCCGATCAACATGCCTGAGACCGGCATGATCGATGCGGTACTGGACGCCGAGGACCATGACTTCCTTTATTTCTGTGCACGCGCCGACCTCAGCGGCTATTCGGATTTCAGCCGGACCTATGACCAACACCTGGTGAACGCACGGAAGTACCAGCGGGCATTGAACGCCCGGGGGATCTACCGGTAGGTGTCGACATCGCAGCCGCGGGCAATGGACCTCTAAAGAAGGAGGTCCTAAATTCGCCACCTCATTTTTCCAGCAATGACCAAGATCAAGTTCGGTACCGACGGATGGCGTGCGATCATCGCGGATGACTTCACCGTTGATAACGTGGCACGCGTGAGCGTGGCAGTGGCGCAATGGGTGAAGAAGAACTTCCCGGACTCACCCAGCATCGTGGTTGGGCATGATTGCCGCTTCGCCGGGGAGCTATTCGCGGATACGGCCACGAAGGTGTTCATCAGCAACGGGATCCGCGTTCACCTTGCCAGAGGCTTCGTCAGTACACCGATGGTGAGCCTGGGTGCCTTCAATACGAAGAGTGCCATGGGTGTGATCCTTACGGCCAGCCACAATCCGCCCAGCTATAACGGTTATAAACTGAAGGGCATCTATGGTGGCCCGCTGATCCCCGAGCATGTGCAGGAGGTGGAGGACCTCATACCGGACCATCACGGACTTGACCTTGCCAGTATCGATCTGGTGAAGACGAAATCGGATGGCCTGATCAAGGATATCGACCTTGAGACCATGTACGTGGATCACGTCGAGGCCAACTTCGATATGAAGGCCATCCGCGAGAGCGGACTTCGTTGGGGATATGACGCGATGTACGGCGCGGGCCAGAACGTGATCAAACGCATCCTGCCGCAGGCAACGATGCTGCATTGCGAGCACAACCCATCGTTCATGGGGCAGGCCCCGGAGCCGATCGACAAGAACCTGCAGGAGTTCAGCAACCTGATCAAGAAGGGTGGGATCGACTGCGGCCTGGCCACCGACGGCGATGCGGACCGCATAGGCCTTTACAACGGCAAGGGTGAGTTCATCGATTCACATCACATCATCCTGCTCTTGATCCACTACCTGGTGAGGTACAAGAGGTTCACCGGAAAGGTGGTGGTGGCGGTGAGCACCACGCCGAAGGTGAAGAAGCTCTGTGCCCACTATGGCCTGGACTACCAGGTGACCAGGATCGGTTTCAAGTGGATCTGCGGTATCATGATCAACGAGGATGTGCTGTTGGGCGGGGAGGAGAGCGGGGGCATCGCCATCAAGGGGCACATTCCGGAGCGCGACGGCATCTGGATGGGGCTTACCATCTGGGAGTTCATGTCGAAGAGCGGCAAGAGCCTGGACGACCTGATCGAAGAGGTGTATGCCATCGTGGGGCCGTTCAAGTACGAGCGCAACGACCTGCACATCAGCGAGGCCTTGAAGCAGGAGGTGCTGAAGAACTGCACGAACGGTGTGTACAAGACCTTCGGCGACTACGCCGTGAAGAGCGTCGAAACGATCGACGGCTTCAAGTTCCACATGGACAAGGACCAGTGGATGATGATCCGTGCAAGCGGTACGGAGCCGGTGCTGCGCTGCTATGCGGAGTCTGACACACTGGAGAACGCCCGCAAGATCCTCAGCGCCACGCGCGCCACGATCGGTGCCTAACGTTTGACGAAACGGGAGCGTGCCAGGATATCACCCAGCTCATCATACAACAGGATCGTGTAGGTTCCCGTGGCGAGTTGCTGCAACGGTTGGCCGGTGATCCCATCTCCGGTGGTCGCGGCCTCCATCGCCGCGCGTCCCAGGGCATCCAGAACCACCACGCGGTGCACCGGTCTGTCCAGTGGGCTCCAGAACAGGGCATCATCGACCGGTACGGGATAGATGAACGCCTGACGACCACTGCGGCGCACCGCCACAACGGGGGAGAACTCCTCCGTCATATCCCGATCCACCATACGCAGTCGATAGTACGTGAGTTCGACCGGTGCATTCCGATCCAGGAACTCGTAGGTCCGGAGCCCCGTGCTGTTGCCACCGGCATCCACACTGCCCACCGGGGTGAAGTCGCTTGCGTTCGTCCCGCGTTCCACGATGAAGTGACTGCTGTTCCTTTCGGAAGCGGTGGCCCATTCGATCAGGTTCCCTTCTGACCGAGCGGTGCCTTCGATGCTCACCAGTTCGATGGGCAGCACGCCAATGTCACCGACCGCCGAGGCATAGCCATAGAACCAGCGGCTGAACCGTTGACCGTCGATGGACTTGTGCATCGGGTACTCCACCCGGACGCGCCATTTGTTCCGGTAGAAGCCGGGGATCTTTGGGACGACCTCCTTGATCTGGAAGCCGGTCAACCCGAGATCCGTGTATGCAGCGCTGATGCCCGTGGCTGAAACACTGTTCGTGATAGGGCTGCCGCTATAGGGCTGTCCTTCGTGGACCACTTCCCATTGAAGACGACCCGGGGTCCGCTGGATGTGGCTGCGGGCCCGATGGCCGATACCGAAGAAGTAATGGTCATCGGGGTCCTGGCCGTTCGTTGCGAGCGGGAAGGTCAGGTCCACCATGTACTGGCGCGTGAGCCTGTTGTAGGCGAGCCCATTGTTGCCACGATAGGTCCGGAACATGCCCTCGTTCGCCAGCGTGGGCGATGCGTTCGGGGAGCCGACGATCACATCGCTGTATCCATCCCCGTCGTGATCGCCACCACCAGCGACGGCCGTGCCGAACCCTTCCCCGGCAATGTTCATCTCCAATGCCTGGAAATTCGTGGTGCTGATCCCGGTGGTCCCGCCGAGGTAAACGAAGGCCATGCCTTCTCCTGCTTCGCCATTCGTGGATCCCGGCGCACCAACGACCATGTCCGCATAGCCATCACCGTTCACGTCCCCTGCCTCTGCAACACTGGACCCAAGCAGTGCGCCGGCCGAATTGCTCTGGATGATATTGCTTCCCAGGAAGCCGCTGACCGCCCCGTAGTACATCTGCACGTAGCCTTCATCGGCTTCCGGGCTACTGAAACCCGGTCCACCTGCAGCCACATCGAAGTAGCCATCGCCGTTCACATCACCGATCCCCGCCACGGAGGTGCCCAATCGCCTGCCCGCCGAATTGCTTTCGGCTGAGGTCAGTGGATTGGTCGGGAGGTTCTGCAGCGCGCCGAGGTATACGTAGAACGCACCTTCCAGTGCCTGGCCATTGGATAGGTCCGGTGCACCGATGATGGCATCGGAGAATCCGTCGCCATTCACGTCACCTGCCGTACAGACCGCCGCACCGAACCGGCTGCCAGGTATCGGAGCATCATAGATCACCGGGGTGGTCACCAGACCTAATGCGGAGCCTTGGTACACGAAGACCTGGTCATTGCCGGGTGCACCTACAAGTACATCGGAGTATCCATCGGCATTGTTATCGCCTGCCTTGAAAACGGCGGAACCGAACAGGGAACCGGAGGTTCCTGAGAGTGTCAGGACGGGCACTGCGCCTAGACCAGCCGCACTTCCGTGATAGATGTACGCATTGCCCACGCCATTGCTTTGTGGGGCACCGATCACCACGTCGGCATAACCGTCGCCGTTCACATCGCCGGCACTGGCCACGCTCGTGCCGAACGCAGCACCCGCGATGTTCGTTTCCAGAACAAGGGACGGTCCTGCCGAGGGTCCATTGATGCTTCCATAATGGATGTACGC
Organism: Bacteroidota bacterium; assembly: GCA_029573495.1. Classification (GTDB taxonomy): domain Bacteria; phylum Bacteroidota; class Bacteroidia; order Flavobacteriales_F; family PHOS-HE28; genus PHOS-HE28. Next base: position 3,064 of record JAKQEI010000051.1, on the reverse strand, counting down.
CAATCCTTCACCAGCCTGCCCGTTCGAAGCGTTCGGTGCACCGACGATGAGATCCGAATAACCGTCGCCGTTCACATCGCCTGCATTGGCGACCGATCGCCCCAGTTGGACATTGGCCGCACCGGATGCCCGGGTGAGCGTGGGGGTGGTGCTCACGTTGTAAGTGCCGCCATGGTAGATATAGGCACGACCACCGGCAGTTCCAGGGGCACCGATGATCATATCACTGTAGCCGTCGCCGTTCACATCACCGGCCGTACCGACCCATTCACCCATTCCTGCATTGGCCACATTGGGCTCATACCTGATGAACGCAGAGGAATTGAGTCCCGTGGGCGAGCCTAGATGCAGGAAGGCAGCACCTTCGTTGCTCTGCCCATTCGTGAACTGGGTGCATCCGATCAGTACATCGCTGTACCCATCGCCGTTCACGTCACCCGCGGTGCTCGCGCTCATGCCGTAGTACAGGTTGGTGGTCCCGCCTTCCAGGATAGTGGCTGGCACCGTGATCACCCCGGCAGCAGAGCCGTGGTAGACGAATGCGACCCCCTCGAACAACTCACCGCCGATGTTGTCCTGCCAGTCGCTGACGACCACATCGCTGTAACCATCGCCATTCACATCCCCTGCTGAGGAGACCGACCAGCTGTTGCGGGTGGAGTATGCCGTGGTGGTGAAGGTTTGGGAGGCGCCGGGATTGAGACCGGCCCCAAAGGCATTGGCAGAGCCGCGGTAGATGTATATCCCGCCGGTAATGGCCGGAGCTGCTGTTGGTATTCTGATCTTATGCGCCCCGACCACCATATCGTTGAACCCATCACCATTCACATCGCCAGCTCCAGCCACCGAAAAGCCGAATTGTGCAGAACCGAAATTCTGTTCGAGCCGATGACGGAAAACCGGGTTGAGCCCGGTGGCTGAGCCGAGGAAGACCCAGACAGCCCCTTCACTGGTACTGGGGTAGGAAGCGAGCCATCCCCCAGCAGCAATGTCACTATACCCGTCTCCATTGATATCCCCGAGTCCCGCCACACTGGAGCCCATGTAGCTCGCCGATGTGTTGGTCTCCAGGACGGCTGATGGAACGGTCGATATCCCGGTAGCCGACCCGTGATAAACGAAGACCGCGCCTTCATTGGGAGTGCCTGCGTTGTTGTTCCAGGAGGAGGCTCCGACGATCAGGTCGCCATATCCATCTCCGTTCACATCACCAGCGCCATCCACCCCGAGGCCGAAGTTGTCGGCCAGTCCAGCCACCCCGGAAGAGAGGGAGACGTTCGGTGCAGCGCCGATGCCGGTGGCGCTGCCGTAATAGACGTAGGCAGCTCCAGGGATGGTCGATCCCGGTGCCGAATTGTCCGCTGGAGCACCCACCACCACATCGCTATATCCGTCTCCGTTCAGATCACCAGCGGAAGAAACACACCGGCCATACTTGTTCACACCGGGCGTGCTGAGCAATCGGTTCACCGTGGTGCTGACCGGGTCCACCGTGACCGGGTAGGTCGCATCCCGATCATCGACCACGATCCGCAATGCATGGCCCGGTCCAGTCGATTCGAACCAGGCCGTCAGCGGCATGCCGCATGCATCCCATGCCTTCAGTCCGCGATAGGTGTGCACGAAACCACCTTCTTGATCGAGGAAGTCGATATCCGTGGCATGAATGACCGGACATAGGTCCGTGCTCAGATCGATCGAAACCTGGAGCGGGCCGTTACCAGGCGGACGACCGTGGATCAGGAAGTCCTGGCGCAGACCTTCCGGCAACAGATGATATCGCACCTCTGAACCAGAGCCGGACCACACCACGGAGGTGTCCGTAGCATGAGATGTGGCACTTGCCCAAGGTGCGGAGAGATCGCCCTCCCGGCCAAAACCTCTCAAGGTGAGCCTGGTTTCCCACACGGGTGCGGCGATGGGGCCACGCAGGATAAGTTCCTGGGGAAGGATGGCGGCCGTCAGGTCCGAGAGCGGGGACCACGCCACGAACCGGTCGGCACCGTCACGCAGGAGCATCCCCTCCGGCTTCATGCCGGAGTTCTCCTCGGTCGCGCCCAAGAGCACGGAACAACTAGCGAGGAGGCCAAGGAGAGCTGTGATGAGGTGCTTCAAAAGTGGGGGTTGGGCCTTGGAGAATAAGATCCGTTGAGGTGATCGGAAAAGCTGACAAAGGTACGACCAAGCCGTCGGAGGCTACCTTTGGTCCGGATGGTCCGGATCGGCGCAACTGCTTGGTTCTCTGTGCTCTGGTGGCTCGTATCGGACATTGGTAAAGTGGCTGGGCAGCAACCCACAATTCCTGCTGGGGGATCCGCTTCCACGGCCATAGACGTACCCCCCCCCGATAAGGTGGCCTCCTGTCGTCTCACAACAGCTTTGCTTTCAGGTGGTTCCATGGTAACCGGACTTGCCTTACTGAACGGGGCGTGGTATACGCAGTACGATCGATCAACGTTCCATTCGTTCGATGATTCCGAGGAGTGGCTGCAAATGGACAAGGCCGGGCACTTCTTCAGTGCCTACACGGTGGGAAACTGGGGTCATGCGGCCTGGGAGCGTTGCGGTACCGGTGAGAAGGAAGCCCTTTTCGTGGGGGGCAGCCTTGGGCTCGTCTTTCTAACTGGGGTGGAGTTACTCGATGGGACCTCCGCGGGCTGGGGCTTCTCCTGGAGCGATATGGCGGCCAACATGGCCGGAACCGGTCTTTATATGGGGCAACAGGCCGCATGGGGAGAACAACGGATCACGCCGAAGCTCTCGGCACATCTTTCGCCCTTCGCGGCCCAACGTCCTGAGCTGCTTGGCGAAAGCCTGGGCGAGCGGATTCTGAAGGACTATAACGGCCAGACCATCTGGCTGAGTGCCAACCTGGAACGATTCGGAACGGAGAGTGGGCTGCCGCCATGGCTGAACCTGGCGGTCGGGTATGGGGCGGAGCAGATGGTAACGGCTTTCAAGGAGCCCGGTGATGGTCGCTTCCGCCAATACTACCTGGCCCCGGACGTTGACCTCACGCGCATCCCTTCAGGCTCCGCGTTCATTCGCACGGTGTTATTCGTTC
>JAKQEI010000032.1 GCA_029573495.1 Bacteroidota bacterium | reverse complement strand
AGCATGCGCCTGAACGACGTGCTGGCCAAGGAGGTACGCAGTGATGGTGCTCCGGTGGACACCCTGCTCTTCGCCCGGGAACTATATCTCGAATTCAGCCTCCTGGACCTCTTCCGTGGCGATCACACGGTGCGGGAAGTGCATGCGGTGAACGTCAAGCTCTACCCGGGGCTCGATGCCAACGGCAAGGAGAACTACATCGTTTGGAGAACGGACAGCGCCTCCAAGGCATCCACCCCGATCAACCTGAAGGAAGTCAGATTCAACGACCTCACGTTGCGGTACCGCGATGATCGGTCGGCCATAGAGGTCAACATCCGAAGCAACACACTCGCCTTCAGCGGCCGCTTTGACCAACAACTGAACCAGTTGGCAGTGGCCGGGGATGTACAACTGGGCTCTTGGTGGAACGGGAAGGACCTCGTGCTCGCCGACCGCCGGGCCTATGTGCGATTGAACATGGAATTCGGCGGGAACGATGCGCTCTTCCGCATCACCAAGGGCGAGGTCCGCAGCGGATCGGTCCCCTTGGAAGTGACCGTTGCGGTGGTGCCTACCGCGAATGGCCATGATCTGGACCTTCGGGCGAACGGCCTGGGCCTGGACCTGGCCGACGTGGCACAACTGCTGCCTGCGGACCTGCCGATGGACCTTCGGCGCTACGCCTTGAAAGGCGAGGTGGACCTCGCCGTGCGCTATGCTGGGCCCACCAGCGGACCGTCGCTCTCGGTGGGTGCCAAGGTGGTGAAGGGGCGACTGAAGGAACAGCGAAGCGGCAGTTCCTTCACGGATGTGTTCGGGGAGCTGGCCTTAGAGCTCAACCCGGACGGTATTCCACGGAAATTGGTCGTCAAGGACTTTTCGGCCAAAAGCGGCAGCGGCTCCCTGAGTGGGAACTGGCAAAGCAATGGCCTTCGCGATGCCTCGGTGAAAGCCGAGCTGCGCGCGGATATCGCTCTGGCCGACCTGCTGCGGTTCGCGCAGGTGGACACCTTGGAGCAAGTGGGTGGTCGCCTGAAAGCCGACCTCCACGTAACGGGGAAATTGCGTGATGTGGGCCAGATCCGACCCAAGGACCTACGCGGACTCACCATCTCCGGAACGCTGGCCTCACGCGACGCCACGTTGAAACTGAAAGGCGTACGGCACCGGATCGAACACTTGGACGCCGACCTGGCCATCCACGGGAACGACGCCACCGTGCAGGGCCTGAATGCGGAGCTGCAAGGGAACAAGATCGTCCTTAGCGGAACGCTCAGCAATCTGGTCCCATTCCTTCTTTTCGACGATCAGCACCTGATGGTGGAAGCCAAAGGCGCTTCACCGCGGATCGACCTGGCCACGCTCATCAGCAACGAGAACTCTGGCGAAGGCGTCAAGGACTATCGCCTCACCCTCCCCTCCTCCATCGAGTTTGCACTTCAGGCCCAGGTGGATGAGCTGGTGTTCGAAGAGTTCAAAGCCACGGGGATCAGTGCGTCGCTGGCTATGCGGAACAAGGTTCTGCGCGTGGCACCCATGGTCTTCACCACGGCCAACGGACACGTGAACGGAGGCCTGGAACTCGATGCACGCGATACCGACCGACCCTACCCCCTGGCCATCAACGCCACATTGGACGGCATCCAATTGAAAGCGCTTTTCCGCGAGTTCCAGGACTTCGGGCAGGACTTCATCGGCCAGCGACACCTCGATGGCCGTGCCCGTGCACAGGTCGCATTCAATGCACCGCTCTCCCCCGGGATGAAACTGGACATGGACCGACTCGTCTGTGTGATCGATATCGCGGTGGACAACGGCCACATCAAGGACCACGCGCCTCTGTTGGAGGTGGCCGACCACCTTCAGAAGAACAAGCTCGTTGCCCCCTTCGTGGACATCCCCGAACTGCGGAAACGCCTGGGCGACATCCACTTCGCGCGCCTCGAGAACCAGATCCAGATCCGCAACGGCGCGGTGCACGTGCCACAGATGCTCGTGAGCAGCAGCGTGATGGACATTGAACTAAGCGGAACACACTGGTTCGACGACCGGATCGACCACCACCTGAACTTCCGGCTGAGCGACCTGTTCCGCAGGGGTCAGGTACAGGACGAATTCGGCCCCATCGTGGACGACGGAACGGGCATGCGCATCTTCCTCCACATGTACGGCACAGCGAGCGACCCACAGTTCGGCAACGATGGTGCCATGGCTGCGGCCAAGCGCAAACGTCAGTTCCAGGAGGAGAAACAGGAGCTGAAGCAGATCCTCCGAGAAGAGCTGGGCCTTTTCAAGGGCCGTACATCGGCCACCACCAGTGCCCCTCAAGATCGCGGCACTCCGCTGTTCCAGGTCGTCGAACCCGGTGCCGAACCCACGCCCACCGCGGAGATCAAGCCGCGTGGCCGCAAAGGACTTGGCCGATTGATGGATGAAAAGCAGGAAGAGGAACAGGTGACCTTCGAGGTGGAATAGGGTCTGACTCCAGCCCACCCCTGCCATGGATCCCCCGTGGATCGAACGCACTTCCGAACTTCACGCCGAACGATGGACCTGTACTCCCGCAAACAGCGATGGAAGTTGGTGCTCGCCACGATGGCCTTGCTCATCGTCGGTGCTTCACTATGGTACTCCAACACCATCGTGGAACGGGTGCGTGCCGAAGAACGTCGAAAGGTGGAGCTCTGGGCCGAAGCGGTGAAGAACCGCGCGGAGCTGGTCAACTACACCGAGAAGCTCTTCGACCGGCTGCGTGAGGAGGAACGCAAGAAGGTGCAACTCTTTGCGGAGGCCATGCAGCGCCTGGGCGGCAGCGATGAGACGGACTTCTCCTTCTACCTGCGGGTGGTGAGCGACAACACCACCGTCCCCGTGGTGATCACCGACGAGAAGGGCGAGAAGCGCTTCGACCGGAACATGGACAGCACCATCGTGAACGATCCGGCGCGGCTGGCGGAGGAGATCAAGGCCATGGCGCGTGTGTACACCCCCATCGGCATCTCCATCCCCGGTGTGGAAAAGCAACTGCTCTACTACAAGGACTCGAAGGTGGTGACCGAATTGGAGGAGGTCATGGACGGCATCATCCGCTCCTTCATCTCCGAGACGGTGATGAGCACGGCGGCCGTTCCGGTGATCTATACCGACAGCACACGCACGCGGGTAATCGAATACGGCCACATCGATCCGATGACGGCCGGCGACAGCTCCGCCATGCAGGCGCGCATCCGGTCCATGGCACAGGCCAACACGCCCATCGCGATCGACCTGCCGGGCAAGGGCCGCAACTACATCTTCTACGAGGAATCGTTGGTGATCACGCAGCTGCGCTACTTCCCCTACGTGCAGCTCGTCATCCTCGCGCTCTTCCTCATCGTGGCCTATGCGCTCTTCAGCATCTTCCGCAACGCGGAGCAGAACCAGGTGTGGGTGGGCATGGCGAAGGAGACCGCGCACCAGCTGGGCACACCGCTCAGCTCGTTGATGGCCTGGATGGAACTGCTGAAGGCGGAGCACGTGAACCCTGAGGCGTTGAACGAGATGCGGAAGGACGTGGACCGCCTCGAGGTCATCACCGAGCGCTTCAGCAAGATCGGATCGGCGCCGGACCTCGCCTCGGAGAAGCTCTACCACACCTTGCGGGCCACGGTGCTCTACCTGCGTCCGCGCCTGCCGGGCCGGGTGCGGATCGAAGTGACGCCACCGGCGGACACCGAGCTACAAGTGCCCCTGAACCGCGCGCTGTTCAGCTGGGTGGTGGAGAACCTGATCCGCAACGCCGTGGACGCCATGGAGGGCGAAGGATCCATCACGGTGGAAATGGTGCCGGAGGGTCACGAGGTACACATCGACGTGACGGACACCGGCAAGGGCATCCCGGCCTCGAAGCACCGCACGGTCTTCCAACCCGGCTTCACCACGAAGAAGCGCGGCTGGGGCCTGGGGCTCTCCTTGAGCAAGCGCATCATCGAACAATACCACGGTGGCAAGATCCTGGTGAAGCGGAGCGCGCCCGGCAAGGGCACCACTTTCCGGATCACCTTGAACCAGGGGGTGTTGAGCAGTGCGTTGGTGAGTGAATGATCACTCCACCACCACGCGCTCGTGGCACACCCCATCCGGGCTGGTGAACTTGATCACGTAGGTGCCACTGCCGAAGCGGGACAGGTCCACCTCTTCCACCGTGGCACCGGGGGGAAGACGACGCTGCAAGAGCAATTTGCCCATGGCATCGTAAACGCTGTAATAGCGCTCGGCCATGAGAGGATCCGCGAACTGGACGGTGAAGCGGCCGGTGTTGGGGTTGGGCTTCACTATTGGCCGGTTCGGGTACTGCCGGGTTTGTTGCGGAATGCTGGTGATCAAACAAACATTGAAGTTCCCATTCGGCCCCAAAGTCGAATCACTCACGACCACCGAATGAGCGATCACACTATCCCAACCTGTAAGAGTGATCATACTATCAGTTGGAAAAAGATCTACGACCTCGACCGGATGGTGCTGCTCATGACAAGGAAGGTGACCCTCCACATCCGTCCTGAAAACATAGAGTGCGCCTGAGAGGTCCGGTGGAATATCACCATACATGATGCCACTGAACAGATAGTCGCCACTTGAAGAAGCGAGCAGATCCCTCGTTATGTAACCATATCCCTCCGTGCCTAGCGAACGGGTCCAAAGGGTATCGCCATTCTGATCCGTCTTCATCAGAAATGGGCGATATTCGATGTTATATCCAGGCCATCCAAGATTGGCAAGAACCACGTAGTTGCCGTCCTGTGCTTCTGCGATACGGGAAGGCATCCTTGCATACCAGTCATTCGGCGAACTATCAAAACCCTTGCACCACTGCACCTCACCCGCACCGTTCAACTTCATCATGAAAAGCTTGGGTTGATAGGTGGCCGGAACCGGAATGAACGCATTGGTTGAAGCGATGCTGTCCGTGCATCCGGTAATGATGAACGAATCATCCGATCCGATCAAGGCGTCATGCACCATACCATCGGGCCGGATATAGCTCTTACACCAGAGGAAATTACCATCCGGATCCATCCGGGCGATCACCACTCCGGCCGTATCCATGTTGATACCGGCCAGTAGATCCCCGCCGGGCAATTCCTTGATGAACTGGAATCCGCCTTGCTGGTCGATCTTCTTGGACCAGACCGGTAATAAGGCCGAATCCACCTTCAAAGCAAAGAAGTTGAGCCCTCTTCCCCAGGTTAGTGCACCTCTATCCTCCAACACTTCCAGACCCTCGGGCAACCCGGAACATAGCCCTGAGCTCAGTTCATAGTTCTTCATGGACAAGACATGCCCTAGTGAATCCATCCGCCCCAAGACCGGGCGTATCAACGAGTTGCCACCTGTAGCGGCGCAGGTACCCGCATGCATCCCACTTGTAAAATAGAGATCGCCGGTGGCTCCGGGTTTCAACGACTGAACCAAGAACGTGCCACCACCGTGATATACGCTCCTCCGCAGCACGGAGCCCTCCTCATCCAACAGAAGCAGGGCACCCATTGGGGTCAGGATCCTTTGACCGGGAAGCTCGACCAGATCGATGGAATAGCTCGTCGCCGTATAATAGGTCCTCATGAACGGCTGCTGGGCACTAGTCGTAAGAACACCTGCGGCTAACAGAGTTATCGTCATTGAGTATCTCATGGCCTATTGGATTATGAGTTTCTTGACTTTCCGATGGCTTCCATCGGATACCTGCACCCAATAGGATCCCATGGCCAGGTTGCCGGTCTCTAAGTAGTGCGATGTTTCCGTAATGTTCGCTTGCAGGACCACTTGTCTACCAGCCATGTCAAAGACCGAAACCCGCTTCGGTGTGTCATCCATGAACCTCAAGTACAAAATCTCCCGAGCAGGATTGGGATAAAGCTCAAAGTCCCAATCCGGTAAAGGGGCAAGTTCAACGACCGGACGCTGCTGAATCCGTTTCTCAAAATAGGCTGGGGTAATGATGAAGGCATAATCACTCCGTAGGGTGTCTAGGTAATTGTTGACCGCGCCACCCAAATAGCCGTATAGGTCCAGGCGCAAATCCCCGGTAGTCGTTATCAAGGTATCATGCGGCGGATGCACCGTGCTGTTCAAATGGGTGGGGAACCACGTGATGAATAGCGGCGTGTTGCGTGCGAAGCCCGTGAGCGTGATGGTGGTGGAGTCCGGCGGCGTACAACCCAGGAAGTTCTGCAAATTACTATTGAGGTAGTAGTTGTTCATCACCCAGGCATTGCGGTTGTGTACCCAGCCGATGGCGGTGGTGCTATCCAAGCTCTTCAGGTAGTACGCCTCGTTCACGTAGGTATCACTTGTATCGAACACCCGATTGGCCGTGTAGTCACCGTTGAAGAACCCCAGACCGGTCCAACTCGGATGTGCGAGTAGGTCGGCCAAGGACTTGAAATGGTGGTGGATCCGTCGATTCCTAACACCTATCGAATCCCCGTTGACGTATATCTTATTCACATCACCTAGAACGTTGGAAAACTGTTGTTCTGAACTGAAAAAATATGGATTGTTCTGATCTGGTGGCGGCCTCCGCGCGCCTTCCGAATTCGGCCACCAGAAAATCCTGGCCCAGTGCCAGCTCAGGCCCGTTGCGAAGCTACCGGAGAAGGCTCCGGACCAGATCTCGTTGTGGAAGGAAACGTCGTAGTTGTGCAGGCACTTCTCCAAGTCCTTCGCGTATCCCGGAATGTGGATCTGGGTGAGGTAACCACTCTCTCCATGATTGAAGGGTTTCTTCGCACCGCCGTTGGTCGGAAAATCCCTATGGAACTCATCCCCGCTGCGTGCCACCCACTCCAAGAATGCATCCGGACGGTCTGCATCGCCCGGATCATGGAAGCCGTACACGTGCGTGTCCAAAAGGTCCAGCTTGGGATTGTTAAAAGGTCGATAGAAGGTCTCCCGATCGGAACGAAGCGGTTCGTTCCAGGCGAAACCTTGTATGAACAGTTTATCCTCACCCAAGGGAGATGTCACGGGTTGGTCCACATCCACCTCTCCACGCACAAAATCCGTCAGGTCGGTGATCCACGTATCCAATGTGGCAGGCAGGTCGGGGTCAGCCAACCATAACCCGTTATTCGGTCCACAGTTCGCATTCGGCTCCACGGTCCTCTCGAAATAGGAAAGCATTTGATCGATCTCGTTGAAGGGCTCAATGGCGGCAATGTTCACTGAATAGCCCCAACGGGACATCATGTACTTGTATTTGCGCTTCCAATAGTAGAATGCACCGCTGTCCAACAAGGGTTGGCCGGTCGAGTCCGGGGTGTAGAAGTAACGCTTGATATCGCGCGGATTGCCGACCACCCCTGGGAACGGTTGCACGAAGTGTCTCCAGTAAGGACTGTGACCCCAGTCGTCCTTTTGCCTTCCGATACTGGGAAAGGAGAACGCGTCAACGCACATCTGGATATAGATGTTGTTGGCCCGGGCTTGGTCCAGGACCTTGTCGAACGCATAGCATTGAAACTGACAGTTCCCGCGCTGCACCCCACCACCGCATGGATTGTCCGCCCGGTAGCGATCATACACCCCGAGGTTCTCATGTTCCACTTGAAAAATATGGCGCATGAGAAAGATCCTCGTGAAGTTGCCACCCACCTCATGCAATTGTTCCATGGTCTCCATCAGCGTGTTGTGGCGCATCAAGAACCAACTTTCTCCATTCACTCCCGCAGGCACGGAATCCTGCTGCGGCCCGCCATCCTGATCGGCGAGGTTCGGGCCCATACCGAAAAAGGGCTCTCCTGTTTCGAACTTCAAGGTACGGTGATTCGCATCGTTCACGCGCAATCGTCCCTTGTTATCCGGCAACGGCGGGTCACAGACAAAGCTGTACACTGGGTAACTTACTTCCGGAAGTGGCTGTCCCGTTGAGGTGAGCGTGTTCGGCGCCTTCACCGAAATTGAGAAGGACCAATCGCCGATGGTGTCCGGTGCGAACCGGAAGCGAGTACTGTAAGGCGCCAGGGAACCTATAGTATCCTGGATGAGCAAGGCCACTTGGGATACCTGGTTCTCCCATACGGCCTCCCGCATGAAGAAGCCCCACTTCAAGGTCTGCTGCCCGGAAGGCTTGGTCAGGGTCATCACCAACTGCAAGGAATCATCGGCGTAAGGGTTCAGGTCATGGATCGGGTCCACCATCCCTGGTGTTGCAGCGGCATCCGGTCCGTTGGAATAATAATGCGTGAAGAAACTGTCGATGGCGGCTTGGTACATGGTGGGGAGCTGCAGCCCGAGTTCCAGTTTCTCCCATTGATGGACATGGACGGTACCATCCGAAATGCTCGTATCCGGTCCGGGTGATATGAGTACGAGCGCTGTCGGATCCCCGAAGCCTTCTCCGATGTGCGCGTGGAACTGCCCGGTTCCAATGAAGCCCCCGGCATGGAAGCCGTCCTTCAGGTGTACCGCTGAACCGGAAACGAATTCGGCATCCGCATCATTGGTGATCTCCATGGAAGGCTGCGCCTCCTCCGGACAAATGATCTCGGGTAACGCCGTGTAGTGATGAACGCCGCCGTTCCAAGTGGCTCCGGGCAAGGTGAACGGAGGTGTGGGGAATTGCGTTTGGGCCGATAGGGCCACGGCATGGACGCAGGTCGCGACGAGCAAGCCGGACCGGAGCGATATACCACCTCCAAATAGCGCTCGGGCAGCCATCACCTACCCCTGTTGAGGTCCTCGATGCGTTGCTCAGCTGCCTGAAGGCGCTCCTCCAATTGAAGGATGTACAAGGCCTGTTCCTCAATGGCTCGGAGCATGCGCACTTGAAGGTCGCCCACCTCTACGCCGCCCTTCGCTTCCACCTCAGTGGCGCTTGGTATTCCCGGCAGGTGTCTTTCGGTGCCGATATAGTCGCGGTACTCCTTCATGGGCAAGAGCGCATAGTTCGGCTGGAAGACGTAGTCCGGGAATGGTCCTGTCTTTACGAGCACATCGCGGCATACCACACCTCCTTCCACGAACAACCGATAGGTCCCCACCGCGCCTGCAGGTGGTTCAGTTCCGATGCCCACCTTGCCGGTACCGGTGATGATCATGCGCTGCTGGTTGAAGGTGATGAAGCGCAAGGGCACGCCACCGATCGTTCCCAATTTGGGGATCTCCTCTTCACAAACGCCCGTGAAGGAGTTACCCCATGTCTTCCAATACCGATGAGGTCGTAGATCGGTACACGGCGCCGGATCAATGGTCGGCCAATCATCCGGATCACCTATCCGTAACTCCCCACTGCCTGTCCGTGATAGTGGTCCCGCTTCACTGAGGTTCCCAAGCAGACTGATCGCTCCATTCGCTTTCAAGCGGAAGCTCTCCTGGCCGTTGGCCTTGAAGACCAGATCCTTGTTATCGCTGGTGCCGATATACTGGGTTCCTGGATCCGTCCCGGCATTCCCGCTCATGGTCCAGTCCGATCGCTCGGGTTGCGTGATCTTCACGACCGCACTTTCCTCGCATCCGTTGGCATCGGTAACGGTTACTTCATACTCTTTCGGACCCAACCCATACCGGTTCGCACTTGTGCTCGGCGAATCGTCCCATGTGTAGCTATAAGGCGGTGTGCCTTGTGTTGCACCCGCCTGGATCCAACCGTTACTACACTCGAAGCAACTGATGTTCTCGCCATTCTCGAAGGAACTCACGGTCGGCTTGAGCTTCAATGGCTCAGGCTCCGTCAGGGTGATCTCCACCTTGACAACGGCCGCAGCAGCGTCCTTCACTTCAACGCTATAGTACCCTGCTGCGATCCCGCTCAGATGTGGGGTTGTCTCGCCATTACTCCAGAGGTAGGTATATGGCGTGGTGCCACCCGTTACCGTGGAGGTGATCGTTCCCTCCTTCTTCCCGAAACAGGGCACGCCGGAGCCGTTGTGCATGGAGCCTGTGAGCGAGACAGCCAGTTCCTGAGCTTGAAGCCCGACCACCAATATGAAGTACATGGTCACGAACGCGGTATAACGGACGCACTTCTTGGGCTCCATGGTGGTATGGTTGGTATTTTAAAGCTAGAGGAATAATTGATCCAAACAAGTCGCTCTGTGCTCGGTCGTTCAATCACCCTAAAAAAACCGTTAGGAAGACAGTCGTCCTTTGCCGGTCCTGCACCTGCTCCACCTCACTTACAGAACTATTCCGCGTTCCGCCGGTCCATTCGAACGCGATACCGACCTCAAACCTCGCATTCATCACCTTTACACTCGATGCCCGGCCTCTACCTCCACATCCCCTTCTGCAAGCAGGCCTGCACCTATTGTGATTTCCACTTCAGCACGTCCAAGGACCGATCCACGGTGCTGGATGCCATGGAGCTGGAGCTGATCAGGCGCAGCAAGGAGCTGGGCGATGGTCGCGTGGGTACGATCTACTTCGGCGGTGGCACACCGAGCCTGCTGGAGCCGGGCCGCATCGCTGGTTTCATCCAACAAGCGCATGACCTCTTCCGCGTAGAGCGCGATGCCGAGATCACCCTCGAAGCCAACCCGGACGACATCACCGCAGAGCGACTAGTTGAATGGAGGGCCGCTGGTATCACGCGCATCAGCCTCGGCACCCAGAGCTTTCGCGATGAACGGTTGAGGTGGATGGGGCGCGCCCACGACCGCCGTCAGGCGCTGACCAGCATCGCGCTCATCACGAAGGCGGGCTTCACCACCTGGACCATCGACCTGATCTACGGGCTGCCGCAGATGACGCTTGCCGAATGGGACGAACAACTGACCATTGCCCTGGACCATGGCATGCCGCACCTGAGCGCCTATTGCCTGACGGTGGAGCCACGGACCGCGCTCGCGCACCAAGTGAAGAAGGGCGGCGTGCACCTGCCCGAGGATGAGGACCAGAGCGCCCAATTCGAGCGCTTGATGGAACGCATGGACCAGGCCGGGCTTGATCATTACGAGATCAGCAACTTCGGCAGGGCGGGTCACTACTCGCGGCACAACACCAGCTATTGGGAGGGGGTGCCCTACCTCGGTATCGGTCCCTCGGCGCACTCATTCGATGGCCACTCGCGTCGCTGGAACGTGGCGAACAATGCGCGCTATGTGCAGGCGATCCGGGAGGGCGGCAGTTATTGGGAGAGCGAAACGCTCACTGCGGCCCAGCGCACCAATGAGCGCCTGATGACCGGCCTGCGCACCGCGAAGGGGGTAGACATCACCCGGCTGGAGATCGACGCCCTGCGGATCAACTCGTCGGCTTTCCAACGGCATGTGTCGAACGGCAGCTTGGGCATTGTCGATGGCCGTTTAGTTTTGAGCAGAGCGGGTCGCCACTTCGCGGACCGCATCGCATCCGACCTCTTCGTCACCGACGATGATCGCTGAGATCACCCACCACGGCCGCGCCTTCCGCGTGGACCTCTCCCGCCCCCTCGACCTTTCGTTCCCCCTGCACGCCGGCGCAGCGCAGGTCCGTGCCTGGTGGGTGGGTCCGGTGCGCATGGAGCCGGTGCGCAATGGCGACGTGGAATATGCCGTGCGTTCCGGCGCTCCGGTGAACTTCCGCGACGTCCACTTCAATCCGCACGGCCACGGCACCCACACCGAGAGCGTGGGCCACATCGCCCCAGAGGTCTATCCGGTGGGCGATCAGTTGAAGCGGTTCTTCTTCACGGCACAGCTGATCAGCATCCGCCCAGAGGAACGCCGTGCTCCCGACGCGAAGACCGACCATGTGATCACCCTGGAACAGCTGCGCAGTGCGGTGAACGAGCGACCGCCGGAAGCGCTGATCCTGCGCACGCTGCCGCAGGCGGACAACAGCGCGCGCGATTGGAGCGGAACGAACCCCACCTACCTGCAGAGCACCGCCACCGCCTGGTTGCGCAGCATCGGGGTGAAGCATCTGTTGCTGGACCTGCCCAGCGTGGACCGCGAGGAGGACGGTGGCGTGTTGGCCGCGCACCATGCCTTCTGGGATTTCCCGAACAGCATCGACCGCGAGCGCACGATCACGGAGCTGTTGAACATCCCGAGCGCGGTGCGCGACGGCGACTACCTGCTCGAGCTGCAGCTTCCGCACTTCATGAACGACGCCGCACCGAGCCGCCCGGTACTCTACGCGCTGCTGCCATGACCCTGGACGCGTTCCGTGCCCATTGCCTGGCCAAGCCCGGCTTCAGCGAGGACTTCCCCTTCGGCCCGGAAACGCTGGTCTTCCGCGTGGCGGGGAAGATGTTCGCCCTGATGGACGCGGATGGCTTCGCCAGCGTGAACCTGAAGTGCGACCCGGAGCGCGCGATCGAGCTGCGCGAACGGTACGATGGCATCACACCCGGCTACCACATGAACAAGCAGCATTGGAACACGGTGGTGACCGATGGCAGCGTGCCGGGCAAGTTGCTCCTGGAGCTGGCGGATGATTCCTACGATCTGGTAAGGGCGAGTTTACCGAAGAAGGTGCGGGACCTGCTCTAGCTTTGTCGCCGCCATGAGCTACACCGCACGCCGCATCGGCCGCATCCTGCTCAGCTTCTTCTTCCGAGGATTGCTGCTGCTCGCGCCGGTCACCATCATCGTCTGGGCCTTGTGGCAATCACTCCGGTTCCTGGATGGGATCATCCCGCTGGACATTCCCGGCCTCGGACTGCTCACCCTGCTCGCCATCATCACCGTGGTGGGTTGGTTGGGCACCACCTTCCTCTATGAGCCGCTGGCCCATTTCGGTGAAGAGCTCCTGCAGCGCATCCCCTTCCTCAAGACGCTGTACGCGGCGATCAAGGACCTGGTGGAAGCCGTC
This sequence comes from Bacteroidota bacterium, assembly GCA_029573495.1. Lineage (GTDB taxonomy): Bacteria > Bacteroidota > Bacteroidia > Flavobacteriales_F > PHOS-HE28 > PHOS-HE28. Next base: position 2,957 of record JAKQEI010000032.1, on the reverse strand, counting down.
GTGGGTAGCAAGCGCAAGTTCGACCGACCCGTGCTCGTGCGATTGGGACCCGGCATGGAGGTGGAGCGCCTCGGCTTCATCACCCAGAACGACCTGGGCCATTTAGGCATCAGCGGCGCGAAGGTGGCCGTCTACCTGCCGCATGCCTTCAACTGGAGCGGGAACCTCTACATCGTACCCGCCGGCAACGTGACACCACTGGATGCGCGCGCTGCGGATGTGATGAAGTTCGTTGTGAGCGGCGGCGTCTCCCAGGTGGATGATGACGAGTGACCAACACCGTTGCGGCACGTCCATTGCATAGACCCGATCCAATGACCCTGCTGCGCGCCCTGCTCCTTCCTCTGGTCTTCCACGGTCTGTTGCATGCCCAGACCACAGCCGAAGTATCCTCCTTCGCATTCAGCGACGGCGTGCATCCCACCTTCAGCTTCCTTTTCGAGGGCACGGACACGAAGTATGTGGAGAGCTATTGGCGCGATGAATTGAAGAAGATCAGCGCCTGGGTCAGCACGAAGAAGGACCTCGTGGCCCATGGCGCGCTGGTGCCGCGGATCTCGAGCGATACGTTGCGGATCTACGTGAAGGCCGAGCAGCGGAAGAACAGCGCCAACCTCAACGCGCACGTCGCCATTCTCACGGTGGATGGCTTCGTGGGACCGGGCAGCGACCCGAAGGTCTTCGAAGAGGCCAAGGCCTACGTGCAGCAGCAGAGCACCGCCCTTCGCCGTCAACTGGCCGAGCAGGAGCTTAGCCTGGCGGAACGTGGCCTTGGCAGGCTGAAGGACGAGCTGGCCGACCTGGAGCGGGACCGGGAGCGTGCGGAGTCGAGCGTGGAGAAGAGCAGGCAGCGCGCGGCGGAAGCGGTGCAGGAGCAGGAAAGCACACGGGTGGAAGCCGAACGACTCGGTCCGAACATCGCCCGTTTGCAAGCCGAACTCGGCGATGCACCCGACAAAGAGGGCACGAAGGAATTGAGCGGGCTGATCCGCGACAAGGACCGAGCAGAGAGCCGCAACCGCAGAGCCCACGAGGAGGAGGCGGACATGTTGAAGAAGGTGACCGAGCTCGAGCAGGAACTGCGGAAGAACGCCGAAGCGCAGGTGCGCAAGAAGGAGGAGATCGCCCGGCAGGAGACCCTGGTCGCCAGTTCGCGCGAGAAGTTGAGCAACATCCGGTAGGCCCCAACCCCGACCCGTCCCCGGTCATGCCCGACCCGGAGGAGCGGGATCAGGGTCGCGCCAGCATCTTTGCGCGGCCGAACCATGCATTCCCGTCGCAACGCGCTGCTCCTGCTGCACCTTACCGTGTTCCTCTGGGGCTTCACGGGGATCTTCGGCAAGCTGATCCAGCAGGGCACGGCCCACCTCGTCTACACACGCATCGTCATCGCCATGGTCGGTCTGGCGGTTGGCGCCCTGGTGCTGCGTCGATCGCTCTCTCCGCGAACGCCCGACCTCAAGCACTACCTCTCCACCAGCGTCATCATCCTGCTGCATTGGATCACCTTCTACGGGTCCATCAAGGTGAGCACCGCCAGCATCGCGGCGGCCTGCCTCAGCACGAGCACCGTGTTCACCGCGCTGCTGGAGCCCATCTGGTTCAAGCGTCGCATCCTGCTGAGCGAAGTGGTGCTCGGCATCATCGTCATTGCGGCACTGGTCCTGATCTTCGGGCTGGAAACGCAGCATCGCCTGGGCATCGCCATCGGGGTGCTCAGTGCGTTGCTCAGCGCCTGGTTCAATATCATCAATGCGATGCTGGTGAAACGGGGTGAACCGGTGCGCATCAGCTTCTACGAAATGGGAGGTGCGGCAGCGCTCATCGGCATCTACCTGTGGGCCACGAACGACCTGCCGCCGCCATTATGGGAATTGCCCGCTTCGGACATCGGCTGGCACCTGCTGCTCGGCCTGGTGTGCACCTCCTTCGCCTTCGTGGCCGGCATCCTGGTCATGCGCCAGCTCACGCCCTTCACCGTGATGCTCACCGTGAACCTCGAACCCATCTACACCATCCTCATCGCCCTGCTGATCTGGGGTAGTGAGGAGAAGATGCGCAGCGGCTCCTACCTCGGCATCGCCTTGATCATCGCCTGTCTCTTCGTGAACGGCTGGTTGCAACGGAGGCGGCCGGTGGCAGAGGTGGTGGAACCCGACCCGTTGGCGCAGGGCTGAACGATCTTTGCGGGATGAACAAGTTGAAGGGCCTGTTGCTGCTTCTGGGGGTCGGACTGCTCGTGTTCTTCATCACGAGGTCGATCTACGAGCCGGCGGCGAGCGAGGAACAGGTCAGCTCCACGGTCCTGTTGGAGCGCATCCGACCGGTGCTGAAGCTGGTGACAGTGGAGGGCGACTTCAACGAGGTGTACACCTACCGGGACGCACAGGCCACCTTCGATTGGTTGAAGCAATTCGCGCCCTTTCAGAAGAAGGCGATGCTGCGCGTGCAGGCCACGGTGAGCGTGGGCTATGACCTGGAAGGCCTCGACCTTCAGTTGGACGAGGCTTCACACACGGTCAAGCTGAACGGCATGCGGGTGCCCGAGGTCCTCGCGATCGATCACGACCTGGACTATTACGATCTGGAAGCGGGCACCTTCAACCCCTTCACAGCGCAGGACCATACACGCATGGAAGCGGAAGCGAAGAACCTGATCAAGCGCAGGGTCGCGGAGAGCGGCCTGTTCCGTGTGGCGGCGGACCGGAAGCAGGAAGTCATCAAGGTGCTCCGGGCGATGGTCGAAAGCAGTGGCTGGACCTTCGTGGATGAAAGCACCGCCGCCGCCGCAATAGACGCCCGTTGATCCGAGGGATCGGGTCTGTTAGATAAAGTGTGTCATCATCGTTATTGCTGATGATGTTGATGTTGTTGGGTTTTGAACGAGGGGGTCCGGGGGAGACTCAGAACCTGTTGATCGGTGTTGATCGCCTGTGGATCGAAGCGTGGGCCGAAGA
>JAKQEI010000021.1 GCA_029573495.1 Bacteroidota bacterium | reverse complement strand
CGCAGCTGCCGCTTCACCGGCACATCATCACGCTTACGGTGCACGATGTCGGTGAGCAGGTTCCCACTTGCGGCCATGAGGCAGCTGTCCGCGGTGGACAGGATGGCGCTGAAATAGGCGGCGAGCACGATGCCCATGAGGCCCACGGGCAGTATCGTTCGGAGCAGCAGTGGCAGGCCGATCTCCGGATCCATCGCTGCGGCACCCAGTGGGAACAGCTCACTGAACAAGCCTTGTTCCGCGGCCACGCGCGCCAGCAGACCGAGGGACACGCCGAGGAAGGCCATCACCGGCCATTCGAAGAGCCCGGCGATGAACCAGGCCTGCTTCGCCTCGCGCTCGCTGCGACTGGCGTAGATCCGCTGGTACAGGGTCATGCCCACGAACCAGATGGGGATGATGGTGATGGCCCAGTTCAGCAACATCACCGGGCGCACGTTGTCCAGGGCGAGCATCTCCGGACCAACGGTGGCCGCGATCGCGTCCCAACCGCCCACCGCCTGCCAGGCCATGGGCAGCGCCACGAAGGTGAGCCCGAGGAGCAGGACGATCCACTGCACGGTATCGGTGTGGATGACCGCGTTCATGCCGCCGAGCACGGTGTATCCGATCGCGATCCCGCCCATGATCAACAGGGCGGTCCCCAGGTCGAGCCCTTCCACGGCTGCGGATGCGAGTTTGGCACCGGCGAGGATCTGCGAACTGGTGAAGCCCAGGTAACCGATCACGGAGATCACACCTGCCACCAGCGCCACACGGTGGTCGTAGAAGTGACCAAAGAGCTGTGGGAACGTGAGCAGGCGCTTGGCGCTCCCCACCTTGTACACCCGAGGGATCAGCACCACTGCCGCGAGCCAGGCGCCGATCAAGCCGGTGAAGAGCATCCAGGATCCACTGAGCCCCATTGCGAAGCCCAGGCCGCCAAGACCAATGGAGAAACCACCACCCACGTCCGTGGCCACCACGGAAAGGCCGATGTGCCAACGGCCCATGTCGCGACCGCTCACGAAATAATCCTCGGCGCTGGCATTCCTCCGCATGAAGTACACGCCCACTCCGAGGAGCATGATCATGTAAAGGAGAATGATGCCGGCGTCTATCCAGTGCAAACCGTCGGTTCCGTGAAATGAGCGGCCCAGCGACGAAGCACGAAGCGGACCAGGAAAGGAGCACGCGAGGCGCGCTCAGGAGCGGCGCAAAGATACGTCATTGACAGCCATCCTGTCGGATCACACCATCTGCACTGGTCGAAAGCCGGCAACGGCGGGTCCTGCACATGCTCCCTCGATCCGGAACATCGATCGTCCGAGGCGGGAAGGACGGCTTTCGCTCTTCCCATGCCGTCCGATCCGCAGGAAGCGTGAACTTCGCCTCAACTTCCACATGATGCACCACCTCCTTCGCACATCCGCACTCGCTGCCGGGCTCATATCCATCCTGACCTGCCAGGCCCAGGTCATCACCGAGAACTACATCGAACTCACCGTATCGGACACCATGTCCATGAAGGTGAAGCGTATCACGTATTCCTACACACCGCAGAACGCGGAGATGTATTCAGACGCGACCTATGAGGGCGACGAGGATTGGGAGAAGACCCAGAAGAAGATCCAGAAGGAGGCCGAGGAAAAGGCCGAGAAGCTCAAGGGGAAGCTCACCAAGGCCGGCTTCGAACTGACCGATGATGCGACCGGATATACGGACTACAGCATCAGTTCTTACGAGGATGAAAGTGAAGCCTCGAGCGTGGGGATCGAACTGGCGAACGAAGCTGAGCTGAAGCGGCTGGTAGCCTTCCTGCGCGCCGAGGGAAAGGGTGACGGGCATGTGAGCAACTGGGAATACGAACCCACGGCCGGCACCGAGGTGGAACTGATGCAACGGCTGTTCAATCGCGCCGAGGAGCAGGCACGCACCATGGCGACCCTGGGTGGCCGCAAGCTGGGCAAGTTGATCACCGCTCACGACCCGACGGGCAGCACCGGTCTCTCCTGGCTTGACACCATCATGGAGATGGCGAAACGGGAGATGATGAAGCATGAATTCGGCGGTAACGCCGATCTGCTGCGCATGCGGGAAAGGTCCGTGACCTTCCGCTTCGCCCTGATCGACTGAACGATGGCCAAGGAGTTGAATGCCCGGTATTGGGAGGAGCGGTACACCGCGGGAGATACACCGTGGGACATCGGCTCGGCTTCCACACCGATCACCACCTATCTGGACGGGCTTCAGGACCGCGGGGCGCGGATCCTGATCCCCGGGGCTGGACGGGGGCACGAGGCGGAGTATGCGCACCGGGCCGGCTTCCGGAACGTCTTCGCCATGGACCTTACCGACGAGGCGCTGAAGGACCTGCGGGAACGATGTCCCTCCTTCCCGATGGATCACGTGCTGGTCGGGGACGTGTTCACACACCATGGGTCCTATGACATCATCATCGAGCAGACACTGCTCTGTGCGCTGGACCCTTCACTTCGGGAGCGTTACGTCGATACGATGCATCGGCTCCTGAAGCCCGGGGGTGTGCTGGTCGGTGTTCTCTTCGACCAGGTGCCGAACGCGGAGGGTCCACCGTTCGCGGCCTCGCTGGCGGAATATCAGCAGCTCTTCGCGAAGGTCTTTCCGAGCGCACGGTTCGAGCGGTGTCACAATTCGATCGCTCCACGTGCCGGCCGTGAGCTGTGGGTGAAAGCCGTTCGTCAGGAGCGTGGGACAGTCGCATGCGCTGTGTATGATGGCCTGGAGGCTGCGGCAACGATGCGGGAGGAGGTGAAGCTGGTATTGGACGATGGATCGGAGCGCACAAGCGTACCATTGGACATCGTCCATCGCGATGATGGGGAGTTCGTCCTCCTTCGCGATGGAACGGAGCTTGACATCGACCGTGTGCGCAAGGTCGTTCGCAACATCATCCCTTGAACGATCCATATGGATCTCGCATCTTCATCCTCTCATTGGGATGCGATCACTGTTGCGCACAGCGGATGAATACTTCGACCAGCTCGAGCCCGGGCGGAAGGAACCATTGACCCGTCTGCGCACATTGATCCTCGGCATCTGGCCGGACATCGTGGAGGACATGGACCGGGAGATGCCCACCTACCACCTCCATGGCCTCACCCTCTGCGCCTTGGCGAACCAGAAGAACTTCATGGCGCTCTACATCATTCCGCACGACCTGCTGAACGCGTTCAAGAAGGACCTGCTCGTCTATGATCGTGGCCGTTCGTGCATCCGGTTCAAGCGATTGGAGGCCGCGACCTTCGACCTGTTCGACCGGATCATCAAGTACACGGGAAGCCAGATCCACGAGAGCCAGCTCGCGGAAGTGCGCTCACGCAGGCGTCCTGCCCGTGTGTTGGGATAGCCCGCCGTAATTTTCGCCGCATGTCCGGCCACACCATCGTCCTCGACCACGAGCGCGTGCAACGCAAGCTCGCGCGGATCATCCACCAATTGCATGAGGAGTACCATGCGGAGGATGGGATCGTACTCGTGGGCGTGGCGCCTCGTGGGGTCGCGATCGCACAGCGATTGAGAGCGGGATTGGCAGCCGCCACCGACCTGAAGGTGGACCTGGCGGAGATCGAACTGGACAAGGACCGACCATTGGAGCGCCCCGCGAGCCTGTCCATGGACCCGGAGGCCTTGCGCGACCGGGTGGTGGTGCTGGTGGACGACGTGTTGATGAGCGGCCGGACCCTGATGCACGCGGCGAGCTTCCTGGTGCAAGTGCCACTGAAAAGGTTGACCACGGTGGTCCTGGTGGACCGCAGGCACCGCGCCTACCCCATCCGTGCGGACATCGTCGGGTTGACGCTCAGTACCACCTTGCAGGAGCATATCAGCGTCCGCCTGGGCAAGACCGATACCGTTTACCTGAGCTGAAGGACCTGTGCGATCGTTGCGGCGATCTCGTGGGGCTTACCGGTCGCGTCGATCCTGTGGTGGGCTGCCCGGTAGGTCGGTGTGCGCTCGAGAAGCAGGGAACCGACCCGGTCGCGCAGCGCCTCCCCCTTCAGACCGGCAAGCAGAGGTCGATCACCTCCGGCACGTTCGATGCGCGGCATCAGGACATCGATCGGCACATCGAGCCAGATCACCTTTCCCGCCTGCATCATACGATCGCGGTTGTCACGTTCCATCGGCGTCCCTCCGCCCATCGCGATCACGGCCTCCGACCCACCGAGGACCTCACCAAGCACCTCCGCCTCCACCTTGCGGAATGCCGCTTCGCCCTCCCGTTCGAAGAAGGGCTTGATGGGGCCGACCCGCTGTTCGATCACGCGATCGAGGTCCACGAAGGGCATTCCAAGGACCTCGGCGAGTTCCCGTCCTACACGCGACTTGCCCGCGCACATGAAGCCGATGAGTTGAACGTGCATGTGGAACGCCGAAAGATCGCACCTTCGCGATGATGGCCATGCAGATCGTACCGGTCACTGACCAACGCACCCAGGACCAATGGATGCGCCTTCCCTGGAGTATCTACAAGGACGACCGCAATTGGATCCCACACCTGAAGCAGGATGTGGCCAAGGTCTTCGACCCCGGGAAGAACAAGCTGCTCAAGGAAGGCAAGGCGATGCGCTGGCTCCTCATGGACGGGGACCGCGCGATCGGCCGCATCGCCGCGTTCATCAACCCGAGGACGGCCTACACCGAGAAGCAGCCCACCGGTGGTATGGGCTTCTTCGAATGCGTGAACGACCAGACCGCGGCGGACCTGCTCTTCGATAGCGCCCGCGATTGGTTGAAGGCGCAGGGCATGGAGGCGATGGACGGGCCGATCAACCTAGGCGACCGTAACATGTTCTGGGGGCTGTTGATCAAGAACTTCACTTCACCACCCATCTACGGCACCAACTACAACCCGCCCTACTATCAGACCCTGCTCGAGGGCTATGGCTTCCAGGTCTACTTCAACCAGCTCTTCTTCCTGCGCAGTGCCCTGGTACCTGCGCAACCCATCTTCCACCGCAAGTACGATCAGCTGGCGAAGGACCCCGCCTTCCGGATGCATGATGTGCGCGGGCTGAGCGTGGAGCAGATCGCAGAGGACTTCCGCACCGTATACAACGACGGCTGGGTGGACCACGACAACCACAAGCCCATGGAAGCCGCGGCGGCGTTGAAGATCGTAAAGGCCATGAAGCCTGTGATGGATCCACGCATCGTCATCTTCATCCGGTACAATGAGCGACCCGTGGCCATGTATATCAGCCTACCTGAGCTGAACGAGATCTTCAAACACGTGAACGGCGACCTGAACTGGTGGGGCAAGTTGAAGTTCCTCTGGTACAAATGGACGGGCGCCGCCAAGACCATGACGGGCATCGTCTTCGGTGTGGCCAAGGAGTATCAAGGAAAGGGCATGGAGGGAGCGCTCATCGTGTATGCCGAGAAGCACATCGTGAACAAGAAGCTCTATCACGACACTGTCCTGACGTGGATCGGCGACTTCAATCCGCGCATGATCAAGGTGTGCGAGAACCTGGGCGCGGAGAACTACCGTACCCTGGCCACCTACCGCTACCTATTCGACCGGAGCAAGCCCTTCGAGCGGCACCCGATCATCGAGAAGAAATAGCTTCGTCGATCCCGGTTTTGCAGTTCGGTACGGATCCTTACTTTTGCGCTCCCTTCGACGAACGGGTCACCGTTCCAGAGTGTGGAAGATCCTGTAGCTCAGCTGGTAGAGCACAACACTTTTAATGTTGGGGTCCTGGGTTCGAGCCCCAGCGGGATCACTGGAGAAGACCTTGGCACAAGCCAGGGTCTTCGCATTTCCGGCCTGTCGGGCGAGTGGCCCGTCCAGCTCGCAGTAAAGCGCAGACCTGGAGGCCACAGCGGGATCACTGAGGAGGACCTCGGCGGATGCTGGGGCCTTCCTGCATCGGGACTGACCGTGGCCCGATCGACCGAGTCGCCATCGCCCGTCGTGCAACGTGGATAGAGGCGAACAGCCTCAGGCTCTGGCTTCCGCTCGGACGGAACATGGCGAACGTTTTCAACCGAATGGCAGCGCTGGTGGAAAACTCATTCGTCGAAGCTTGATACCGAAGGGCTTGCGCCACTGTTACCTTGGGTCTCATGGTCGACCATCACTCTCCCGACCCTGACCCGCCCACACCCAAGACTCCCGGCCGTTCAGAGGACAGGATCGTGCCTCCCATGCCCCATGAGGACCAGTTCCACGGCATGGATGAAGAGGATGAACCTTACAGTGACCCGGAGCACGCCCGCAGGCTCGCGGCGGTGCGTACGGAACTCTTCCGCAGGACACAGGCTAAATGGGAGCCCGAGGAGTGAAACACCCTGTTATATTTGCGGCCCCTTACCGCTACCGAGCGGTACCTGAGCCCAGGTGGTGAAATTGGTAGACACGCTACTTTGAGGGGGTAGTGCCTTAACCGGTGTGCTGGTTCGAGTCCAGTCCTGGGCACTTGATGATCAAGCCTCGTCGCGAAGCGGCGGGGCTTTTTCACGCAGGATCGAACCAAGCGAAGCTTGCGTGAGAGCAAGCGTTAAAAAGTCCACAGGTCTGCGAAGCGGGGTTGGCGTGATCCACTTCACGGCCAAACCTGGTCCGATCAACACCGGTCGACCCCGTTCCACCTTCGTCCAGCGCCGAACACGATACCTTTCCAGCGGAGATGCGCGACCTTCTTGTCATCGAAACAGCTGGAGTGCTTGCCGGCCCTGCCGTGGGCATGTTCTTCGCCGAACTGGGTGCACGGGTCATCAAGGTCGAGAACAAGCATGCTGGAGGCGATGTCACCCGCCGGTGGAAACTTCCTCAAGAAGACCCGGACTCACCGGTCAGCGCCTACTTCAGCAGCGTGAACTGGGGAAAGGACCATCGCCAGATGGATCTCAAGGACAGCAGGGAGCGCTCGAGCTTCGACGCATTGCTGAAGACCGCGGATGTGCTGATCACGAACCACCTGGCCGCCGATGCGGAGAAGCTTGGCCTACAGCGCGAGCGGCTCCGGAGCCTGAACCCAAAGCTCGTTCACGGGCACATCATGGGCTTCGCCGACCAGCCTCAGCGCCCGGCCTTTGATGTCGTGCTGCAGGCGGAGGCCGGATACATCAGCATGACGGGCACCGACGCAGACCACCCGGCGAAACTGCCCATTGCCCTCATCGACGTGCTCGCTGCGCATCAGCTCAAGGAAGGGGTCCTGCTGGCCCTCCTGCAACGGGGATCGACCGGCAAAGGAGCCTATGTCGAGGTCTCGCTGGAGGAAGCTGCACTGACCGGACTGATCAACCAGGCCAGTAACTATTTGATGGCGGGCGCCGTGGCACGACCGATGGGCACCCTGCATCCGAACATCGCGCCCTATGGCGAAGTCTTCAGGTGTGCCGATGGTGGGCGCATCATCCTTGCAGTGGGAAGCGACATCCAGTTCAAGGCCTTGTGCCAGGTACTCGGTCGAACGGAACTGTTGGAAGATGTGCGTTTCCGGGTGAATGCGGATCGCGTAAGGCACCGGCAGGACCTGGCCGATCGATTGGCCGTGGCGATCGTAGAGCGCAAAAGGAAGGACCTCCTAGGCGAGCTGCTTGCAGCGCAGGTCCCGTCCGGAGCGGTCGATACGATCGATAGGACGTTGGCCAGCCCCGTCGCCCGGCGCATGGTCCTGGAGGAGACCATCGATGGAGCGCTCACCCGGCGCATCCGTGGCAATGCGTTCCGGATCGAGCCCTACTGAGCAGCGGCCTCCTTGCGCGCAGCGCGCAACGCATCCTGGAGGACAAAGAGCACGCGCTTCGTTTCCACCGCATCCAAGCCCTTCCCGAAGGCCACCTTGCGTCCGAGGTGTTCGAAGCCCAGACGTTCACCGCCGATCGTCCAGAAGGAATCGTTCAGTTGGTGCTTGAAGGAGCTCGGGTCGAGGTTGAGCGCGCCGAGCTTCTGGATGTTCTCCACGAAATAGGTGTGCGCCTTGCCATACCCAAGGATGCTGTCCTTGATCGTGAGCACACCGTCCTTCAAACGCCATTGCTCGAAACCCTTCAGTCGCCAAAGCACGGTCCGCCCCACCTTCACTGCGAAATAGAGCCAGAAGGCGAGGAAGGCGAGCATGAACTGGCGCAACGGATCCCCATCGGCGAGTGTAGTACGCTCGTAAGCCACGTAGGCTCCGATGAGCAACCAGCAGAGGAACCAGGCGAGGAGCAGGGCCTCCTTCCGCTTCGGGAGCCGTGCACTGATCACCACGCTGGTCCGACCATCGGTGCGGTCGATGCTCACCCGTTCGCTGACGATCTCCATCATGCCTTCACCGGGTTCACCACGCTCTCATACAGCCGTTCGTACTGCGGCAGGATGCGGACCAGGTCGAAGCGCCGTGCCTGCTCCAAGGCCCCCTCCCGGAACCGTTGATGGTCCGATGGTTCCTTCAGGATGGCCACCGCATTCCCGGCCATGGACTCCACATCGCCGACCGGGCTCAACAGGCCGCTGACCCCGTGGATATTGACCTCCGGAAGACCGCCACTGTCGGTGCTGACCACCGGGATGCCACAAGCCATGGCCTCGAGAGCGGCCAGACCGAAGCTTTCACTATCACTGGCCAGCACGAACAGGTCGCAACTGGCCACGACCTCCTCGGGTCGGGTCATCTTGCCCAGGAAGAGGATATCCTTGCAATGGTCCGATGCGCGGCACAAGGTCTCGATCCGCTGCCGCTCCGGACCATCCCCGATCAGGAGCAGGCGCGCAGGTATGCTCTCCCGCAGCCGTAGGAACATGGCCACCACGTCCTGCACGCGCTTCACCGGCCTGAAGTTGGAAACGTGGACCACCAGGCGTTCGCCGTTCGGCGCGTAATACCTGCGAAGTTCCGGATCGTGCTGGTGCCGGTATTGGTCCACACATACGAAGTTGGGTATCACCTCCACCTCACGCTGCACCGGGAAATGCGTGTAGGTGTCACGCTTGAGGCTTTCGGATACCGCCGTGACCGCATCGCTCCGCTCGATGCTGAAGGTGATCACCGGCTCGAAGCTCGGATCGCGCCCCACGAGGGTGATATCGGTACCATGCAGGGTGGTGACGAAAGGCAGACGCATCCCTTGTGCGGCCAGGATGCGCTGGGCCATCCACGCGGCCGATGCATGTGGGATCGCGTAATGCACATGCAGCACGTCGAGCCCGGCGAACTTGGCCACGTCCACCAGCTTGCTGGTCAGGACGAGTTCGTAAGGTTGATAATCGAAGAGGGGATAATCGCTCACACGCACCTCGTGGTAATGCACGTTCGGATGGTCGCGCAGGCGCACAGGCCGGTCATAGGTGATGAAGTGGATCACGTGTCCCTTCTCGGCCAGGGCCATCCCCAGTTCCGTGGCCACCACTCCGCTTCCGCCGAAGGTGGGGTAACAAACGATCCCTATCCGCATCGGGTGCAAAGATCGTCAGCGCGGCAGGAAGATCCGGTTCACGACCGTCCCTTATCGGACCGATCGGTCGGGTCGGGCACCTCAATGAGCAGGTCACGCTGAACGGTCACCCGGCAGGCGAGCCGCACGCCGCTCCTGAGCTCTTCGGGGCTGAAATACGGCCGCTCCTGTTCCGTGATCCGTTCCGCCCCACGCAGGATGCGACACCTGCACTGCGCGCACGAGCCCTGGCCACCGCAGGTGGATGGGAGGTCCACCCCCGCGTCCCGCAGGACCTGGAACAGGTTCGATCCGACCGGCGCACGTATGGATCGCCCGTCAGTCAATGTTATCCGTACCTGGCCACGCCGCAAAGGCCGGAAGAACCAGAACGCAGCGACCAGGGCGAATAGGACGATGACCAAGGATAGGATGAGCATGACAACGGGATCGCGGAGTGGTACGAACGTACCTTCGGTACCGCCAAGTTGACCCGATCAGTTGAAAGATCAGCCTCTCCCACCCTTCCATCTGGCGCGCGCACGACCGGGCACCTGCGTGATAAGCGGCCTCCTTACCCTCCTACTGGCCACAAGCTGCGGAAGCGCCGCTCCGGTCGCCGCCGGTGCCGTCGACTATTACCAGGAGAACAGGCTTCGTTATGAGGACCATGTGTACAGCCCAACGGTCCACACGGTCCAATTCTTCAAACGTGGTTTCGAACTGGCCCCTCCGGTCACCGAACTGGACGCGCAGGAACCCTTGGTGCTCCGTTTCGATGACCTCCAGCCCAACGTGGAGAACCTGAGTTACACGGTGGTGCATTGCAATGCCGTATGGGAACCGAGTGACCTCATGCCCGGGCAATACATCGAAGGGGTGCAGAACGACTATATCCCCGCTGGAGAGTCGAGTTACAACACGCTTCAACCCTTCATCCAATACGAACTGGAGGTCCCTAACCGGATGATGCGGTTCACCCGATCGGGGAACTTCCTGTTGAAGGTGTATCGGGGGAGTGACGTGGATGACCTGATCCTCACACGCCGCTTCCTTGTGGCCGAGCAGAAGGTGATGATCGACGCGCGCATAGCCGCCTCACGTGATGTGGACCTGCGCGACGTGGCCCAGCAGGTCGACTTCACCGTACGGCACCCCGGTCTGTTCATCCCCGACCCTTTCGGCGATGTACATGTGACCGTGCTGCAGAACATGCGCTGGGATGATGCCCGTACGGGTTTCCAGCCGCGCTTCGTACGCGACCATGAACTGGTGTACGACTACCCGCAGCAAGCCTCGTTCATGGGAGCGAACGAATACCGGAACTTCGATCTGAAGAACATCCGCCTGGCCACGCGCAACATCGATCGGATCACGACCGATGCGGGGAACGGCCTGTACGAGGCGTACCTGACGCCTGAACTGAAGCGCAACATCCGGGTCTATGACAACCAACGCGACATCAACGGGAAGTTCCTGGTGCGCAACGACCTGGTCGACGGTGACCCGCTCGGCGCGGATTACGTGAAGGTCCATTTCGTGCAACCGATGCCGGAGCAACTGGATGCCGAGGTATATGTGTATGGCGGATTGAGCGACTTCCAATGCAGGAGGGAGTACCGGATGACCTGGTCGCCGGAAGAACGCGCCTACCGGGCGACCGTGCTGTTGAAGCAAGGGTTCTACGACTTCACCTACGCCACGTTGTCGACCGGGATGAAGGCGCCGGACCTCACGACGATCGAGGGTTCGCACTATCAGACGGAGAACGACTACCTCATTCTGGTATACCTCACCGACCGCCAGCAGCGGTATGACCGGCTTGTGGGGATGCGCTTCGTGAATTCGGTGCGGGATTGATACGACCTCAATATTGGTCCCAGGTATTAGTTTAGGCCGTACCACTAAGACATCATCCATCCATGTCCGACAGCGGCACACCGACCGGGAGGATCGCATCGTTCACCGCCCATGTACTGGCGATCGCATCAAAGCCCCTTCTAGGCCCCCTGGCTATTCTGCTCGCGGACCCCATTAAAGACCTGGTAAAAGGTCTGGCAGGAGACCATGCCAGCGGTATCAGCAAGGGATTGATGGTGCGGCTCCGTGGGTTGGATGCCAGCAAGCTGAACCATGACATCCAGAAGGGCTTGGTGCATGCCCTTGGGAACACGAAGCAGTCCTTGATCTTTCTGTTCGAACATCCCGAAGGAAGTACGCGCAAGCTGCAACAAAGGGAAAGGGTGTTCTATGATGCCCTGTTCAAACAGCTGGAGCTACGGATCAAAGAGGAGGCGCTGGTGAGTTCCTCGCTGGAAGTGACCGAGGGTATCCTGGGTGGTTCGCAAGAGCCGTCGCGATCCTCCCTGTTGGCACATTCTGGCCCCGACATGGAGGCTTTGCAACGGAACTGCCCGGAAATGGCCTCGATCATCGCCAGGGAGTTCGACCGGCATTTCCAACTGCACTTTTCCGAGTATCTAAAAGACAAGGACAACCACAAGGCCTTGGTGGCCTATGAGCAACTTGCTGCGAAGGAACTTTTGCAGGAGGTACGTTCAATGCGGTCCGAAATGCAGCAACGCTCTGTCGGGCCATCCACCAGTAGCAATGCTGCACAGGCCGGTGCAGAGATCGATGAATGGATAGTGAGGTATCAGGATGCGGAGGTACTGCAGCAAGCCCTTGCTCCGGCGATCGAGGCGAACATTGGAGCGGTCACGACCCGTTTGAACGAGGTCAAGTCCATGCTCGAATCGATCGGTGACAGGACCGTCACGATGGAGCAGGAGATCGGCACGACCCGCAGGTCAGCCGGGCTCAACACCAGGCTGGCCGCCGTCATCCTGGTCACCATCCTCGCTCTGGCCGTTTTCTTCGTGGCCGATCCACTTCATCTGCGCTCCTTTCGTGTGAAGGTAGAGGTGGACAGTGCCCATGACTACGGGGCGAAGGATCGGATGGTGAAGCGGATCGCGATCGCCTATGCCGGGGATGTGCGGGATACGGTGGAGATCACCGAAGGCTTTGCGAGCTTCCGGATACCGGATGAATTCCGGAATGATGATGCCTCTCTTCGACTATTATGTCAGGGGCCGGGTCAATCCAGCAGCGACCTCACACCTTGCGATAGCCTGACCATCCGATTGACCGACCTTGACCGCATCGTATTCCCTGCGGACCGAACGCGCATCGCCGAAGGCTCGGGAGGAAAGGGGAACGAACGGGGTGGGAAAGAGCCACAGACGAAGCGGTCAGCCGATCCTGCACCTGCCAAAGAGATGGCCTCCGTAAAGGGTGCACCTGCCCCTTGTTCCATGGATGGCATGGAATTCCGCAACGACGGCTCCCTGGAGGACAGGCTTACCCTGACGGGTTCAGGTGGCATGGTCAGCATCTCCGGTGAGGTGAACAGGAAAGCCATCGACTGCAACTTCCAGGTCAATGGAGCTCGGCTGACCGCCGTTCCGGGATCAGGGAACATCCGCAGCGGTGTGCTCACCCTGCTTCAGGACTGTCGCCAATTGAAGGGTCAACTGACCGTTAAGAGCCCGAGTGGTGTCGAGCTTATCCTGGCAGTGAACATGATGAACATCTCCCGCTGATCGGTACCGGGACCTCCTAGCGTGGAAGTACGTTCGTAACAACGACCATGGGATCCGCTTTGGCGCTCATCTGTGCCATTGCCCGGTACGCCTCCTTCTGCACTTCAGCCTCGTTCTGCATACGCGTTCGCTCCATGTTCCATTCGACCCGTCTTTGCTCGTCCAGATCATCCTCCAACTTGCTCATCATGCCATAAGCTTCCTGGTAACAATCCGCGGCCGGGTTCATTGCCTGGATCAACTTCAGGGCCTCCGCGTGGCGTTGCGTCCCACCCTCGCCCTTGGCCACGACCAGCACGGATCGCAACTGTAGCAGCTGCTCCTCACATTCATCCTTCAACACTTCCTTGTACACGGTCATGGACATCTTCCGAGCCTCATCATAGCATGGGGCTGCTGGAGGAACACTGAAGAGCAACCCGATCGACAGGTCATGTTGTTGTAGTTCGTAATGCCTTCTCGCCTCCATGATCACCTCGTCACAGTTCTTCGAATAGTAGTCCATGATCCTTGCCTTCGTCTCCAGGACGAATTTGGATATACGGGGATCATCGGTCCTGATCTGCTGAATGGCATTATTGATCGCTTGCACGCTATCCGCTCCAGAGCCGATAACAGGAATGCTCGTAGTTCCAAAGGATTGGCCTGGAAAATTGCGATAATCGGTCCGCGCAATGGCCAGAACGACTTCGCATTTCGCAGTGTACATGACCTTCATGGCCTCTACCCTTGCGATCTCGTTGATCTCCATTTGAGGATGGAGGAGGAAATTGCTCATCCCGACCGAAACGATGCCCGTGCGGTTGGCACATTGTACGATCTTGTTCCGCAGGCGTTCCCGTTGAGCTTCGTCAAGGTCCCGGTTGGAGCCAGGAACGATACCAACGAACAGCGAGATCTTGTCCGCTTTCTCCTGAACTGTGGTGGATTGGGCAACGCCCATTTGCCCCCAAAGCAGAGCGACTAACAGAGCTGATGTGATACGCATGGCTCGGACTTACTTGATGGTGACAGTGATACGAGCACCGCTGACATCCCGGCTTGCGTTCAACTGGCAGTCCTTTTTCAGGAAATCCATGATGGCTTTGCCGAAATTGGTCACAGTGTAGTTCTTGCAGGTCACCGGATCCCGAAGTGGTATCCGGATGTCCTCGAAGATCATTTTCCTGGCCACGACCCTGGGCGTGTGGTAATTCCCTTTCACAGCACGTTCAGCAACCCAATCCTCGATCACGGTCTGGAGTTCCTCGTCCCCTTTGGCTGCCACGCCGTCCTCGAAACTTCCGATCATCGCCCCATCAGCCAGCGAAAAGGTGACCACCACCTGTCGGCCATCCTCGATCATCTCGGTGAATTTCGTCTGCATCGTATTGAGGAAGTCATCTGCCAGGCCATCATTGAGGATCCCTTCGATCATCAGACCAGGATCATTCATATTGCTTCCCCTGCTTCCGGGCTTGGTGCCCAGGCTCGCAGCTGTGTAATTATCGTATCCGGTCAGGATCAGTTTGGTCACGGTCGTGGCACCTTGGACGGTGGCTTCATACTCCACCTCCGCATAGATATCGGGAGATGCGTACTGGAGGAGCTGGGTCTTGTAATCGCTTTGGTTCTCCATGGTGAACACACCCTCTTCCATGGCCGCCTTGAGCTTGGCAACGAAATCATAGGTGGTGAAGCCCCTGTTATTGAATGCTTCCTGAACCTTGCCGATGGCGATGCGTATGTTGAAGTCGTCATCGATCGCCTTCCGGATGTCCTGACCTTCCTTGACGCGCGGGATGACCATGATGGAGGGTCGGGAGGTCTTCAGATCCCCACACGGAGCCTTGTTCGGGTCAGGGATCGAGCTCGGAGTCTGTGCATTGGAAAGAAGGAGGATCAGGGCCGCACAAGTGGTGATGAGAGAGCGTATGAACATCTTGGTGGGGGTTACAGACCGAATTTCCGGATGATGTTGTTCTTTTCCAGGTACGTCCTTATGCCCTGGACGTTCAGCTTGATCGTGGCGTCCAGGCGTCTGCCACCCTCGACCTTGGCGAGCGGAGTGGAACTTGAACTCATGATGAAATCACGGTAGCCCTTCTGATCCAGGAAGTTCTCATAGAACTCGGCGTGATCCCGTTTGGATACCGATTCATCCGGCACCATCGGCAGGTTCCAAGGCGTTCCGGGGATGCCTTGGAACAACAAGTGACGCACCGCCGCCATTTGAGCATTGTGGACGGCGGAGACTTCATCCCGACCGTAACCGGAGGCCTTGACCCAAATGGTCCCTGGTTCGGTTCCGGAAGGTTGGTCGACCTTGGAGACCTCATTCCTCATGGCAACAGGCTGGGAGGAGGAGCATGACACCATGGCCAAGGCCAGGCCGATGCATAGGGGCAGCAGATATCTCATCGGATCAATCGTTGACTTCCCGGAACCATATGCGCAGTGGCGCGTTGGCATCGAGCTTTGCCTGCAGGTTCTCCCGGTCGTTGAAGTTGACGGTACAAATGGTCACCTCTCCCTGGACTTCCTTCACGGTGAGGCTGCACACCGGCACCTCTCTTCGATACTCCCCAACCGTCTTCAACTCGACCACGTCAAGCTTCTCTGACTTGTCCAGGTCCATGTTCTGACCACCATTGATCAGGACCGTTTCCGGGAAGTTCTTCTTGTTCCTGGTCTCCACATCCAGGATCTTGAACTCGAAATCCAACTGCTTGACGAGCCAGTTGCTGATGGCCCGTTTCGCACGGCGATGGGCGTTCGCCTGCGCATCACCGGCGGTCACACCTGAGCCCGTTACACTGAAGGACTCGGAGGAGATCAGACTATTGGTCGCCACATCGACCAGATCCAAGGAGAAGCCCATTTTCACCGTCGTGTTCACGCCGGATGCCAGATCGAGCATGACCTTTCCTGTTCTCGTCCCCTCGTTCCGTCGCTCTTCGTACAAGTTCAAGCTCCCGGTCAATGCTTGAAGCGCTCCATCCGCCTTGAACTGTTTTGCGATGGAACCACTGATATAGTCCCCATCCTTTTGTCGTTCCCGAATTTCCTTCGTGAGATCTTCATGGTTCGCCGCGATCACTTTGAACTGACCGGATCGTTTGGCGACCTGGGTGATCAGACCGGTCAACTGACCAGCTTGCGATGCCTCCGTTTCGCCACCCGACGAATTCAGCGGGTAAACACCTATGGTCATCGGCGCTTTGGATGTCTGGCACTTGGCGAGTACAGAGGGAGAGATCGCGGTTATGAAGCATAATACGAGGGAGGGGAACCTGAAGAGCATGATCCGGAGAGTCTTAGTGGTGTCTTTAGAATCGCCAATTGTTCTTTTTCCGAACAATGAAGGGTTGAAAATAGTGCCGGGTTCCGATCCTGCAAGAGGTTGATCAAAAAAATACCCATCGGGCATCCTCGTCCTGGGTGGGTAACGCTCCAGGTAGGAACGGGTTGAGCCGGTGGCACATCAGACACCTTTCAAGATAAGCGACGATCGGTTGTTGATCCTTCGCAGAGCGCTGCTGGAATTGGATGCCGGACGAGGTAGACCTTCGGCGGACCAATTGGTGTCCATGTCCGACCGTACGTTCACCCTATTGCTGGACCGTCTCCGATCCATCGGGGACCGCAAGCAACGCTTCAGCTACGATGTGCGCGGCAATTCCTATGTGACCTCGGACCTGGTGGTCGCCTACAGGATCCCCGGTGAACGGGCCAACGACCTGGCCACGGTGCTTCAACATGCGCTTGACCATGACGCCATCGTCAGTGGACATCGCGACCCCGTGGACGGCCAGGTGCGCTATTCCAGCTGCCGGCTCTTCACCGATCTGCACAATGCCGTGACGTTCGCCCGCGCCCAGGGGCAGGGGTCGGTGTATAACTGGAACCGATGGAGCGAGATGAAGGTGGGCGAGCCGGTGATCTGAACGTTCACCGGATGGGTGTAAAGCGCGACCTTTGCCGCCCCTTGCACGGCACCTATGTCCACGAAGAAGATCCTCGACAGCAGAAAGTTGCTCAGCGCCACGGCGAAGACCGACCTGAAGGAACTCAACGCCCTCTACAAGGGCTTGATGAAGAAGCACCACCCCGACCGGTTCACCGAGGAGGCGGAACGAGCGGAGGCTGAGGAGACCAGCAAGCACATCATCGATGCCTACCACTTCCTGGTGAGCATCCATCCCGAGACGCATGCCACGAACAAGGAGGAGTTCGAGCGCACCGCCACCACGAGCGTCATCAGCGACTGGCGCTACAAGTCCATGACGCTGCACCTCATCTTCGGTGATGGCAGTGAGTACGAGTACTTCGGCGTACCGCAGAACGTGTACAACAAGTTCGTGAATAACAACGGGAACCTGCGTTTCGCGCGGCGCCACATCCTGGGCGTCTTCAGCTATCGCCGCATCAAGAAGGCCGCTGAGAACAGCGAAGGTTGACTCACTCCTTCATCACCCGCACTTGCTGGGCGAGGCGGGAGAAGATGATCACGTACGGACCGGCGGGCAGGTCGCCCAGGTCGAGCGTGGCGTTGGCCCGCAAGGTGCCCATCGCCTGGATGCAGCCGCGCGCATCGATGACCAGGAAGGGTTCGGCGGATGTCAACGGCGGGTCGAAACGGACCGGGCCGTGGGTGGGGTTCGGATGCACATGGGTGATGTAGGCGCGCTCCTCCTGAACGCCCAGCGCACAATCCGGCACCTCCGCCAGGATCACCGTGTTCGTAACCGTATTCGGAACGCACACCAGGCCGTTCACCGCGTCGAAGTCGATGTCCGCGGGGTTGTTCAACCCCGGCACCATCAGGTCCGTGAAGGCGGGCGATGGCAGCCCCCAGTCGAAGGCGGTGATGCGATCCGGACTCCAACTCGCGAGGAGGACGCGCCCCATGCAATCGATCGTGATCCCGTCAATATTGGACAAGGTGGTAGGGACACTTCCAAGCTGGGCACCGGTCATCCGGTCGAAGGCCCTCACGGCAGCGTTGCCTCCCCAGAAGGCGACCAACAGTTCATCCGACCCCGGCCGATGCACGATGCCGTTGGGCGTACCCTCCGTATCGTTGACCAGGGTGCTATGGCTGTTCCCAACTGCATCCACCTTATAGATCCGCCCGGCCCCGAAATCGGTCACGTACAGGTACAGGCCATCCGTGGTGATGCCGTTGAGGAAGGTGCCACCGAGGCTCCGGTTGAACACCAATGATCCGTCCTCCAGGTCGTAACCCTTCACGGCCCCACCGCTGCAGGCATACAATACCTGCCCCATGATCTCCAATCCGTAGGGGGCCGGCGATACCGTGACGAAATCACTGATGGTGCCCGCTTGGTCGCGTTGTTTGATGCTGTTGTTCCCCGTGTTGCTGATGAAGTACCGGTCACCTACCGGGTCATATTCCACACTTTCCGGGTTCGAGAGCTGCGCGCTCGCCGGGCCGTGCAGGCTAACGCAAGCTGCGGTGCCGAGCATCACGTGGAGCCAGCGGGGTCCTTTCATCGGGGCGGCAAATTACCGGGAGCAACCCACGCGAGGCAAGAGGCGGCACAATGGTTTCCACAGTGGGTCGTTCATGAATGGAGACCGGGGTGCGACCCGGCCTTGAGGTCGCTCACGACCTTGGGTCCTGAGAGCGGGTGGGTCCAACGATGGGACGGATCCGGCTGTTGGGGCACCCGTGCTGACCACGTGTTTCACCGAACTTCGCACCATGGCCACCACGGTAACGCAGGACATCCAGGTAACCGCCCGCTGCCGCTATGAGGCAGCGCATAGCGACCCCACGATCGGGCGGTTCATCTTCAGCTACCGGATCACCATCATGAACCGGGGCAGGGAGACCGTTCGCTTGAAGAGCCGGCATTGGATCGTACGTGACAGTCTCGCCGCCAGACGATCGATCGAAGGCCCGGGAGTCGTCGGGGAGACACCGACCCTTGGCCCCGGGGAGGAATTCAGCTACGGCAGCATGTGCGATCTGCGGAGCGGCTACGGAACGATGGAAGGGACCTACCGCATGGTGCGAACCCAGGATGGCCGGGAGTTCGATGTCGACATCCCCTCCATGTCCTTGGAATTCCCCCATGGATGGAACTAATGCCTTCGTCAGTCGCCCATTCATGGGGATATGAACGGATGAGTCGTGCGGCGCTCTAGCTTAGGGGCCGGAATGACATCGTTCTGCCCCCGCCTTTCACTTCGCGACCGGTCGAGACCGGTGACGCTGCGGTTGTTCACCTCATTCCTCTGCCTCACCCTCTTCCTGGCGCCCTTATTATCCAATTCCACCGTGGTGATCCAGTTCTGCGAAGAACAGGGTTGCACCACGCCACCTGTGGTCGAGGAAGAAGAAGTGTGTCACGCCATCCCCCCACGGCACGGAGCGATCGGACCTCATCCGGGCCCGTTCTCGCAGAAAGCCATCCTGCCGACCTGGGAAGAGCAAGTACAACGCCTGCAGCACGGTGAGGTACCACACCCACCACCCTGGTCATAGGCGCTGCCTGTAGCTGCGCCCCAGGGTGCTCTTCCCGGCCGGACCATCTCGTCCGGCTCCTCGTCCACCTCACCTGTCCGATCCCGGATGAAACCATTCGTGTCTTTCGCCCATTGGAAGCAGGACCTGCCCGCTTCCGTCGTAGTCTTCCTCGTCGCCATGCCTCTCTGCCTGGGCATCGCGCTGGCTTCCGGTGCCCCCCTGATATCCGGTCTGGTGGCTGGTGCGGTGGGGGGCATCATCGTTGGTGTCATCAGTGGTTCCGGCCTGGGTGTGAGCGGACCGGCCGCGGGGCTGGTGGCCATCGTGCTCACCGCCATTGCTGATCTCGGTGGCTATGAGGCCTTCCTGCTGGCCGTGGTCCTTGCCGGTGTCCTTCAACTGGTGTTCGGCGCCCTGCGCGCAGGCATCATCGCCTATTACTTCCCCAATGCGGTGATCAAGGGCATGCTGGCCGGGATCGGCATCACCATCGTGCTCAAGCAGATCCCACATGCCGTGGGCTACGACGCGGACTATATGGGCGACATGACCTTCGAGCAGCCGGACCACCACACGACATGGTCCGAGCTCTTCTACATGGTGGATGCCATCAACATCGGCGCCATCATCATCACCCTGGCCTGCCTGGGGGTGATGTTGCTGTGGGAGCGGCCCTGGGTGAAGGCCAATGCCTTCCTGAAGTTGATACCTGGACCCTTGTTGGCGGTGCTCCTGGGAGCGTTGCTCGCGGAACTCTTCAGCGCCATACCCGCTCTTGCCATCGGCCCTGATCATTTCGTGGCGATCCCGGAGATCAACGGCATGAACGACCTCCATCTACCGGACTTCGGTGGCATCCTGTCATTGAAGGTTTGGAAGGTGGCGTTCACGATCGCCGTGGTGGCGAGCATCGAGACCTTGTTGTGCGTGGAAGCCACGGACAAGCTCGACCCGTACAACCGCACAACACCCGCGAACAGGGAACTCGTCGCACAAGGTGCGGGGAACATCATCAGTGGGCTTCTCGGCGGGCTTCCGGTGACCCAGGTGATCGTGCGCAGCTCGGCGAACATCCAGGCCGGGGGACGCACTTCGCTGGCAGCCATCATGCACGGTGTGCTCATCGTGCTCTCCGCCCTGCTGCTCCCCGACCTGCTCCGGAGCATCCCCTATGCCTGTCTGGCGGCGGTGCTCCTGCTGGTGGGATACAAGCTGGTGAAGCCCGCTCAGTTCCGCACCATGTGGAACTCCGGGATCATGCAATTCCTCCCCTTCCTGGTGACGGTGATGTGCGTATATGCCATCGATCTGCTCTGGGGCGTCGGTCTCGGGCTCTGCGTATCCATCATGTACATCCTGTGGAAGAACTACCGGGTGCCCTATCATTTCGAGCAGAACAAGCACCGGTCCGGCCTTCCGATCCACATCCGGCTGAGCGAGGACGTCACCTTCCTGAACAAGGCGGGGATCAAACGGACCTTGTTGGAACTACCACAGGGATGCCAGGTGGTGCTGGACGCGAGCCGGACCATCGACCTGGATCCGGATGTGCGGGAGATCATCGACGACTTCCTGGAAACCGCGCCGGACCGTGATATCAACGTGGAACTGATCGGCTACGACACACCGGCCGCGAAACCGGTGAGCGTGGAGGCACTGACGGGTATTGTGCGCAAATTCGCTGCCGACACCGGTGGCACAAGAACAAGGACCAGAAACCAATAACGACCTCATGGAGTCCTACGAGAAGCTACTTCAGAACAACAAGGCCTGGGCCGCGGAAATGGTGTCGAAGGACCCGCAGTTCTTCACGCGCCTGGTGGATGTCCAACACCCGGAATTCCTCTGGATCGGGTGCAGTGACAGCCGGGTGCCCGCCAACGAGATAACCGGCACCCTTCCCGGCCAGATCTTCGTGCATCGGAACATCGCCAATATGGTGGTGAACACGGACGTGAACATGCTCAGTGTTCTCGAGTATGCCGTGAACGTATTGAAGGTGAAGCACGTGATCGTCTGCGGGCACTACGGGTGCGGCGGGGTGAAGGCGGCGATGGGCAACCAGTCCATCGGCATCATCGATACTTGGTTGCGCAACATCAAGGTCGTCTATCGCTTGCACCAGGGCGAGCTCAACCCCATGGCCAGCGCCGACGCACGGTTCGACCGCTTGGTGGAGCTCAACGTCATCGAACAGGTGCGGAACCTCTCGAAAACGGCCATCATCCAGCGTGCCTGGGCGGAGCGCGGAGGGCCACACTTGCATGGCTGGGCCTATCGCCTGAGCGATGGGGTGGTGAAGCCCTTGCTCGAACTGTCGGCGGGGTCGGAAATGGATCCGATAGACAAGTACGACAACTTGTCCTGACGGTCCCGGGGGGCGGGATCCCGATCCATGCGCGCGCACAGGCCACATGGGGACATACGTCACGGTCGGCCTGAGGTGTGTGAGAACCTTCCGGGGGGTACCGGTATCTTAGCGGCCCAACGATCGCGCACCCATGTCCAACGCCATCTTCCACGTTCCGACGCCCTCCAACGAACCCGTGCTGAGCTACGCGCCGGGAAGCCCCGAGCGGAAAGCCTTGCAAGCCGAGGTGGACCGCCGTCTCCGCACGCGCATCGATGCACCCATGTGGATCGCTGGACATGCGATCACGACGAAGGACCTGCGGAAGATGAGCCCACCGCACAAGCATGCGCACAACCTCGGGTCCTCCCACCACGGTGAGGCCAAGCATGTGCGCGCCGCCATTGACGCGGCCTTGAAGGCGAAGGCGAACTGGGAGGGCATGCCCTTCGAGCAGCGCGCGGCCATCTTCCTCAAGGCAGCCGACCTGCTCGCCGGTCCCTACCGCGCGCAGATCAATGCGGCAACGATGCTGGCGCAGGGCAAGAACGCCTACCAGGCCGAGATCGACAGCGCCTGCGAACTGATCGACTTCCTGCGCTTCAACGTGCACTACGCCCAGCAGATCTACCGGGACCAGCCGAACAGCTCGCCAGGTGTCTGGAACCGCATGGAATACCGGGCCCTGGAAGGCTTCGTCTTCGCCCTCACCCCCTTCAACTTCACGGCCATCGCCGGCAACCTGCCCAGCAGCTGTGCGCTCATGGGGAATACCGTGGTCTGGAAATGTGCGGATAGCCAATGCTACAGCGCGCAGGTGATCATGGAGGTCTTCATGGCCGCCGGGCTGCCCCCGGGGGTGATCAACCTCGTTCACGTCAGTGGTCCGGTGGCCGGGGATGTCATCTTCAAGCACAAGGACTTCGCGGGGATCCATTTCACGGGAAGCACCGGCGTCTTCCGCCAGATCTGGAAGACCGTTGGCGAGAACCTGCCGTTGTACCGGAGCTATCCACGGATCGTGGGCGAAACGGGCGGCAAGGACTTCGTGATCGCCCATGCCAGTGCAGACCCCAAGGTGGTCGCCACCGCACTGAGCCGCGGTGCTTTTGAGTTCCAAGGGCAGAAATGCAGTGCCGCCAGCCGTGCCTACATACCCGAGAGCCTGTGGCCCGCAGTGAAGAAGGAACTGCTCGCTGACCTAGCGGAAATGAAGATGGGTGACCCTCGCGAGTTCTCGAACTTCATCGGCGCGGTGATCGACGAGAAGAGCTTTGACAAGATCGCAGGCTACATCGATGCGTTGAAGAAGGACAAGAAGAACGTCCAGATCATCGCGGGTGGGAAATACGACAAGAAGACGGGCTACTTCATCGAGCCGACCGTGGCCGTGACCAAGGACCCGAAGAGCGTGACGATGTGCGAGGAGATCTTCGGTCCGGTGCTCACCATATACGTATACAACAGTACGCGTTGGACGGAGACCTTGAAGCTGGTGGATGCCACGAGCGAGTATGCCTTGACGGGGTCGGTCATCAGTAACGATCGCGCGAGCATCCTGGAGGCCACGGAAGTGCTTCGCCATTCAGCGGGCAACTTCTACATCAACGACAAGCCCACGGGGGCGGTGGTGGGCCAACAGCCCTTTGGTGGTGCACGCGGCAGCGGTACCAACGACAAGGCCGGCAGCTACCTCAACCTCATCCGGTGGGTGAGCCCGCGCACCATCAAGGAGACCTTCGTTCCGCCCACGGAGCATGGCTATCCGTTCCTGGGGTAGGAAGCGGTAACCGCTTCTGGAGCGGGTAAAGGAGCAAGGAAGTCCTGCTTCAGTCCGGCAAGGGCTGCTTCCGCATCACCGGATGACCACGCCCGGGACATCTTCATGCCCATGCTCCTGCACCTGACTTTCAAGGGAACCTTCTCACCTTCAACCACGTAGGAACGCACAGCGGCTGCTCTCCGCCGCTCTGTTCCCGTGGATCTCCGCCCCAAGCGCACCAAGCACAAGGTCCTGTATGCCGTGTATGCGGCCCTGCTGGCGCTCTGCCTCGTCGTCATCGGCGTGGTGCACCGCAACGATCGCAAGGCACGGAAAGCAACCGGCATCACACAACTTCGCAGCATCACCTCCACGGTCTCCGAGGAGGTGGGTGCGAACAACATCATCGGGCTCCTGGAGCGCTACCCGGATCCGGGCCTGATCATCAAGAACACCCAGGACGCGCGGTACTACGTGCTGCACGAACGATTGCGCAAGGCGGCGCACCGCAACGGATTGGAAGCGCCACTGGAGCTGGTGGTATTGGATCCGGCCACCCAGGAGGTGGTGGTGCTCGTGACCTCCGAGGAGAAGCCACGCTTCAGAGACCCTTGGAACGGGGACCGCCCGACGCTCGGGGCACGCTTCGGCGAGGCCGGGACCATCGAGTTCGAAAGCAGTTCCGGCCGCGAGCTGGTGGTCTTCGACAATGTCCTGGACCCGGAAGGGAAAGCGGTGGGCATGGTCGTGGCACGGACCCCCACAGCCCTGTTCGAACAGGCGGCCATACGCTCCCTGCTCTGGCAGATCGGCTTCGCCGTCCTCCTGTTCGGTACGGCGGGCTTCCTCCTCTTCCGTTATGTGGGACGTTGGCTGAACGTGGACGAGGAGGCACAGCAGAAGCTCAAGGAACGCCACGAGGACATGAACGACAGCATCGCGTACGCCGGGAAGATCCAGCGCGCGCTCGTGCCCTCCGCACTGGTCTATGACGAGCTCTTCGCGGATTCCTTCGTCATAGACCGGCCCAAGGACGTGGTGAGCGGCGACTTCCACTGGGTCTACCGGATCGACGCGGAGCGCTGTTTCGTAGCCGCCGCGGATTGCACTGGCCACGGACTTCCTGGCGCCATGATGGCCGCCATCGGCTGTTCCCTGCTGAACGAGATCGTACCACAGCACGCGCACAAGGACCCGTCGGAGATCCTTTCCATCCTGCACGCACGCATGGTGGCCACCATGAACCAGAAAGGCAAGCAACGCGGTGCGGGCGATGGCATGGACCTGGCGCTCTGCCGGGTGGACCGGGTGGCTAAGGAGATCCTCTTCGCTGGAGCCTACCGTCCGGTGTACTGGTTGCACCAGGGCCAGTTGAGCGTGATCAATGGCGATCGTCGTCCGGTAGGAGGCGGGCATGTAGGCGAGGAACGACGCTTCACGACCCACAAGCTGGCCTATTCCGAGGGCGACCGGCTCTACCTCTTCAGCGATGGCTATGTGGACCAGTTCGGCGGCCCGGAGCGCAAACGGTTCATGAACTCGCGGCTGCAGGAGCTCATCCTGGCGAACCAGCGGTTGGGGTTGAAGGAACAAGCCCGTGTGATCGAGCAGGCCTTCCTGGACTGGAAGGGCCCGATCGACCAGATGGATGACGTGTGCATGCTGGGGCTGGCGGTATAAGCCCCCCTTGTGGATCGTGGCATCCCCCTATCTTTGGACGATGCCCCAGCGGGCGTAACGATAGCGATGGCAACGAAAGCAGAGCTGATCACCCGGCTCGAGGAGATCACGGCTCAGGAGGATGTCGAATCCGCAGCCGAGGCCGTGGAAGGCGTGAAAGAGGCGTATGAGGCCCTGGTGGCCGCGTCCCTGCAACAGGAACACCACGACGGATCGCCCGAGGGCGAACCGATGGAGGTTGGTTCCGAAGCGCCTGATGGCGGGCCCATCGCCATTGAATCGGCCCAGCTCACCGACGAAGAGGACAAGCGCTTCAAGCAATTGCTGGACCTCTTCAACCAACGGGTGAACGATATCCGGCGGAAGAAGCAGAAGGAGGAGAACGAGAACCTGGAGGCCAAGAAGGCCATCATGGAGGAGTTGAAGACGCTGATCGCCGGGGAGGAGAACATCGGCTCGGCCTTCCAGCGTTTCGCCGACCTGCAGGAGAAGTGGAAGACGATCGGTCCGGTGCCCCAGCAGCACTACCGCGACCTGCAGAACGACTACTCGCACCTGCGCGATGAGTTCTTCTACCACATCAGGATCTACAAGGAACTGCGGGACCATGACCTGCGGAAGAACACCGCCCTGAAACAGGCCCTGATCAGCGATGTGGAGAGCC
Organism: Bacteroidota bacterium; assembly: GCA_029573495.1. GTDB lineage: Bacteria > Bacteroidota > Bacteroidia > Flavobacteriales_F > PHOS-HE28 > PHOS-HE28. The sequence continues at coordinate 30,149 of JAKQEI010000021.1, read as the reverse complement.
TGGCGCAGAAGGACAACGTGAAGGAGCTGGAGCACGGGGTGCGCGAGTACCAGGAGAAGTGGCATGCCATCGGCCCTGTGTTGCGTGAGGAATGGGAGACCATCCGTGACCGCTTCTCCACCGCCACGCGCACCATCTACGACAAGGTGCATGAGCACTACCGGCTGCGTCGCGCGGAGCATGAGACCAATCTTGCCGCCAAGCAGGCCCTGGTGGATAAGGTGAAGGCCGTGACCGACCAGTTGAACGACACGGCCACCAAGGAGTGGAAGACCCTCACCGACCAGGTGCTCGAATACCAGAACGCCTGGAAGCAGATCGGTTTCGCTACGAAGAAGGACAACGAGCGCATCTGGAAGGAGTTCCGGGCGGCGTGCAACGTGTTCTTCGATGCGAAGAAGGCCCACTTCGACAAGTTGAAGGACCTGTACAAGGATGTCCGCGACAAGAAGCAGGCGCTGGTGGAGGAAGCCCTCAAACTGAAGGACAGCACCGAATGGCGGCAAACGGCCGACAAGCTCAAGCACCTCCAGCAGCAGTGGAAAGAGGCTGGGAGCGCCGGACCCCGGGATGAGAACCGCCTGTGGAGCAAGTTCCGCGAGGCGTGCGACCACTTCTTCCAGAACCGCAAGGCCACCTTCGAGAAGCTGGATGCCGAGCAGGCTGTGAACGCCCAGGCCAAGGAAGCGCTGATCACCGAGATCGAAGCCTTCGTGCCCAGCGGTGATCGGAACAAGGACGTGGAGGCGCTCAAGGCCTTCTCCGCCCGCTGGATGGACTCGGGCAGGGTATCCCCGAAACTGTATGATGCCTTCAGTGCGCGTTATCGCGCGGCGCTGGACAAGCATTACGGACAGCTGAAGCTGGAAGGCGATGAGCGCCGTCGCATGCAGTTCCAAGACCGGATGGACGAGATGAAGGCCGGGCCTGACGGGAAGTTCATGCTGGAGAAGGAAAGTCGCTTCGTGAAACGGAAGATCGAGGAGCTCGAGTCCGAGATGCGCAGCATGGAGCGCAACATGGGCATGTTCAACTTCAAGAGCGCCAGCGGTGAAGCCATGAAGAAGGACATGGAGAAGAAGATCGAGAAACTGGCGCGTGATGTGGAACGGCTGAAGGGCCAGCACCGCGAGCTGTTGAAGGAGTTGCGGTGAGCAGCGACCACCTGGTCCTGGGGATCGATATCCCGGTGGCCTGGGGGGAACAGGATGCCTTCGGCCACCTCAACAACGTAGTATACTTCCGGTACTTCGAGAACGTGCGCATGTACTACCTCGAGCGGATAGGAGTGCTTCGTTCACTGGAGGAGCAGCGCATCGGCGTCATCCTGGCGAGCACCACGTGCGACTTCCACAAGCCGGTGCTTTGGCCAGCCACCCTGCATGTGCGCACCGGCTGCGCCCGCGTAGGCAACACCAGCTTCGTGCTGGACTACCGCATAACCGACCGGATCGGCGATGAGGTGGCCACCGGGACCAGCGTTCTGGTGATGTACGACTATGCAGCGGCGGGCAAGGTGACCATCCCGGATGCCGTCCGCCAGGCGATCGAAGCGTTGCAGCGCGGCTAACTTGCACACATGCGCCGAGCCCTGCCCATTCTGCCCTTCCTCCTTGTCGCCTGCGGCGAACGGACGACCACGAACAACCGTGAGGTCAGTTCCTCCGAACAAGGTGGACCGGTGGCCGTGGAGGGTCTCTTCGGTGACTGGCTGGATGTGCAGGACAGCGGAAGGACCCATGTGCATGAGCATTGGGAGCGCGACCCCAACGGCACACCGGTCGGTCTGGGCCATGTGCTGTCCGGCAAGGACACGGTCTTCATCGAGCACCTGGCCCTGGTGCGGCACGACGACACGTTTAACTACGCCGTGAGCATCGGGCACGGCGGTGGTGAGGCGGTCCTGTTCAAGCTCACCCATGACCGCGACAGTCTGGTGTTCGAGAACCCGGAGCATGATATGCCCCAGCGGATCGTCTACATCCCGGAGGGAAGCAACGCCTGGCATGTCATCGTGAGCGGCACGAACAAAGGCCGGACCAGCGCGGACCACTACCGTTTCAAGCGGGTCATCGATGGCACCGTGATGCCATGAAGCCGTGGGACCGTGAACGGATCGCAGCACGCGTGCGTTCCGCCTTGCTGGGTGGTGCGACACTGGTCCTGATCGGTCTGATCTTCTACCTCGGGACCCGGACGGAACGAAGCGGGTTCATGCGCGAGGTCATCGACCCCGGATTCAGAAGACTGAGCACTCCGGTATTGAAGGCTTTCAGGGGGAAGCCGCCTCCGGTGACACGCCTGGAACTGGCGATGGACCCAGCCTCCTGGGACAGCCTGGAAGCCTGGTGCGATCGTGCGTTCACCCAGCAGCGTCTTGGGGTCGTCCCTGCTCCTGCTCCCATTCCCGGTCTTGCGCGGATCGGCGATCGTTCACAGCAGGTCCGTGTAGGCACCCATCCTGACCTCCTCCCGGCGGAGCGCCCGCGCTTCTGGCCCTTCGAAGTGAACATCGATCCTCCGGACACCTTGCTGGCCATGCAGCGCTTCGAGGTACGGCCATTCACGGATGACGGGCTGCTCTGGGCGATCCTGTTCCAGGCGGTGATGGTGGACCAAGGACTCGTCGCTCCGCCGGTGGCGGTCATGGAGATCACCGTGAATGACAGGGACCTCGGCTTGGTCGGATCCTTCGGAACGGTGGACGCCACCGTGAAAGCCCGACTGCCGGGATCGACCGGCCACGTGCTCCGCTTCGATGATGCCTTGTTGCTCAACACCCGACGGGCCATGGGTGAACGGACGCTGGCGAGCAGGCCACCCCCGCAAGGGGATTGGCTGGCCTCCCCGCTGCTCATTCAAGGTGGAACGGACCGGCATCTCTCCGCGGCGCGGAAAGCGGTCCATCGGCTCGAGGCCTTTCGTGCGGGAACGTTGCCCGCGTCCACTCTGTTCGAACCCGATGCCCTGGCCCGGCTCCTGGCATTGAGCGACCTTCTTGGTGTGCATGATGCGCTCGACTGGTGGAACCTACGCTTCGTGGTGGATAGCACCCGCCAGGAGCTCACCGTCCTGCCCAGACCGGTGTCGAGGCATGCTGCGATCCCCGCTACACTGGTCGAACAGACCTACGAACGGGTGGACGAGCCGGGCCGAGCCTTCGTGGACCGGGTGCTTGCGGACCCTTCGGTGAACGACCGTTACCTCGCCTACCTGGATACCTTCTCGGCTGAGGGGTGGTGGGAAGTGGTACGAGAGCGCACCCGGCCCACCTGGGACACCCCCAGGCAGGTGATCAATGCGGATCGACCTGACATCGATCTCGATCTACATGTCGTCCTACATGACCGGTCGGTCATCCATCAGATGCTCGCTCCTCGGGACATCGCCCTGGCTTATGTGAATGACACGCTGGTGAGCACCGACGGTGTGGTGATCGCGAATGTCCACAGCCTGCCTTTCGAGGTGGTCGGCTTGGTGTTGACGACCGGGGACACCACCCACCTGCGGGTCCCCGTTCGTTTGGAGCCACGTGCACGCGATAGGCCCTTGCGCTACACCTACCTGCCGTTGAACGTCCCCGGTAGCCCACGCGACATCCTGGTCAGGGTCTGCAGCAAATGCGCTACCCGTCCCGTACGCATCCGGACATGGAGCAGCCTGGGTGCCAATTGATGTTCGGAATAGAAGGATATATTCGGCATCAAACAAACCACCGAAGCCATGGGAATGATGAAGGAGTTCAAGGAGTTCGCGATGAAGGGGAACCTCGTCGACATCGCCGTAGGCTTTGTCATGGGCGCCGCCTTCACCAAGATCGTCACGGTGTTCACACAGAACATGGTCGCACCGCTCATCAGTATGTTGACGGAGAAAGTGCGATTCGACCAGATGGAATGGGTGCTTCGCGAAGAAGTGCTCGGGCCTGATGGCGCCGTTGCCACGGCCAAAGTGGCCGTGAGCTACGGTATGTTCCTGACGGCGTTGATCGACTTCATCATCGTTGCCTTCGTCATGTTCATGGTGGTGAAATCGGTCAATCGGATGAAGAAGGCGGAACCGGCCCCACCGCCCCCCGGCCCCAGCAATGAGGAGAAGCTGCTGATGGAGATCAGGGACGCGTTGAAGAAATAGGCTGTACGAACGATCAATGAAGCCCTCGGCCAAGGCCGGGGGCTTCTTCGTTCAATGTGGCCTGAAGGAACCCGCCACCGGATCGAAACGGATCCCCTCCCCCGCGAAGACCCGTTCCAATACTCCGCTGGCACGGGCCTCCTCCACGGTCCCCGACCACAGCTTGCGGTCGTGGATCAACAGCACACGATCGCATAGGTCCAGTGAGGTCTGCAGGTCGTGGGTGGAAAGGATGATCAACCGGTGCCGTGCCTGGGCCTGCTCGCGCAGAGTACGAAGCAGCCTTACGCGGTTCACGAGATCCAGGAAGGCCATGGGCTCATCGAGCAGGAGCAGCGGTGTGTCCTGTGCCATGGCCCTCGCGATCATCACGCGCTGCGCTTCCCCATCACTCAGGTGTTGCAGGGAGCGGGAAGCGAGGTGACCGACATCCATGACGCGCATCGCCTCCTCGACCATGGCCCGGTCAGTTTCCACCAGGCCACCGAAACGGCCTGTCCATGGTTGCCGACCCAGCCCCACGATGGTGCGCACGTCCAGAAGTCCGGCCTGCGGTCGACCGGTCAATACGATCGAGACCTGACGAGCACGTTCGGAACTGCGCATCCGCACGATATCGGCACCATTCAGAAGCATCTCTCCGGCCATCGGTTTACGCAGCCCGGCGATCGTGTTCAGCAGGGTGCTCTTGCCTCCACCGTTCACACCGATGAGCGCGACACATTGTCCTCCGTCGAGGCCCAGATGGATATCAGAGACGAGTGGATCACCACCATGGCCCACATCAACGGAACGGAGCTGCAGCATGTCTTTCATGAGGTCCGGGCCCAACGTTCACCGCTCCAAAGCACCCATACCACGATCGGTGCTCCGAGCAAGGAGGTCACCGCGTTCAACGGTAGTCCTTCGAGACCGGGCCACTTCACCAGCAGGCCGCAGAGCAGGGCAAGCATGCCGCCCGTGACGATGGTGGTGGGAAGCAGCACACGATGGTCGCTGGTGCGACAGAGCGCGCGCGCCACATGCGGGGTGGCCAGGCCAAGGAAGGCAATGGGACCGCAGAACGCGGTAATGGTCCCTGCCAGCACACCGGCGGTCCATAGGATGGTGCGCCGAACACCGATCACGGGAATGCCCAGGCTGCGGGCGTAAGCGTCGCCGAGCAACATCGCGTTCAGGGGCTTCATCAGCAGCAGGGAAACGACCAGCCCAAGGAGGACGGGTATCACCATCCAGCCGAGCTTTGATCCCACCACTTCCTGGAAGGAGCCCATTCCCCATAGCACGAAGCCGCGCAAGGCCCCCTCGGAACCCGCGACCTGCAGCACATCGATCACGGCCCCGCACAGATAGCCCACCATCAGACCAACGATGAGCAGGCCGGTGCCATCGCCCATGCGCCGATCGGCCATCATGATCAGCAGCAGCACGCCCATGGCCCCGATGAAGGCGCCGAGGACGACCGCCACCTCATCAGGCAGCCAAAGCGCGGCCCAGAGCGGGCGGGCGAGCATCAACACCGCGACGCCGAGGCTGGCTCCGGAGCTCAAGCCCAGCACGGAAGGTCCGGCGAGCGGGTTGCGGAAGAGCGTCTGCATGAGCAGGCCACACGCCGAGAGCCCTGTTCCCGCGAGCACGGCGGTGCACGCTGCCGGAAGCCGCACCTCGCGCACGATCCGCGCGGACACCGCGTCCAGCCCATCCCCGAAGAGGGCATGCACCACCTCTTCCACCTTCAAAGGCACCGCACCCGTCACCAGGTGAAGCAGGAAGAGCAGCCCCGAGACCAGCAGCAAGCCCAGCAACAGCGCGAGGTTCCGGCGGGACATGGCACGAAAGTAGATGCGGCGCCCGAACCACCTCCATCCGTCAGGTGTTCAACCTTCACCGGACAACGGAACTACATTCACCGGACCGGACCATGCACTATTGCCAATGCTGATGCGTTCTGAAGCGATGATGCGCCACCTCCTTCACCTCCTGATCGTTCTTCCCGTGCTGATATACCATGACCGTGCATCAGCGCAGGGTTGCAGCGATGCCGGTGTGTGCACGGCAGGTCCGATCGGTCAACCCGCCCTGCCGCAGGACAGCGCCGTGGGTGGACCCAAGCGGCATTTCGCGCGACTGCAATACAGCTACGCGATCGGTGAACAGGGCGTGGTGATCATGCAGGTGGTGCCGGAAGTCAGCATCGGCATCACGGAAAGGCTGGCGGTACAAGCGAAGCTGCCATACGTCATGGCCGATGGCGATCTTGGGCAGAACAGCGGGATCGGTGATCTGGTGGCTACAGCGAGCTATCGCTTCATCAAGCAGGACGACCGGGACCTCACCGGGATCCTTGGGATGCGCGTTCCCACCGGGCGTTTCGTCCCGGAGAGCTTCGAAAAGGCCACCTACGGTCCCACCGCACACCCACTACCCATGCCCTACCAGGTCGGGCTGGGCACCACGGACCTTCTGCTCGGTCTGCAATATCGATATGAGCGGATCAGCGCTGCCTTCGCGTACCAGCACGTGCTGAAGCAGGACAACCAGAGCACCTTCCTGCATCGCTATTGGGCGGATGTACCCGCTGCCGCCAGTTATTTCGAGTCCTTCGCCTTGGAGCGCGCGGATGATGCCGTGCTCCGCCTCCAGTACGCCGCACCGTTCGGCCGGCTGATCGTTCAACCAGGCTTATTGGGCATTCTGCACATGGGCAAGGACAGCCGTTCGGAAGACCCGAACACACTGGACCTCATCCGGGATCGGCCCTTCCAGCGCCGTGAGATCGATGGGTCCGAAGGGCTCACGCTCAACCTTACGGCGGACATGCGGTACAAGCTCAGCTCCTCCTGGTGGCTGGAGGCATCGGTGGGTTCGCCCTTGGTGGTGCGGGAAGTACGGCCCGACGGGCTCACACGCTCCGTAGTGACCAACGTGGGGCTGCGCTTCGCATTCTGAACGCGCCTAACTTGCTCGGGTGAAACCGTTCATCCTTGCTGCGGCCACCCTGCTGCTTCAGGCGGGATACGCCCAGGTGGAGCTGCCTGTCTTCGGCACCCAGCAGGTGATCAACGGCTACGCGAAGGATGTGGAGGGCGAGGTCCTCTCCTACTTCAGCGTGTACCCGGAGCATGCCACCACGGCACTGCTGACACGCGCGACGGATGGGCAGAAGGCGATCGCGTGGGAAACGGCAGCTGTTCCCGAGGATCTGAAAGGGGACTACGCCTACTTCAGCTGGATCGCGGCGCACAACAGCACCACCAGCGTGGGCGATAGGAGCTTCGATCTGTTCATCGGGGAAGAGAAGGCGCTCACCTTCACCACGCATCATTCTACGCAGCCCGCCACCTGGTCGGTGGACGGTATGGACGGAGTAAAGCTGGTGTTCGAGTATTCCAAGATGGATCGGCATGGTGATGCGCACGGCTTTGCGCATTTGCGTGTTCCGAGGAAGTACATCACGCCCGGCATGCCGCTGCGGCTGATGGTGGTGGGCCACGAGCAGGACAGCCCGGACTGGTTCATGACCTTCCGGTACAGTTTCGAGGAAAAGGTGGAGGTGGAAGCACTGCCGTTCATTACCAAACGCGGCAAACAAGAGATCCAGGTCTCGTTGATGACGAATGCCGCAGTCGGCGATATGTACATGGTGAAGGTTCATGGGCAGTCGACTTCATATCAAGAAGTCCTCGGTCGTCTTACTGTCTCAACCTTTCCCATTGAACCAGTTACTGAACCAACCACGCTGCGAGTGGAAGTCGGCGTTAATGACAGACCTACAATCGTTCAGGTGGTCACTATTGAACCGGTCACCCACCGCGACATCCACCTGATCCACCACAGCCACACCGACATCGGCTACAGCCACCTGCAGGCGGAAGTAGAGGTGATCCAGAACAACAACATCTGGAAGGCGCTGGAGCTGATCGACCGCACCAAGGACTATCCGGAGGACAGCCGCTTCGTATGGAACGTGGAGAGCTTGTGGGCCGTGGAGAATTTTCTGGGCATCGCCACCGAAACGGACAAGCAACGCTTCATCGCGGCGGTGAAGAACGGCAGCATCGCCCTCAGTGCGAACTACGCGAACATACTCACCGGTCTCTGCACGCCCGAGGAGATGCACTGGATCGTGGAGTACGCCGATTCGCTGCGGAAGTGGTACGGCCTGCCCATCACCAGCGCGATGCAGACGGACATCCCCGGCATGAGCTGGAGCATGGTGGACGCCTACGCCGCGCACGGCATCCGCCACCTGAGCCAGGGGCCGAACTACATCCCCGACATGCCCGACGGCGGCGACCGCATCGGCAGCACGCTGCGCGAACAAGGGGACAAGCCCTATTGGTGGAAGGGCACCACGGGCAAGGACAGCATCCTGGTGTGGACAGCCGGTCAGGGCTACGGCGGCTGGCACGGCTACACGGCCGGGGCCATCAAGGAGCGCGGCACGCGGAAGATCGCCGCCTACATGAACGACCTCGCCACGAAGGGCTATCCTTACGACATGGTGCAGTGGCGCTACAACATCGTGAGCGACAACGGCCCGGTGGACAGCACCCTCAGCGACTTCGTGCGGGAGTGGAACGCGAAGTACGCCTCACCGCGCTTGATCATCGCCAACGCGGGCACGATGATGCAAGAGTTCGAAGCGAAGTACGGCAAGCAGATCCCCACCTGGAGCGGCGACTTCACGCCCTATTGGGAGGATGGTGCCTACAGCACAGCGAAGGAGGAAGGCGATGTGCGCGTGCTCAGTGCGCGGCTCACCAACCTGATCGAGGCGGCCAAGATCCTCAACAAGCCCATCGACCCGCACCTGCTCTACCGCGCCAAACGCAGCATTGTGATGTGGCACGAGCACACCTGGGGCGCGTGGTGCAGCATCAGTGATCCGGATGCGCACTTCACCACCGACCAGTGGCGGGTGAAGAAGGCGTTCGCGGATAGTGCGGGGTGGTATGTGGAGCGGATTGAACAAGGGCTGGCGCCCGAATTGGAGAGCAACACAGCTTGGGCCCTCAATACCCTAGACTACCCTAGAGCCCCTCTGATCAGGGTGACGGATGGTGAGAGAACCGCGATCAAACTGCATGACGGCCGGCATCCATTGGAAAGTCAACTCGACTACGCGGGATTTGAGGAATTCAAAATGCGTGTGGGGAAGCGTTCGTTGCGGCCACATTCTGTCAATTGGGGAAAACGCAAGAAGCCTGAGTCATCGCAAGGTGAGGGACCGAAGGCCGACTGGTTCAAGTATGACATAAAGTATAGGGCAGGACTCGAACCGGACAGCTTGATTCAAGGTCATGTGGACTGTGTTGAAGGACTGTCCAAGGGCCGACTCGTCGACCGCAAAGTCGGGCACGGAGTCATTTCTGGAAAGCTCAACTATGACCTTGTCATTTCGACCTACCCAGATCATGTTCATGCTCAACTTGTGATCAGGAAGAAAGTGGCTCTTCGCGACAAAGAATCCCTCCACCTCGCCCTCCCCTTCAACATCCCCAACGCCACCGTCCGCATCGGCATCGGCGACACCTGCGTGACGCCCGAGAGCGGCCGCATCCCCGGCAGCAACAACGACTTCTTCTGCGCCCAGCGCTGGATCGACGTGAGCAACGACAGCATGGGCGTCACCATTGTGTGCCCGCAAGGCGCGCTCTGGGAGGTGGGTGAACTGGTGGACGAGCGCAAGGTGAACCCCGGCAAGGGCACGAACCCCGAGTACTACAAGGCCTGGAAGACCAAGGCGAAAAGCAGCAGCACGATCTATCTCTATGCGCTCAACAACTACTGGCACACCAACTTCAAGGCCGACCAGGAAGGCCCCATCACCTTCGACCTCTACCTGAAGATGCACGGGCCGTTCAAGCTGGAAGAGGCGCGGAGGTTCGGGTTGGAGATGACAAGGCCGCTCATTACGTGGTGGAAGTGAGGCGCTCGCTGCGCTCGCCCTTGTTTGAACCGCAGAGGGGCAGAGGGCACGGAGAATGCAAATACCAACCAACCTCTGCGTTCTCGGCTTCTCTGCGGTTAATTACCTGGCCGTGGTCAGCGGTTCGGGCTGGAGATGACGAGGCCGTTGATCACGTGGTTGAAGTAGGTTCACCACAGAGGCACAGAGACACGGAGAAAACCAGTTTGAATTCCTCTGTGGCTCCGTGCCTCTGTGGTTAATTCGCATTCATGAAGAAGCGCCCCACCCTCTCCGACCTCGGTGGCCTGGTGTACAGCACCAACAAGAACCTCGGCACCGAACGGGAGCCGGCCACTCTGCCTCCCCAGCAGCAGGACCTGCGCATCCATTTGGACCGCCTGAAGGGCAACAAGGAGGTGACGCGCATCGTGGGCTTCGTTGGCAAGGACGCTGACCTGGAGGACCTGGGCCGAACGCTGAAGAGCAAGTGCGGTGTAGGCGGCAACACGAAGGACGGCGTGATCCTCTTGCAGGGCGACCATCGGGACAAGGTGCTGGCGTATCTCACCGAGAAGGGATACAAGGCTAAAAAAGCGGGAGGTTGATCCACGCACCGGTAGCGTCGACCCGCAGGACGATCTGTGACCATGGCCAAGAGACCTGCCGCCAAGATCTACCGCTTCACCGCGCCGTTGGAGAAGATGAACGCACAGATGGCCTTCATGTACGTGGAAGTACCCCTCGACGTGGAGCGGGAGTTCGGCACCAAAGGGCGTGTGCGGGTGCTGGGCACCGTGAACGGGGTGGCGGTGGACCGCGCGCTGATGCCCCAGAAGAGTGGCGTGCACATCATCATCCTGGGCGGCGAGATCCGGCGAGCGGCCAAGATCAAGGGTGTGGACGACCCGGTGTATGTGGAATTCTGGAAACACCCCAACCCCGACGAACTTGAGCTACCCGAGGCCCTGGCGGAGACCCTGGACTTCCTTCCCGAGATGAAAGCCGCGTGGGACAAGCTCACCCCCGGTATGAAGCGCAGCATGTGCTACTGGGTGGGTAGCGCGAAGACGGAGGCCACGCAGGCCAAGCGGGTGGCCGAGCTGCTCAGGCGCTTCGAGGCTGGCGACTTCCAGGTGGGCAAAGGCCCGACCAACGCGTAGTTCAGGGAAGACCGCACCAATACGAGGCCTTCTCCTCGTCCAAGCGGCAAAGGAGTGGTAGCTCCATTCCAGGTGCGATCAGCAGGAGGTCGAAGGCATCCACTGGGGTGAGGTAAGCGGCCCCTTCCTTCGTGATCTCGTAGTTCAGGTGTTGATCATTGATCCGCTCCGGGCGCGGCTTGATCAGTCCTTCCCGCAACAAGCCTCCTTCACCCACACCGGTGCGCTTGGTGAAGGAGCGGATGTCCATGAACCCCTGCATCAGGTACTGCCGAAGGACATCGGCGCGCTTCACACGCCAGCCATCCCGACCGGCGTTCATCCGCATCTCCTCCACGGCCATGAACTGGGCCTGGGTGGGCTCGGCGTAGGTCTCCTTGAAAGGTGCCTGCGGGGCAGGATCGTTCTTCAGCTCGAGGAAGAGGGGAGCGCTCTTGCCGGGCCGCACGAGGACCAACTCCTTATCCGGGATGTAGAGCAGATAGGACTCGCCCTTCTCCGTGGGCACGTAGCCGTAGTAGCGCTGGAACTCGCTCCATTCCTCGCGCTTCCGGACCAGCCCACAGCGGACCAACGGTCCGAGTGAGGCATGGCGGCCCAGGAAATCGCTCAGTTCCTCATACCCTTGCTCCCGCGACCGTTGTATGCGGCTCCAGCGGGCTTCGAACACCTGTGCGGACATGGTGCCAAGATCCGGCGGGATGAAAGCCGCTCCCAGACCCTGCGTTCGGGGTTACCAACAGCCCCTTGTTCCGACCGCGGTCGATCGGCCCAAAAGCCGCGATGGAAGCGGAAACCAAGCTGCATGGAGGCACTCCCGAGCACAGCTGGAATCTATCAACAGGCCCTGTGTGGGATCCGCCCCAAAGGCCATCAGGGCAGCACCACCCGCCTTGCCCAACGCTGGTCACCGGCCACCACTTGCACCAGGAGCAGCGGTCCACGGTCGGCAACGTCCAGGCTCCATTGGGCGGATGCCTTGATCCCCAGGTCCTGCGCCGCTACCAGAGCCCCATCGGCTGCATAGACATTGATACGTGTCGCTGCGGCCCGTGACTGGTCCAACCGCAGGATCAGCTGCTCCCCGGACGCATCGGTGGTGAGTATGAACGGAGCCACGCCTGCCTGGTCGGCAATGCCGATGCTCACTACACAATTCACGGGATCGAGCATGTTCGCTTCGCCGGGGGTGGGACAGCCGATCACGAAGTCGGCATCGTTGTCATCGGTATCAGACCCGTCCGGCCATCGGCTCAGGCTCAGGCCATCCTGTTCGTTGGTATCCTCGGCCGTGGTGCCCGTACCTTCGGTATAACCTGGGACATCCCCGCCATAGCTGAGCATGTCGATGATCGAGCTGTCGGGCGTCCAGATGAGCGCGATCGCATCTGGCGAGCCGTTCTGGATCAGGTTGGTGGCAGGTGTCGCCGCATGGTCGCAGTTCACCGTGAGGGACTGATTGGCACAGATCACGAAGTAGCCACCGGGCTCGAGCGCGGGCCATGAGGCGCTCTGGATGGTCCGGTATTCCGCCGCACCACCATTGTTCCCATTGATCATCACCACGCTCAGGTATTGCAGCGGGAACGCCGTGGTGCCGATGTTCTTGATCTCCAGGTACTCGGCATTGTCCGTCCCGATCTGGTCATAATCCACCTCATTGATCACGACCTGAGCAAGCAGGAGCCCAGGCGACAGGACGAAAGCAAGGGTCAGGGTCTTGAGCATATGATCCGATTTCCGAGCAAGGTAGGATGTACGCCGCCAGGAAATGTCCAGACCATGACCAGGCTGCCAGGTGGAACCCGGACCGCCTGGTTCCAGCCGTCATGGGCCATCCACTATGGCACCATTCTTGTTTGTTAATGCCTGATGAACAGCAACTTGACCCTTCTACTGATCCTTCTCGCGCCACTCCTCAATACGCCCCTGCTCGCGCAGGATCATGTGTACGACGACCTGCTGGTGATGTATGTGGATGAGGATTATGAGAAGTGCATCTGGAAAGCCGGACGATATATGGAGAAGGACGATACCCGGCGCGATGCCCTGCCCTATCTATACGCCAGCATGTGCTACCACGAGATGAGCAAACTGGACAAGTACGCCGCCGATCCGGAGTACAAGAACGCCCATCGGGACGCCTTGAAGTACGCGGTCAAGTTCCGGAAGAAGGACAAGAACAACGAGTTCGTGAACAACTACGAGGACTATTGGACGGAGCTGAACACCACGGCGATGGGCGCCGGACTGGCCCACCTGGACCTCGGCGAGTACAGCAAGGCCAAACGGGAGTTCGACCGGATGACCGGGTACCAGCCGGAGAATGCCGGTGCCTGGCAGATGCTGGCCATCACCCAGTTGAACATGCGGCTGGCGCGCGATGCGGCGGAGAGCATGAAGTCCTTTCGTGAAGCGTATGCCGCGATACCGGATATCAGCCGGTTGCCTGTGGACCAGAAACGCATCCTGCGGGAGAGCCTGATCCGTTACGCCGACCATCTGGCTGATGCCGGCATGCGTGATTCCGCCCGAACGGTCGTTGGCCTCGGCGAGGACTACTTCAGTGAGAACCCGGAGTTCAAGGCGCTGGTGAAGGATCTGAACTAGGCTGCAGGGCATTCCGCCCGCTCATCCCGTGTATAGAATTAAGGATGTGGTAACCGGTCGAGCACGAAGAAGCTGGGCCGGGTGACGACCTTTGTGTGGTCATGCGTCGTCCCATCCTCCTTGCCTCGCTCGTGCTGGCGTTCAGCGCGTGTGGACAGGTCTCGATAACGACGGGATCATACGTTCAGGATTTCGGCACCACGGACGTCACTTCCTGGACGAACAATGTGACCTATCCGGGTTGGTATCGTTCATCAGGCACTTTCGCCGGACATCAGAACATCACCGCTGCTGCGCCATCGAACACCGGGGGCTTCTACACCTACGAATGTGCCGGGAACAACGACCAGAAGATCGGGTCCCGCGCCAGTGGTAGTGCCTCGCTCATCCGATATGGGGTGGTCTTCCGCAACCAGACCGGCTTCCCCATCTACAGCATGCGCGTGAGCTACCGGGGCTACCAGCTCTCCCTCGCGGAGAACGGCAGCACGGTGAACACCATCACGGTCGACTACGTTGTATCGGCCGCACTTCCGGCGATCACCGCGGGCGCCACGGCGAGCGTGCCTGCGCTCAACTTCGTGCAGATCATGAACAGCACGACCGCCGGCTCCAACCAGATCACCGGCTACCCATGCAACCAGTACCGGGACATCAGCTCGTGCGTGGCCTTCGCCACAGCCGTACCGAACAACTATTACATCCTGCTGCGTTGGACGGACATCGACGACTCGTGGAACGACCACCACATGGCCATCGACGACTTGCAGGTGGACTTCGACCCCACCGGTACGGCATGTAGCACATTGCTGCCGATCGAACTGCTGTCCTTCACCGCAACACCGGAGGGTGATGGCGTGCGACTCGAGTGGAGCACGGTATCCGAGCGGGACAACGCAGCCTTCGTGATACACCGGGGCCGCGATCCTCAGGACTTGCATCCGATCCTGGGCCAGGCGGGCGCCGGAACGCACCTGGGACTTCTTCAGTACACGGACTTCGACGACGCTCCCCTGGCCGGCATCTCCTACTACATGCTGCAGCAGATCGACGTGGATGGAAGCACGAGCTTGTCGGACCTGGTGGCCGTGGATCGTGGGGCGCGTCGCAGCTCCTTGCTGATCACCCCGCTATCCATGGGTCCTGATCGTTTCCTTCTGAACACCGGCTGGGATGGCCCTTTCCACACAGAGGTATACGATCAGGTGGGTCGTAAGGTCCACGGAACGCTCACGAGCGGTCCTGGACGTGAACTCGATCTTTCAAGTGCACCGTCGGGCGTTTACCTCGTCGTCGTTCGAGATGGGGACCGGATGCTGAGCGGACGAGTGCTCGTGGGTCATTGAACTGCGTGTCGGCGCGTGTCAGTGATCCGCCGTGGCAGGGTCATAGGCAGGATGCGCGCGGAATAGACTATCCTGCAGACCTTCATCATCCACCTCCCAACGGTTCCACTCCAAGCGAAGTCGGACCAGGTCGCTCCGGAGCCTCGTCCATAGTCCCTTTGGCTTCAGGAACGCCATGTGCCGTATCCGGTGCTCCGCCATCATTCCGCGGCACATGGAACAGGGCTCAAAGGTGCTCACCAGTACCAAGCTGTCCCGATCCAGCTTGTTGAAGGCCTCCCAGCCCAGTTGTTGCATGGCATCGCTCACCGCGTTGACCTCGGCATGGCCGGCCGCATCCCAGTGGGCGCGTTGGGTGTTATAACCCGAACCGATGACCTCACCCTTGTGCAACAGGATGGCAGCCACAGGCACATCCCCGGTGATGATCGCCTTGCGGCCCTCGGTCATCAACAAGGAGCGTTGTGCGTCGGTGATCCCCTGTTCACCATGAAGCAGGTAGGATCGCCTGAGCAATAACCACAGGCTGGCTCCCACGAATAGGAGGAACAGGCTTATGCGGAACGCGCGCATGTCACGAATGTCGGCATCGTTCGGCGCCAGTGCCACATGTTCCTGGAGCGCGCGGCACGAAAGGCGTATGACCCTTGGTCGATCCGGTCAAGGCCGGCATGTGGATCCGCGGACCCGGCGTGATCAACGCTTACGAGGACCTGCCTTGCTCTTTGCAACCGCCTTCTTCACCGCAGTCTTCTTCACGGTGGTCCTGGAAGCACCGCCTTTGATCTTGGGAGGCAAGCTCGTGACGAAGCTGAGCGAGACCCGGACCCATTTCAACAGGGTGGGCTTGGTGCTGACAGCCTCCGCATCCACGAAAAGGAAGCCCTTCATGGGTCTCCCGGTGAAGTCCATCGGCCGCGCGCCCGGCCATCCTTCAAGCTCGTCCTGCCTCAACGGATCAATGCGGACCATCAAGGCGCCTTTGTTCGAGATGCCCACGCTCATATGTCCATTCACCATGAAGGCGACACCGCCGAACATCCTCTTCGGTATGGCCGTGACGTCTTCAGAGAGCAGGACATCGGAGAGGCGTTGCTCAAGGTGGGGATCGTGGGGCATGCACAAAGATGTGCGAGGAACGATCATGGATGGACCGATGGAGCTCGTGCCGAACGGTTGATATCTGGACCGACCGGAGCAACGGATCGAGGATCCCGAAGCGTCTCAGCATCGATGCACCTCTTGTTCAGGACCATCATCATCGCGATACTCCTTCCGGTCACACCGGACATCACCGGGCAGAACCTCGTACCCAATCCGGGTTTTGAGGGATTCACCAGCTGCCCCACCTTCGCCAGCATGCTGGGTAATGCGGCGCCCTGGACCAATCCAACGCTAGGCACACCGGAACTCTTCCACGCGTGTGCCCCCAGTGGGGACTATGCGGGCGTTCCTGCGAACTCCAGCGGTGGCTACCAATGGCCCCGCACGGGCGATGGATACGCCGGGATCTTCGTGTACCGAACGGAGATCCCCGAGATGAGGGAGTACATCATGGCGCCATTGCTGGAGCCTTTGGAAGCTGGTGTCTGTTACACATTCCACATGTTCGTGAACGCTGCGAACGACCACGAGCTGGTGTGCGATGGCGTCGGGGCCCGGTTCACCGTGGGACCGATCAGCGCCGCGTCCGGGAGCGTGCTACCCATGGAAGCGCACATCGACCATCCTCAAGGTATCCTGATCAACGACACCTTGGGATGGACCGAAGTGAGCGGCAGCTACGTCGCCAACGGAGGCGAGGACCATGTGGTGATCGGCAACTTCAAGAACGATATACAGACCACGGCTGCCATGTTCAATCCGGGTGTCTGGTACACCCAGACCGCCTATCTGCTGATCGATGACGTGTCGCTCGTCCGTAGTGAGCTGCCCGACCTGGACCTGGGCGCGGACACCCTGCTCTGCGATGGCGCCTCCCTCCTGCTCGATGCGACCATAGCTGGTGCCACTTCGACCAGTTGGTCCGATGGGGTCACGGCGGCTGTCCGAACAGTGACCACAGCAGGCACCTACGAGGTGACCGTATCCCTGGGTGCGTGCAGCGTAAGCGATACCATCACGATCGATGCCTCTCCCCTTCCGACGTTGGACCTCGGCCCGGACCTCGCGCTGTGCCAGGGACTCGAAGGAACCTTGTCCGCGCGTATCCAGCATACGGATGGATTCATGTGGGAGGATGGCAGTGATCAGCTGGCACGGAGCATCCGGGAGCCGGGTGTCTTTCGTGCGACGGCTTTCAACGACTGCGGCTCGATCGTGGACTCGGTGATCGTGGAGCTGGAGGATTGCCCAGAGAGCATCTATCTGCCGAACGCCTTCACGCCGAACGGCGACACGTTCAATGATGGATTCGCACCCGTGTTCGATGCGCGCATCTGGCAGGTGGACTACCGGATCCACGACCGTTGGGGTCGCATCGTCCACGAGAGCCCGGAAGGCGATGCCTGGTCAGCGTTGGACATACCGAACGGCGTGTACGTGGTAGACCTTCATGCTCGCTCGCGCACCTATCCGTTGCAGGAACAGCGGTCCCGCGGGCATGTGGTAGTGCTGCGGTGAATTCAGTACCCTATCAACCGCTCCACCGCCGCCTTCAACCTACCCTTAGGCAGGAATCCCTGTTCCAATGGGATGGCGAAGGGGACTGGGGTATCCCAACTCGCCACGCGCACGATCGGCGCATCCAGGTATTCGAAGGCATGTTCGGCGATGATGGCCGCGAGCTCACCGCCGAAGCCCGCCGTGAGCGTGTCCTCGTGCAGCAGTAGCACCTTGCCCGTCTTCTTCACACTATTGAGGATGGTATCCACGTCGAGCGGCACCAGCGTGCGCAGGTCGATCACCTCTGCATCCGCATTCATCTCATTCACGGTCTCAGCGGCCCAATGCACGCCCATACCATAGGTGATGATGCTGAGCGCTGAGCCCTCGCGCACCACGCGCGCTTTCCCGAATGGGATGGAATACGGCTGCTCGGGCACTGGTCCGTTGATACTGCGGTACATCGCCTTGTGCTCGAAGAACATCACCGGGTTCGGATCGTCGAAGGCGGTCATCAGCAGGCCCTTTGCGTCGTACGGGTTGCTCGGGTACACCACCTTCAGCCCGGGCGTCTTCACGAACCACATCTCGTTGCTCTGGCTGTGGAAAGGCCCTGCTCCTACTCCAGCGCCGGTGGGCATGCGCACCACCACGTCGGCGTTCTGCCCCCAGCGGTAGTGGATCTTCGCCAGGTTGTTGCAGATCTGCGTGATGCCCTCGCTCACGAAATCGGCGAACTGCATCTCCATCATGGCCTTCATGCCCTTGATGCTGAGGCCGAGCGAGGCGCCGAGGATCGCGCTCTCGCACAAGGGCGTGTTGCGCACCCGATCCTTACCGAATCGCTCCACGAAGCCATCGGTGATCTTGAAAGCACCGCCATACTCCCCGATGTCCTGCCCCATGAGCACGAGTTGTGGGTGCCGCTCCATGCTCTGGGCCATGCCTTCCTGAATGGCGTCGATCAGGCGCTTCTCAGGGGCACCTGCAGGGTCCAGTTCCACTGATAGAACGGGAGGTCGACCCTGGGGGTCGACGCTACGGTTGCCATCAATCGACGTTGGTGCGTAAACATCAGCCAATTCAGCGGATTCAACCGGGACCGGTTCCGGTTCCTCGAACGCGTGCTTCAGATCATCCTCAATGCCGTCCTTCAGGCGGGCCCGGATCTCGTCGCGCTTGGCGATGCTCAGCACACCGATCTTCAGCAACCAAGCCTCGTAGTTCATTACCGGGTCCTTCTTGCCCCAGACCTCGAACAGCTCCTTGGGCACGTACTTGGTCCCGCTCGCCTCCTCGTGACCGCGCATCCGGAAGGTCATGCATTCCACCAGGATCGGACGTGGGTTCTCGCGCACACTGTCGGCCAGCCGTGCGATGTTGTCGTAGACCTCCAGGATGTTGTTACCCGCGATCTGCACCGCCTCGATCCCGTAACCGACGGCCTTATCCGTGAAGCTCTTCATGCGGAACTGCTCACTGCTGGGCGTGCTCAGGCCGTAGCCGTTGTTCTCGATGATGAACAGCACGGGCAGGTCCCACACGGCCGCCACGTTCACGCTCTCGTGGAAATCGCCCTCGCTCGTGGCGCCGTCGCCGGTGAAGACGATCGTGCAGCGGTTCTCCTTCTTCAGCTTGTGTGCCAACGCGATGCCATCGGCGATGCCGAGTTGCGGCCCGAGGTGGCTGATCATGCCCACCACCTTATGCTCCTGGCTGCCGAAGTGGAAGCTTCGCTCGCGGCCCTTGCTGTAGCCGGTGGCCTTGCCCTGCCATTGCGCGAAGAGCTTGCGGAAGGGCATGCCGCGCGTTGTGAAGACACCCAGGTTGCGGTGCATCGGCAGGATGTACTCGTCCTGGTGCAACACCATGGCCGCACCCACGCTGATGGCCTCCTGCCCGATGCCGCTGAACCACTTGCTGATCTTCCCCTGGCGTAGCAGGCTGAGCATCTTCTCCTCGATGATGCGCGGATAGACGAGGTTCTCGTAGGTCTGGAGGAGGAAGGCGTCGCTGTGGACACCCCGTTCGAAGATCAACTGGCGGTCCTCGGTGGTAAGCGTGGGCATGATAGGCAGAAATGCTGCGGGTGCAAAGGTATCGGGGCGGAGCGGCGACGCATCGGAAGTTGTCAGCGGATGGATGTTCGGTGGTCAACACGGTCCGCGACGCCTTATTTCGCGGACCAGCGGACCCGCTCCACATGGAATACATCGGCGACGAGCTGGAACTCTTCCAACATGCCACCAACTGGAAGCGCTATTGGTCGTCCGTGCTGGCGCCCTACGTTTCCGGCCGGGTGCTCGATGTGGGATCCGGTCTGGGGGTGAACGCGTCCTTCCTGGCGAACGAGCGCGTGACCGCATACACCTTCCTGGAGCCCGATGTCAAGCTGTTGAAGCGCACACCCGTGGATACGCTTCCGGGCACCGTGGCGCAACACCGCATCCACGGGACGACCGCCGATCTGGCGCACAAGCGGTTCGATACGCTGGCCTATATCGATGTCCTGGAACATCTCCCCGATCCAACAGGCGAGTTGCAACGTGCCATGCAGCTCCTGGCACCCGGCGGCCAAATCGTGGTCGTCGTCCCGGCGTTCCAGTTCCTTTACAGTCCCTTCGACCAGGCCATCGGGCATTTCCGACGCTATGATCGACCCAGCCTTCGTGCAGCGCTCCCATCAGGATCGCAAGTGTTGATGATGCGTTACCTCGACAGCACAGGGCTGCTGCTCTCCCTGGGGAACAAGCTGCTCCTTCGTCGATCCGCTCCAAGCCACGACCAGATCGCCTTCTGGGACAAGCGCATCATACCGATCAGCCGCATCATGGATCGGTTGGTCGCAGGCTCCTTCGGGCGCTCGCTCATCGCCGTGCTTCGCAAGGCTTGAAGCTACCTTCACCGCATGCTCCCCTCGTTGGAAACAGGCCGTCTGGGTGGGCTACCACTGCGTCATCTCGTCATTGTCATCGTCACCGGGGTCTTCGTTTGGAGCCTGGTCCTGCGGGTGGGGGTGCTGGTCCAATACCGCACGGAGCTTGGTGGGGTCGAACACAACGTCATTCACGGGATCCAGAAGGTGATGCTCGGCCAGGACCTTTATGAGGATCCGGAGCAGGCACCCTTCGACGTGATCCAGTACACCCCGGGGTATTACCTGATCTGTGCGGCGGTCGGTAAGCTCATCGGTCTCCACGGCGATGAGGCGCGAAGCATCTTCCTGTTGTCCAGAACCGTTGCCCTTGCCCTCTGGTTCATCACGGGCTGTTTCGTGTTCCGCGCATGTCGACTGGGCGGGGCAGCCACCTGGAGCAGCCTGCTGGCAGTGGGGATCACCTTGTGCTGCGCGTGGGAGCAGTCGTTCTCGCGGATGGATGCGCTCGCGCTCGCCTTGTCCGCTGCGGTTGTCCTATCCTTCGTGCATTGGCTGCACCACCGACGGGACCTGTATCTGTTCATCGCTGCCGGGCTCGGTGTGCTGGCCATCTTCACGAAACAATCGGGCGTTGTCATTGCTGCCGCGCCCGGCCTTTATCTGCTTTTGACCGGGAAATGGGCTGCACTGCGGAAGATCCTGCTCAGCCAGTTCCTGCTGTTCAGTGCTTGTCTCGGTTGCTCCATGCTGCTTGGCACGTTGGAAGCCTTCCATCAGAATGTCGTGCTCGGACTGCGCAACGGCTTCAGCTGGATGATGTGGGCTGATCTCTTCGCACCGGCCACCTACAAGTACTTCATCGGCTGGCATCTCCTGGCTGGCATGGTCGTGCTCCACGGCTGGCGATCGGATCACGAACCGAGCCGTTTCCTGGCGTTGGCCATCCCCTTGAGCTTGGGCTTCGCGATGATCACCGGCTTGAAGTACGGCAGCCGGTTGAACTACCTCCACGAGAGCCTGATGCTGACCTTCATCGGGATAGCGGTCCTGCTGCCTCAACTGAAGGTCAGTTGGAAGAATGCGTTCGCGTGGTCGTTCGCACTGTACGGCTGCCTCTTCGCGGCCTTCCGCACCAACAGCGTGGCCGCATGGTACCGCGTTGGTGAGCCGGATGCGCTGCACCAGGAGCAATTGGAGACCGACCTTGCCGTACGCGATGTCCTGGTGAATGAGCTCGGTCTGAAGCCGGATGAGAAGGTCTTCATCACGTACCGGGAATACCTCGAGCATCTGCTCGTCGGCCAGAGCCTCCTCACCCAGAAGGACATCGTTGAATTCAGCCGCGACCGTCTCTTCGACTACCGCGCTTTCCACCGCGCCATGAGCGATGGTACCGTGCGTTTCGTCATCACCGATCAGCCCGCTGGACCGGTGACCTACCTGGACAGCACCTATGCCAATTGGGTGCCGGTCCGGCAGGTGAATGGCCGCACGATCCTGGCTCGCACTACGAACCCATAAGCTGTTGCGCATCTTCGCAGCCATGTTCCGCGGACCGATAGTCGTTCTGCTGCCGCGCTTGGGCGCCGTGGCAGCGGTGTACGCACTTACGCGCCTCCTCTTCGCCTGGTTGAACGCGGACCATTTCCCGGAGGTGCCTTGGGCGAGTTTCCTCGGCGGTCTGCGCTTCGATGCGAGCGCGATCGCATGGACCAACGCCCTATGGGTCCTCTTTTTCTTCATCGACCCTGCACCACAGCGGCTATGGATCCGGAAACTTCAGATGGCGCTCTTCCTCCTGCCCAACGCAGTGGCGCTCTTCTTCCAGTTCGTCGACCTGGAATACTATCCGTTCAGCCTGAAGCGCAGCACAGTGGACTTCCTCGACATCCTGGTGGCGGGGGATGACACGCGCTCACTGGCACCGGCCTTCATCCGGGACTACTGGTACATCCTGCTGCTCTACATGGGGTCGATCGCCTTCCTCTACTGGACCTACATCCGCAGTCGGGCTTGGGAAGTGGAAGTGAACAAGTGGTCCTGGCGCATTGGCTGGCGTGTGATCACACTTGTAGCGCTTGTGATCGCATCGCGCGGCGGAGTACAGCTGATACCGCTACAACCTTTGGACGCGGCGCGTTACGGTGGCGCGAACGTGCTGCCTGTGACCTTGAACACGCCCTACACCATGCTCATGAGCTGGGGCAAGCCCACCCTTCCCGAGGTGCGGTACATGTCCGATGAGGAGGCCGAGGAACGCTGGCCCGTCCATCATCAGTTCAATGACTCGGCGAAGGCGTCGGCAAGGCCGAATGTGGTGGTGATCATCCTCGAGAGCTTCTCCGCACAGTACAGCGCACGGCTCTCCGGAGGTCCGGGTTACATGCCTTTCCTGGATTCCCTGATGGGTGTGAGCCTGAACATGACCAGGGCCTATGCGAACGGGCGTCGCAGCATTGACGGTATTCCGGCGATCCTCGCATCGATGCCCGAGTTGATGAACGAGGCTTTCATCACTTCACCCTATGCGAGCCGACCGTTCACATCGTTAGCCAGCGTCCTTGGCCCAACGGGTTACCATACCAGCTTCTTCCACGGCGGACGGAACGGAACGATGGGCTTCGATGGCTTCGTGCGATCGGCGGGATTCGACCGGTACGTGGGTCTGGACGAATACACCGGGGACCCGGATGATCTGGACGGACATTGGGGCGTGCGTGACCGGCCTTTCCTCCAGTTCTTCATGGATGCCCTCGGCAAGGAGCAGCAGCCGTTCCTGAGCGCGGTCTTCACACTCAGCTCGCATCACCCGTACGAGCTGCCGGCGGAGGAAATGGCGCGCTTCCAGGGGGGCACCTTGAAGATCCATCCCACGTTGCGCTATGCGGATGACGCGTTGCGGGCCTTCTTCGCAAGCGCACGGCGGCAACCGTGGTTCACGAACACCCTCTTCGTTGTCACGGCGGACCATACGGCGGACATCGACCGCGACGGACAGCACTACAACAAGGCCACGGACTACTGGGTGCCCCTGCTCTACCACATGCCCGGCCGCATCGCACCACAGGAAGAGGAGCGGGTCACGCAACACATCGATATCCTGCCCACGGTGTTGGACCTCATCGTTCACGACGAGCCCTTCTTCAGTTTCGGCCATAGTGCCCTTCGGTCGGATTCCCCGCGGATCGCGATCATGGCGAGCAACGGCATCTACCAATGCGTGAGCGAAAGGCTACACTTGCAGTTCGACGGGCACCAGGTCGTTGGGACCTCCCCCCTCGCCGACAACAGGGACACCACACGACTGGGAACGTTGAAGACCGACATGATCCTTCATCTCCGCGCAGCGATCCAGCAATTCAACAGCCATCTGCGTAGCGGCGATCTCGTACAAGGCCGATGAAACGCATGATGCTCATCCTGAACCCGCGCTCCGGCAAGGGCCACGCCCTCCGCTACCGGAAGACGGCGGAGCGCGTTGCGGCGGAACTGGGTATCGTCCTGGACGTGCGTGCGATCGAGCGCCCGGCTCACGGCAAGGAACTTGCGGAAGAGGCCGTGCGTAGCGGCCTGGAGCGGGTGATCAGCGCTGGTGGTGACGGCACGCTCAACAGTGTTGCCGCCGGTCTGTTGAACACCAAGGTGCCGCTCGGTGTGGTGGCGCTGGGCAGCGGCAATGGGTATGCCCGCTCACTTGGACTGCCGCTTGATCCGGAGCAGGGATTCCGACACGCGTTCACCGGGGAACCGGCACAGATGGACGTCTGCTACCTCAACGACATCCCCTTCCTCGGAACAGCTGGCATCGGCTTCGACGCGCGAGTGGCGCATGCCTTCGACAAGAGCAGGAGCCGGGGCATGTTGGGGTATGCGCGCATCATCTTGAAGGAGATCCTGGGAGCACCGCCGATGCGGGTGGTGGTGAAGGCGAACCACGAGACCACGGAGGAAAAGGTCCTTATGGTGGTGTTCTGCAATACGCGCGAGTTCGGGAACGGGGCGGAGATCAGTCCGGGATCACGCCCGGATGATGGGTGGGCGGAGGTACGTGTCGTTCGCAAGCCGGGCTTCTTCCCCTTGATCAGGGCCTTCATGCAGATCTACACGGGCAAGGCGGACAAGAGCCCGTACATCACCAACATCGTGACGCGCAGCGCGACGGTCTGGCAGGAAGGAACGCTGGCGCACCTCGACGGTGAACCGGTGGAAGTGGGCCACGAAGTCCAATTCCGGTTGGAGCCGAAGCGGCTGTGGGTGGTGCGATGATCAGGCCGGTGGACCACTCCTATCTCGGCAGGGCGCTCGCAACCGCGAGCACATGTCCGTCCGGATCGGCGAAGTAGGCGACGCGATGACCCCAATCCCGATCGGCGGCTGGTGCTACCAAGCTGGCACCTGCTGATGAGGCACGGTCCAAGGCAGCAGGCAGATCAGCCACCATGAGGTAGAGCTCGCATCGAGGAACGCCATGGGCTTGCGCAGGATGCGGCATCGCAGGTGTGATCATGCGCGCGATGCCCTCCTCGGGCATCAGACCGAGCTTACATCCCCCGAGATCGAATTCCGTCATACCAGGAACATCCAGCGTTGGGTCAAGTCCGAGGAGCCGCGCGTAGAAGTCGCGGCTACCTTGCTGGTCCTTCACGTAGAGAATGAACTCCACTTCCATGGGTCAAAGATGGTCCACGGAATTCCAAGCTGATCAGGACCCATTGCCTGAGTAAGTAGTTTGGTGCACATGAAGTTCCGCACCAGCATCACCATCGACCTGCCGCGCGACCGGATGGTCCAGCTCTTCGACGACCCGACGACCATGAAGGAATGGCAGCCCGCGCTCATCAGCTTCGAACCGATCGGTGGCACGCCGGGACAGGTGGGCGCCAAGAGCCGTCTGCGGTACCGGATGGGCAAGCGGGAGATCGAGATGGTGGAGACCATCACGGAGCGTGACCTCCCACGCGCCTTCTGCGGCACCTACGAGACCGGCGGCGTGTGGAACGAAGTGCGGAACACCTTCGAGGAGGCCGGCCCGTCACGGACCATCTGGCATTCGGACAACGAGTTCCGCATGCGTGGCTTCATGAAGCTCATGGCCCTCCTGATGCCCGGCGCGTTCAAGAAGGAGAGCGCGAGGATCCAGGAGCGCTTCAAGGCGTGGGCGGAGAAGCAGAGCTAGGGGCCGAAGCGCTTGCTCGGTCCGCGGCGGGTGTGGCGGATCTGATAGACGTACACGGTGTTGTCTTCAACGATGAACACAACACGATAGGGGAACTTCTCCACCATCACATGCCGAAAGTCGCCCTTGCGCTTCTGGTGCTTCGGATTGGTGGCCAGTTGGTCCAAGCAGGCTTGCAAGGCATCCGCAAAGCGGACTCCCAACCCTTTGCTTCGCACCTCTTACCAAAGGAACGCATCAACCGCTTCGGCCTGGGCGGCCGCACGAACGACCACCGAGTAGTTCATGCCCAACGTCCCTCGCGGAGCATGGGCATGGCCTCCTCCACGGACAGATAGGTATCCAGACCCGCTTTGCGCCGACGATCGATCTCCTGCAGCTCGGCGAGCTCCTCATCGGTGAACTCATCCCCCGTACCGAGCTCCTTGTCGAAGATCTGCTTGAGTCGCTGAAGGAAACCAGCGTCCTGCACCAAGGCAAGGCGCTCCATCAGGCTGAGCTTGAGGTCGGAGGTGCTCATGGATGTATGCGTAGCTCAAAGATACATTGAAGGTACAGAGGTGGGGAGGACGAAGACCTCTGAGTGATTCAGTCGTAGGCCCAGCCGCCATGGACCGTGCGTACCACATCCGTACTATCATACATCACGTTGAAGTAGTGCCAGGCGAAGTCCTTGTGATAAGGAAAGCACTTGTGGGGAGGGTCGCTGTGATCGATCCCGAGCCGCCGATCATGGCCACCGTCGTTGGTATATACCGCGCCGAACAGGCCCGGCTGGAAACGGTTCGGTGCTCTCACGAACAGTGGAGCCCCAATGACCGCCTCCACCTCCTCGCAGGACATTCCCACCTTGATCCGGCGCTCCAGTTCGGGCCGGTAGCCGGGAGCATACCATGTATCAATGTACGGGTCGAACCAGATGTATCCTTCAATCGTGGAAACGATGCCCAGCCCCCAGCACAGATATGCGGCCAACCCAACGAGCGCGCCGGCCAATGTGCGTTGCAGCACGACGATCTGCGCCCGGTTCATCGCAGCCAGGAGGTGTAGGTGGCCAGTAACTGCCCAAGAAAGAAGGCCACACACAGCACTGCGGTGACCAGGGGGAAGACCTCCACCCAATTGCGCCGATAGCGGGAGGGTGAGTGCCAAAGGGCGGCTGCGCTCACCCCAGAAGGATGATGCCCAGCAGCAAGGCCGGTAACACGAGCGAGGCGATACCCCTTGCATGTGAACGCCACATGGCCCAACAGGTGAAGACAAGTATCACCAGGGCAAAGACCCCACTCCAGCGAACCATGGAGCAGCCAACGCCATCAGATCATCAAATAGTATGCGTACAAGCTGCTTGCGTGAGCGGGCGAAGCGGCAGCCCGGCGCAGGAGCGGCATTGCGGACGCGTAGAGCGAGGAGGCGACCGAAGGAAGCCCCCGTAGCCCCGCGACCGCTAGCCGCGACAAGTCCGGCTACAGCACAGCACGCGACCCCAAGGCTTTTGCGAGGGGGCACGCCCATCCCTCGATCAGCAAATAAGATGATCAGACGATCAGATGATGAGCGCGACTAACATGACGGCTTTCAGGCATTCCATTTTCTGATCCTCTGATCGTCTGATCATCTGATCCTACTTCCCCTTCATCTCCCCACCCGTCATCCGGTTCCGCTCCATCTGCATGGGGTTGGGCTGGCGCCACTGCTGCTCCTTGAACACATCGAAGCGCGTGGGCACCATGCGCGGCGGCCAGCTGTTGTTGTTGAGGTCGCAATCGGCGGTCTCGAGGAAGGGGTCCAGCGTGACGCTCTTCACCTCCTTTCGTTTCACGAAGACCTTGGAGATGTCGTCGCTGATGCGCCAGATCTCTGCCGGGATGCGCTCCACTTCCTTGGTGCCATCGGCGTACTCCCACTCCAGGATAAGCGGCATCACCAGCCCGCCGATGTTCTTGAAGGAGAGCTCGTAGAGATGCAGGTCTTCGTTGAGCAGCGCGAGTTCCTCGGGCTTCAGGCCCTTCTTCCACTTCTCGTAGGCGGCCATGTCGCGCTCGGTGGCGGTGAGCGGGTCGTAGCTGTTGTAGAAGTCGCGCATGGCGGGATCACGGTCCACCACGAAGTCGAGCTTGGCGTCGATGTTGCGCTGGCGGCTGAGGTCGGCCACTTCGCCTGACTTGTCCTCGCGCTTCAGCTTCTCGGCCAGCAAGGGGTCGCGCGGATCCATGCGCTTGTAGCGGAGGTTGGCGAGCTCGATGTCCACGTGGTCGGTGGTGTAGAACCAGCCGCGCCAGAACCAGTCGAGGTCCACGCCGCTGGCATCCTCCATGGTGCGGAAGAAGTCGGCCGGCGTGGGATGCTTGAACTTCCAGCGGTCGCAATAGGTCTTGAAGGCGTGGTCGAAGAGCTCGCGGCCCATCACCGTCTCGCGCAGGATATTGAGCGCGGTGCAGGGCTTGCCGTAGGCGTTGTTGCCGAACTGCGTGATGCTCTCGCTGTTGGTCATGATGGGCTCGATGCGCGCCTTCACTTTGTTCGGCGCGGCGTTGGGGTCGCCCTTCATGTAGTCCACGATGTTGCGGGGCTTGCCGCGCCAGCTGGGGTAGTCCTTGTCCCACTCCTGCTCGGTGAGGTATTGCACGAAGGTGTTGAGGCCCTCGTCCATCCAGGTCCACTGCCGCTCGTCGGAGTTGATGATCATGGGGAAGAAGTTGTGCCCCACCTCGTGCGTGATCACGCCGATCATGCCATACTTCGTGCGCTCGCTGTAGGTGCCGTCCTTCTCGGGCCGCCCGCCGTTGAAGCAGATCATGGGGTACTCCATGCCGATGCGGTCGGTGTGTACGCTGATGGCCACTGGATAGATGTAATCGGCCGTGAACTTGCTGTAGGTCTTGATGGTGTGCGCCACCACCTTGGTGCTGTACTGTTCCCAGAGCGGATTGCCCTCCTTGGGGTAGTACGACATGCACAGGACGTTATTCGTCTTGACCGACTGGTTCATCGCGTCCCAGATGAACTTGCGGCTGCTGGCGAAGGCGACATCCCGCACGTTCTTGCTCTTGTACACCCAGGTCTTGGTGCCGCTGCTGCGCTCCTTCTCGTTGTCCAACGCCTCCTCGGGCGTGACGATCATGACCGGAGTGGAACTGTTGCGGGCCTGGGCGAG
Source organism: Bacteroidota bacterium (assembly GCA_029573495.1). GTDB lineage: Bacteria > Bacteroidota > Bacteroidia > Flavobacteriales_F > PHOS-HE28 > PHOS-HE28. The sequence goes on along the minus strand of JAKQEI010000021.1, from coordinate 1,170 downwards.
GCGCTTCTGCTGGGCGGCGGTGAGCACACTTGAGGCGTTGGCCCATTCGCCGGTGGCCGCCACGATGTGGTCGCTGGGGGCGGTGATGCTGAGCGTGTAATCGCCGAAGTCGAGGGTGAACTCACCGGCGCCGAGGAACTGCTTGTGCATCCACCCGCTGTAGTCCATGTAGGCGCACATGCGCGGATAGAACTGCGCGATGGTGAAGATGTAGTTGTCCTCCTCGGGGAAGTATTCGTAGCCGCCCCGGCCGCCCCACTTCATGCGGTCGTTGATCCAGTTCCACCAGCTCACCTTGAAGCTGAAGGTGGCGCCGGGCGCGAGCGGCTTCGGCAGATCCACCCGCATCATGGTCTTGTTGATGGTGTACTTCAGCTTGCCGCCACTGGCATCGGTGACACCGGTGATCTTGTACCCCCCGTCGAAGGGGTTCACCCACTTGTCCAGCTGGCTCAGGCCCACGCTGTCGGGTAGTGTACCCGTACGGGTGGTGTTGGCGTCGCTGCCCGGCTCGAAGATGTTCTGGTCGAGCTGCAGCCACAGGTACTCCAGCTTGTCCGGGCTCTGGTTGTGGTAGGTGATGGTCTCGTAGCCCGTCAGCTTCGGCAGCACGCCTTCCCCGGCCTTGGGCTCGGTGATCTCCACGTGGATGTCGTAGTCGGCCTTCATCTGCCAGTAGGCATGGCCGGGAGCGCCGCTGGCGGTGCGCTGCTCGTTCGGCGTGGGCAGCTCCTGGTCGAGCTGGCGGAACTTGTCGCGGCCGTAGCGCAGGGGATCCTGGGCGTATGAGACCGTGGTGAGAAGCATGGCCACGGCGGGCACGAAGGAGCTGGGACGCATGAGGCGAAAGTAGTCCACCACCGATATCACCGAGGTGCCGGTGAACCTGCTATTTTCAACCCGCCAGCCGATCGCAACAAGCAGGTATCAAGCACCGGAACCAGCGCCTCAGCCGTCACTCGTTCAAGCACGCCCATGAACCATCCTCCACGTCTTCTTCTTCCGCTCGCCCTGATCAACACCCTTTCGGTGGCGGTGGGCCAGAGCACGAGCGATTGCGACGGTGCCATCCAGCTCTGTGGCGGTGTATACACGGAGGTGTCAGCACCACTGGGAACGGGGAATACGTACGAGTTCACGGGGACCTGCAATGCCAACCTCGAGACCGCG